>NZ_DATKFP010000121.1:0-10604 GCF_035511395.1 Sphingobium sp.
ACCAGCATCATGCCGCGATGCGGGCAGACATTGTAAAAGCAGCGGATATTCTCATCCTTGCCACGCACTGCCAATATGACTTCCTGGCCGAACTCCATGGTGACATAGTCGCCGACTTTCCGAAGCTGCTCCTCCAGCGCAACGACCTGCCACGTCTTCGTCCACATGCCTTCCCATTCGCGCTTCCAGAAATCGCGGTCGAAATAGCGTGACGGGTTGATCGGCGCGTCGCCCAGTGCGGGTTCCGCCGCCTTGCTCGCGTCGATGCCGATGCGACGGGCAGGCGCGTCCTGAATGTCGATATCGCTCATGGCTACCCTGCTTTCCGTTCAGACGAAGTCGCTGGCGACGGGCAGGCGGCGCAGGTGTGCGCCGCCGCTGACGCGGATCGTGTCACCGGTGGCGATGCAATCGTCGCTGGCCAGCCACAGGGCGGCAGCGGCGACGTCGTCAACGGTGGACAGCCTGCCGATCGGGATTTCCCGCTGGAAGGCGCCCACGACCTTTTCATCAGCGAAATAGGCGGCGGTCATCGGCGTGCTGGTCAGGCCCGGCGCCAGCGAGTTCACGCGAATGCCGCGATCGCCATATTCGACCGCCGCGACCTTCACGACCTTGTCGGCGGCCGCCTTGCTGCCGGCATAGGCGGCAAGACGCGGCGTGGTGAGTTCCGCCGTAACGCTGGACATGGTGATGATCGATCCGCCATTTGGCATGGATTCGGCCACTTCCTTGATGAACAGCGCGGTGCCGATGAAGTGAATGCGCGCCTGGAACAGCAGGGCGTCCGCCGTTTCCTCCGAAAGCGGTGCGTTGCGGTTGACGCCCGCAGCGTTGATCGCGACGTCGATGCCGCCGCCCAGCAGGCCGGCGGCTTCCTTGACGCCGTCATGGATCGACTGTTCGTCAAGAATGTCGACCCTCACGATGCCCACCGCCTTGCAATTCTCGGCGACGGCCTGCGCAGCCGGAATGTCGGGCGAACCGAGCGCGATGGTGGCACCTTGGTCCCGGAACAGTCCGGCGATCGCCGCGGCAATGCCGCCGGGCGCCCCCGCGCCCAGGATGAACACCCGCTTGCCGTTCAGTCGCTTGCCTTCGCTCATCTTCTTCCTACCCTTCTAATTGTTCAGTGCTGCCCGGTGGGCGTAAATCGGGTCGCCTTTGCCGCGTTCGCCGAAGACGCGCGGACTGCCCGGCGTCCGATCCCAATTGTCGGTTCGGTCGAGATTGGCGTTCCAATCATAGACGGCGTGGCGATGGCTGATCTTCCACACGCCCTCGCGGCGCTCGAACCGGTCGAGATAACGACCCGCTGCGATCATGCGGACGGGCTTCCCATCCGCGTTCGTCAAATCATGATTGGCCATGAAACAGGATTCCCCGACGGCGCGGTCGCCCGCCACGTCGATCAGCACATTGCCGATGAGATGCTGCGTGCGCTCCATGGTCGGCAGCAGTCCTACGACCCAATCGACGAACTCGATCGCGGTCCCCTTGAACCCGCCATGATCGTCGGTTGCGTCGGGGTGAAAGACCGACAGCAATATCGTCTTGTCGCACCGGTCCAGCCCACGGGCGAGCCTGTAGACCAGCTCGGTGCAGGCCTGCTTCGCCAGCAATATATCGAGAGCGTCCTGGTCAGACATTGCCGCCCTCATGCGCCAGATATTTGTCGAGCGTATGCTGGAAATGACGTACGCGGCTTTCCTGATAATGCGCCAACCGCAATCGGCCCGTCTTGGAGGCCTTCATGCCCGCCTGTACTTCCGGCAGATTGTTCATGTCCTGCTCCAGCACATTGCCGAGCTGGCCCAGATAATCGGCATAGCTTCCGCCTTCGGGCACCAGGATCATCTCTGGATGTGGAGCGGTTTCCCCCGGCTTAAGTCGTCCGAGCAGGCGCACCTCCATCAGCGTATGGTCCTGATCCGGCCATGGACGCCAGCGATAGACCACCGTTGGCTGAAACCCGCCCCAGGGCGAGAAGTTCGGGAATACATTGTAGGTCAGCGCATCCTGCACTTCGGAATCGCTTGCCTCGTCCAGATCACGGCCGAACACCTTGCCAAACCGCTTGCGGTTATGATCGCCCATGGAGGCGCGTGCTGTGCGCCCTTCCTCCACCGTCAGCTTCATGCCCGGTTCGACGACGCGGCCATTATATTTCAGGAAATTGTCGATGATGTCCTGCTCAGTCGCCTCGCCCTCGATCTGCGGCGACAGGACGCCGAATGGAGTGATCGCCAGATTCACATGATCGCCCCACATCATATATTTGCTGTTGGCATCACCCGTGAAGGGCATGATCTGCGGATGGGTGGCGGACACATGATAGGCCTCCATGAAGGCTTCCGCGCAGGCCTTCCAATTGGCTTTGATGACCTTGCCGACCCAGGCGGTGGTATAGGCGTCCTCATGCCGCCAGCGGGCGAAATGATCGGGCAGGGGAGCCAAATATTCCTCAAGGCTGGGTCCGCCCTCATTCTCCTTGATGAAGATATAGCCGCCCCAGATGCCGACCTGCGCTTGCGGCAGCGTGACGTCTGCGTCGCGCATGCCGGGAAAGTCCCAGCGGCACGGGACGTTCTTCAGATTGCCGTCCGTTTTCCAGGCAAAGCCATGATAGGGGCATGTGAAATCCGCCGCCCAGCCGCTTTCGGTCCGCAGCTTGCGGCCGCGATGCAGGCAGACATTGTGAAAGGCGCGGACGGAACCGTCATCCTGCCGCACGACCAGATAGGAGCGGCCGACATTCTCGTAGAGGACATAGTCGCCCGGTTCCGGCATTTCCTCGACGCGGGCGGCGAACTGCCACACATCCGGCCACATCTTCTCGCATTCGCGCGCAAAGAAGTCCGAAGAGACATAGCGATCGACAGACAGCATTTCGTCGCCAAAATCCTGCCACGAATCGCCCTTCAGAAATTCGGGCACGGGCCTGCTATCGCGTTCGGCCAGCTCATCCCATGAAGGTCCGGGCGCTTCGGACAATTTTGGACCGTCATAGTCGGCCACGATCGCTCTCCCATTCTTTTGAACGTAGCGCAGGATACTGCTCGGATGCGCAAAATACAAGCCATGTGGACTTTTTTATGATCGGGTGGCCGGTTTATGCGGTTTGCTGTCGTCCATGTGTCACCAATCTGTATAGCGCGTGCTAAAATTTAAAAGGGGGCATTGCCATTTGATGTACTCAACCATATTCAAGGCCATATGACCTGTTTTGACAGGCGGCCCCGGCCGTGCCTCTGCCGGCCGATGCGTGTAGCGATGGAGAGTGGCGTGACCGGCAAAGCGAACCAACTGAGCGGCGACTTGGCGTGCGACGTGCTGGTGATCGGCAGTGGCGGGGGCGCGCTGACGGCTGCCATCACGGCGCGCAAGGCGGGCATGAATGTGATCGTGGCGGAAAAGCAGGATGTATTCGGCGGCACCACGGCGACATCGGGCGGCATGCTCTGGATTCCGGGCAATCATCACGCTCCTGCGATCGAACAGCGGCTGGGCGAGCCTGACAGCCCGGAAAAGGTGCGCACCTATATTCTTGAGGAAGCGGGCAATTATGCCGAGATCGACCGGATCGACGCCTTCCTGAAATATGGTCCGGAAATGATCGCATTTCTGGAGCGGGAAACCCACGTCAAGTTCAACGGGATGGAATATCCCGACTATTACTTCAAGAATCCCAACGCAGCCAAGACTCGTTCGCTGATCGCGGCCGAGTATGACGCGAAAAAGCTGGGCAAGCATTTCAAGGAACTGAAGCGCCAGCTGCCGCAGTTGCTGTTCCTGGGCTTTGCCATCGGCTCCTCGGTCGAAATGCAGCAATTCTTCAAGGCCGGCCGCTCGCCCAAGGCTTTTGTGGCGGTCGCGGGCAAAATGGCGCTGCACCTCGTCCATACCGCCATCTATGGCGGCGCGCGTCGCGTGGTGCGCGGCGGCGCGTTGATCACGCGCCTTGCGCAGAGTTGTTTCGAACTCGATATTCCTATCCTCCTCAATGCCCCGGCGAAGAGCCTGATCAAGGAAGGCGGCGTGGTGCGCGGCGCAATGATCGATGGCCCCAGCGGATCGCGACGGATCATGGCGAAACATGCCGTGATCCTGGGCAGCGGTGGCTTTCCCTGGAGCAAGGAACGTCGCGCGCAATCCTATCCCGCCAATGTCGATGCCACGCCCCATTCGGTCGCCAACCCCGGCAATGTCGGCGATGGCGCGCGCATGGCGGAGGACGTGGGCGGCGTCTTTGGCAACGATGTCTCCAACGCCGGCGCATGGATGCCTACCTCCGTCCAGCCCGACATTGAGGGGCCCAAAGGCGTCTGGCCGCATCTGGTCGACCGGCTGAAGCCCGGCTTCATCTGCGTCACCCGCCATGGCAAGCGCTTCGGCAACGAAAGCTGCGCCTATTCCAGCTTCGTCCCCCAGATCATCGAGGCGACGCGCGGCGACACATCCGGCTATGTCTGGCTTCTGGGCGATAAGGCTGCAATCGACAAATGGGGCATGGGCCGCGTCCGTCCCAAGCCGAGCCCGCGCAAACATTATCTCAAGAACGGCTATCTGATCGAAGCGCCCACGGTCGCCGCGCTGGCAGAGAAGATCGGCGTCGACGCCAGGGCATTGGTGGAGACGGTGGATCGCTTCAACAGCTTCGCCAAACAAGGCCTCGACCCCGATTTCCAGCGCGGTCAGGACGATTATGACGCCTATCAGGGCGATGACGAGAATAAGTGGCCCAATCCCTGCCTCGGCCCGCTTGAAAAAGGCCCCTATTACGCGATCAAGATGTTCGCGGGCGAAATCGGTACTTTTGCGGGCATCAATGTCGACAAGTTCGCACGCGTGGTGGACGAAGGCGGAAAGCCTATCGAAGGTCTTTATGCGGTCGGCAACGACCAGAAGAATGTCTTCGGCGGCTCCTATCCCGGCGCCGGTGCGACGCTGGGGCCGAGCCTGACCTTCGGCTATGTCGCAGGCCTTCACGCATCCGGCCAGATCGAGGAGGAAAAACAGCGTAGCGCGGCGTGAACGGATACCACCGCCGTTAAGTCGTCAAGGCGGTGCGGAGCCGACTGTGCATGGCGGTGGCTATGAAGCCGACAATGTTGCGCTGCATCATTGCTGGTCGGAATAGTGAAGGTGGAACAGGTTGCTATCGCTTGTGAAAGGTGTTGGCGAAGCAAAACCCGTTCAACACTTTTCCAAAACGAAATTTTTCTTTAGATTGTCGACCACGGTATTTCGGGAGCGACTCGAAGGCCCGGTAAAAATGGTTGCGAGCCGCTCACCTTCGAAGGGAGAGAGCCTGTGCCCATTGCGGTCGCCATCGCCGTGCTGGTGTTGGGTTCGGTCGCATTTCATCTGTTCAGTCCTTGGTGGCGCACGCCGCTTGCCTCCAACTGGAGCGCGATCGACTCCGCACTCGACGTGACCCTGTGGATCTGCGCTGCGGCTTTCGTGCTGCTCAACCTCTTCATGGCCTGGGCGCTCGTCCGCTACCGGCACCGGCCGGGCCATCGCGCCCATTATGAGCCGGAAAATTCCTCGCTGGAGAAAAGGCTGACATTCTGGACGGCGATCGGCGTCATCGGTTTGCTCGCGCCGGGATTGGCCGCCTGGGGCAAATATGTCTCCGTTCCGCAGGAAGCCGCCATTGTCGAGGCGGTTGGCCAGCAATGGCAATGGGCGTTCCGCTATCCCGGCCCCGATGGCGTGCTGGGCGCTGCGGCCGTCAAATATGTGACTCCGGACAATGTGCTGGGCCTCGATCCGCTCGACCCCTTCGGCCGGGACGACCTGCTGGTCGAAGCGGGCGACCTACACCTGCCGGTCGGCAAACCGGTGAAGCTGGTGCTGCGCTCGAAGGATGTGCTGCACGATTTCTACGTGCCGGAGTTTCGGGCCAAGATGGATCTGGTGCCCGGCATCGTAACCTATTTCTGGATGACGCCGACGAAGACCGGGACGTTCGACATTCTCTGCGCCGAACTGTGCGGTACCGGCCATCATGAGATGCGCGGCAAGGTAGTCGTGGACTCGCCTGCGGCCTTCGCCAACTGGCAGGCGCAACAGGTGAGCTTCGGCCAGATATTGGCGGATGCGCCACCCGCCGCGCTCTCTGCAATGCTTGTCAGAGCCAGCGCCTGCTCCGTGCCGGGTCAGGCGATCACCAGCGCATTCCCCACGGCAAATGACATCATCAGGAGCGCCCGCTAATGGCTACCACCCTGGCCGACGATTTGCGCCCGCTGCACCATCCCCACAGCTGGGTCACGCGCTATGTCTGGAGCCAGGATCACAAGGTCATCGCCATCCAATATAGCTGCACCGCAATCTCGATCGGGCTGGTGGCGCTGGTGTTGTCGGCGCTGATGCGGCTGCAACTCGGCTTTCCGGGCGCCTTTCCGTCGATCCAGCCGGACAACTATCTGCAATTCGTTTCGATGCACGGCATGATCATGGTCGTCTATCTGCTGACCGCCTTGCTGCTGGGTGGCTTTGGCAATTATCTGATTCCGCTGATGATCGGCGCGCGGGACATGGTGTTCCCCTTCGTCAACATGCTGAGCTACTGGCTTTACCTGCTGTCGGTGATCGTGCTGGTGACGGGCTTCTTCGTTCCCGGCGGTCCTACGGGGGCGGGATGGACGCTCTATCCTCCACAGGCCATTTCCGAAGGCACGCCCGGCCATCAATGGGGCATCGTCACGATGCTGGTCAGCCTCGCCATCTTCGTCGTGGCCTTCACCATGGGTGGCCTCAACTATGTGACGACCGTGCTACAGGCGCGAACGAAGGGCATGACGCTGATGCGGATGCCATTGTCGGTCTGGGGCATCTTCACCGCCTCGGTCATGGGCCTGCTCGCCTTTCCCGCGCTGTTCGTCGCAGCGATCATGATGCTGTTCGATCATCTGGCGGGCACCAGTTTCTTCATGCCGACGATGCAATCCATGGGCCGCATCACCCCGACAGAAGGGGGAAGTCCGCTGCTGTTTCAGCACCTCTTCTGGTTTTTCGGCCATCCCGAAGTCTATATCGTCGCGCTCCCCGCCTTCGGCATCGTGTCGGACCTGATCAGCGTCCATGCGCGGCGCAACATCTTTGGCTATCGTATGATGGTCTGGGCGATCGTCATCATCGGAGCGCTCAGCTTCGTCGTTTGGGCGCATCATATGTATGTGTCGGGCATGAACCCTTATTTCGGGTTCTTTTTCGCGACGTCGACACTGGTCATCGCCGTCCCGACCGCGATCAAGGTCTATAACTGGCTGCTGACGCTATGGCGCGGCGACATCCATCTGCGCGTGCCGATGCTGTTCGCCATCGCCTTCATCTTTACCTTTATCCATGGCGGGCTGTCGGGCCTGTTTCTGGGCAATGTCAGCGTCGACGTGCCGCTGTCCGACACCTTCTTCGTCGTCGCCCATTTCCATATGGTCATGGGCGTGTCGCCGGTGCTGGTGATCTTCGGCGCAATCTATCACTGGTATCCCAAGATTTTCGGGCGGATGTGGAACGACACGCTGGGCAAGCTTCATTTCTGGATCACCTTCCTGGGTGTCTATGCGATCTTCCTGCCGATGCATTATCTGGGCATATTGGGCGTGCCGCGCCGCTATTATGCGCTAGGCGACACCGCCTTCATCCCGCAGTCGGTCCATCTCGCCAATGAATGGATCAGCATCGCGGCGCTGATCGTGTTCGCGGCGCAGGGGCTGTTCTTCTTCAACATGATCTGGAGCCTGTTCCGCGGGCCGAAAGCCGATCCCAATCCCTGGGGCGCGGCGAGCTTGGAATGGCTGACGCCCGATACGCCGCCCGCCCATGGCAATTGGGGCGCGAAGCTGCCGGTCGTCTATCGCTGGGCTTATGATTACAGCGTGCCGGGCGCGCCGCGCGACTTCATCCCCCAAACGGAACCGCGCGCATGAGCATCCTGGCGCGCCTCACAGAGAAAAGCTGGGACGCATCGAGCGACAGCGAAATAGAGAGCAAGACCGATCGTCCATCAGCGGGCGCGGTCGGCCTGACTGTCTATTTCGCTGTCGCGCTGGTGATGTTCTCGCTGCTGACGGCGGCTTATCTCATGCGCATGGGGTTGCACGCCGCGATGGGCCATGGAGGCGACGACTGGGTATCGATGCCCGATCCGCCCCTGTTGTGGATCAACAGCGCGATCCTGATCGGCAGCAGTCTCGCCTGGGAAGTCGCCCGGCGCGCGGCCTTGCGCGATGGGCAGCAGCGGATGGTGAAAGCGTCCGTGGCGGGCGCCGCACTGGGCCTCTGCTTCCTCATTGGGCAATGGCTGCTCTGGCGCCATTATCAGGCGGCGGGCTACTATCTGTCCACCAATCCGGCCAATGCCTTCTTCTATCTGCTGACCGCGCTCCACGGCTGCCACATCATCGGCGGGCTGGTCGCCATCGGCCCGGCATTGGTGACCCGCAACCTGCGCCATGTCCGCCTATGTGCGGTCTATTGGCATTTCCTGCTGCTCGTCTGGCTGCTGCTGGCCGGGCTGCTCGTATCGACGTGAACTTTTTCAGCATGGGACAATATCGCCATGTCTCAAACGGTGCCGGACAGACGGGATAGGGAGGTCATAGCCCCGACCCTGCGCGAGATCGCGGCCGACTGGTCCGCCGATCAGGAAGTCTTTCGCCATACCCATTGGGGCAAGGCGATGATGTGGATCTTCCTGCTGTCCGACACCTTCATCTTCTCCTGCTTCCTCACCGGTTATATGACCATCCGGTCTTCGGCCGTTCTGCCCTGGCCAAATACGGCCGAGGTGTTCGCACTGGTGATCGGCGGCCAGAAAATCCCGCTGATCCTGATCGCGATCATGACCTTCGTGCTCATCAGTTCCAGCGGCACCATGGCGATGGCGGTCAACTTCGGCTATCGCCGCGACCGGCGAAAGACCGCTGTCCTGATGCTGCTGACCGCCCTGTTCGGCGCGAGTTTCGTCGGTATGCAGGCGTTCGAATGGACGAAATTGATCGTCGAGGAAGGGGTGCGCCCCTGGAGCAACCCGATGGGCGCGCCGCAGTTCGGCGCGACTTTCTTCATGATCACCGGCTTCCACGGCCTGCATGTCAGCTGCGGCGTCGTCCTCCTGCTGATCATCGCCTCCAAGGTCGCGCGCGGTCATTATGACCGATCGGGCGACTATAGCGCGGTCGAGATCGCCGGCCTCTACTGGCATTTCGTCGACCTCGTCTGGGTCTTCATCTTCGCTTTCTTCTATCTCTGGTGATCGCCATGCCGCACGATGTTCCTGTTCCGCAGACGCAGATCGTTCCCGACGGCCAGCCCGCGCAGCCGGAAGAGCATGGCCAGCATCCGATCAGCCTCTACCTCAAGGTCTGGGGTTATCTCTTCCTGCTCAGCACCCTGTCCTATCTGGTCGATTACATGCATGTGCAGGGTATCTTCCGCTGGACGCTGATCATCCTGTTCATGCTGCTCAAGGCCGGCCTGATCCTGTCGATCTTCATGCATCTGGCCTGGGAAAGGCTATCGCTGATCTATGCGATACTGGTGCCGCCATTGGTGCTGTTGGTGCTGGTACGGATCATGTCGATCGAGGCGGACTATGCCTATTGGACCCGCGCGATCTTCATGGGCGGGGGAGGCTGAACCATGGATCGGATGCGATGGCTGGCCACAGGACTATGCGTGGCAGGAGCCGCCGGGACGCTATGGAGCCTAAGCTGGTTTGCGGGGCAGCTTTACCCGGAAGCAAAGCCGGGCAAGCTGGCCTATGCCCCCGCGGATGCGATGCCACCCCGCGTCGACATGGCGGCCGTGCAACGGGACTGGCCGGCAAGCCTCCTCGCGCCGGGCGAGGGCAACAGGCTGATCGCCTACCGTCAGGATATGCAGGGCAAGGCGCCCGTGGCGACGGCAGGGGCCGCAGGGGCCGCCGCTGCCCCGCAAGCGGATCTGGGCACTCTGCTTGCTGGCGCGGATGCCAATGCGGGAAAGGCCAAGGCGCAATTGTGCCTGAGCTGCCACGACCTGAATCAGGACGGCCCCAATCGCATCGGTCCCAATCTCTGGGGCGTGGTCGGTCGCCCCGTCGCGACCCATGCCGGCTTCGCCTACTCACCAGCGATGAAGGGGCATGGTGGTGATTGGAGCTATGAAAGCCTTTTCGCCTTCCTCGCCTCGCCTGCCCGCGACGTGCCGGGAACGAAGATGAGTTTCGCTGGCCTGCGCCGCCCGGAGGATCGGGCCGCCGTGATCAAATATCTCGCGACGCTTGGCAATGGCGCACCGACTCTGCCAACGCCCAAGCCTGCGACACGCAGCGAAAGCGCCCGGTAAAGCCAGAGCATCTGAAGTCGGCTGGAACAGCCGACGGCCCGCAGAATGCGGTAATCAAAAGACTATAGAGCCGTAAACGATTAACCTAATCGTTCACGGCTCTAGGATGCTTCACCGGGCGAGCAGGCTCAACGAACGACGGCGCAGGTGTAGAGGTGCCAGGTGGCGTAGCCCAGCACTGGCAATGTGACAGCCAGACCGACCAGCCCCGGCAGCGCGCCCAGGAACAGCAGAGCCACCACGATCAGGCCCCATGCGGCGAC
>NZ_DATKFP010000122.1:0-58673 GCF_035511395.1 Sphingobium sp.
CATTCGGGGGGCGCCATCGGCGTATCGACTTCGAACAGTGGCGCAGATGAGAGCGCGGCAGCCAGCGTGGGACCAGCCGCTGCCATCAGGGCCAATGCCGCCGATCCGCGGAGAAAGTGGCGGCGGCTGGCCGTGCCGCGATTTGCAGGGGCCGTGGCCTTCTGGTCGTCCAATCTCGGGGTGCCGCTCACCTGATCCTTCTCCTTTATCTCTTCTTCGGGGCTGGCCCGATCCCTGCCGTCGATAGCCCTGCTGCGCCGGGCGAGGCCAACGCCAATCGGACATGAATCGATGCACGCCATGCACTGATGCCAAGGCTGAACCCGGCATATAGGGCGACATCGAACCAAGAATTAACTCGGTCTAGCCGTTGTTGGACTTGGACCAATCCCGAAATGTGCTCTAGCGTCCCATTTTCTTTGCGTAAACGCTCCGTCAGACGAGCGGCATATCAGGAGAGGCCTTTGACAATGACCGCCCCCGTCGCGACCGGCACGCGTCCCACTCGCGTCCGGCATCAGGTGATCGCCCTGATCTTCCTGATCACCTCGATCAACTATGCCGATCGTGCGACCTTCGCGATCGCGGGAAATGCGGCCGGCGGGGAATTGGGCCTGTCGCCGGTACAGACCGGCTTCATCCTTTCCGCCTTCGCCTGGTCCTATGTGCTGGCGCAAATTCCGGGGGGCGTGCTGCTCGACCGGTTCGGGACCAAGCGCATCTATGCCGGCGCGATCGCCATCTGGTCGATCTTTACCGCCTTGCAGGGCGCGGTCGGCCTGATCGCGGGCCTGCCGGTGGTGGCGACCCTTTTCGTCCTGCGCTTCCTGGTCGGATCGGCCGAAGCGCCCTCCTTTCCGGGCAATGCGCGCCTCGTCACCGCTTGGTTCCCGACCGCTGAGCGCGGCGCGGCGTCCGCAATCTTCAACAGCGCACAATATTTCTCGCTGGTCGTATTCGCGCCGCTGATGGGGTGGCTGGTCCACAGCTTCGGCTGGCGTTCGGTCTTCTGGGTGATGGGTGGCCTGGGGCTGGTGGCCGCCGCGCTGTTCACCCGTTTCATTCACAGCCCCGCCCGCCATCCCGCGATCAACGCGGCGGAACTGGCTCATATCGAGGCGGGCGGGGGGCTGATCCATATGGAGGACATGGTGCGCGACCGCACCGCGCCGCCCAGCTTCACCTGGCATAATCTGCGCCAGTTGCTGGCCAACCGAATGATGCTGGGCATCTATATCGGTCAATATGGCGTCAATGTGCTGACCTATTTCTTCGTCACCTGGTTTCCGATCTATCTGGTCAAGGAACGTGGCCTCAATATCATGGAAGCCGGCTTTGCTGCCGCCATTCCGGCGCTGTGTGGCTTTGGCGGCGGGTTGGCTGGCGGCTTCCTGTCCGACCGCATCCTCAAGCACACCGGATCGATCGACCTCGCCCGCAAGGGACCGCTGGTGGCCGGCATGCTGCTCGCCACGCTCATCATCGCCTGTGTCTGGGTGCAGGCCGAATGGCTGGTGGTGACGCTGATGGCGCTGGCCTTCTTCGGCAAGGGCATTGCATCGCTCGGCTGGGCGATCATGGCCGATGTCGCGCCCAAGAGCCTGGCCGGCCTGTCGGGTGGCGTGTTCAACATGTTCGGCAATGTCGCCGGGATCGTGACCCCGATCGTCGTCGGCTACATCGTGGCGACGACAAACTCCTTCGACCTCGCCCTCGTCTTCGTGGGCGCCCATTGCCTGCTGACAATCGTGGCCTTCACCGTCATCGCGGGGCCGATCCGGCGGCTGGAACTGGCGTGATCCCGCCGGCCATGGCGGGTGGCGTGATCATCCAGTGACGTCGGCGCAAAGCTGGCGCATGGCCGGCAGGGCGGGATTGCTATTGTCCCGCCGCCACGCCATGTGCAGTTCCACGGGCCGTTCCTGCGGCGTCATCAGCCGGCGAAAATGGACGTCGCTCATGTGCAGGCCGGTGGCGCTTTCCGGCACGATCGCGGCGGCCACACCGGCATGGACCAGGCCCAGCATCGAATGGATCTGGGTCAAATATTGGGCATAGACCGGGGCTGCGCCGACATCGGCGAACAGGCTCTCCAGCATGTTGTGGAAATAGGCTGCCCCCTGGCGGGAATACATGACCAGCGGCTGACCGTCGAAATCGGCCGGGACAAAGGAGGCCTTGGCCTTGCGCGGATCGCCAGGCGGCAAGGCTACGAACAGGGGTTCGTGCAGGACGCAGGCGCTGTCGAATTCATGGCGGTTGACCGGTGGGCGGACGAAGCCGATGTCGACCAGGCCGGTGAGCAGAGCGTCGACCTGATCACCCGATACCATCTCGCGCAGTTCCAGTTCGATATTTGGCAGCATTGCGCCGGCCTGGGCGACGATGCGCGGCACAATATTGTAGCCTGACACGGCGGTGAAGCCGATCGCCACACGGCCGGCATCGCCCTTGGCCACGCGCCTGGCGGACAGGGCCGCGCTGTCGGCGAGGCGGACGATGCGGCGCGCCTCGATCAGGAAGATGCCGCCGGCCGGTGTAAGACTGACCTGACGGCTGGTCCGTTCCAGCAACTGGACGTCCAATATCCGCTCAAGCAGTTGGATCTGCCGACTGAGCGGAGACTGGGTCATGTTAAGCCGACGGGCGGCCCGGCCAAAATGCAATTCCTCGGCGGCGGCGACAAAGCAACGGAGCTGGCTCAGTTCGAACATCATGCCAGACTATCCGTGCGTTGCCGGTTCGTCACCCCTTGGCGCGATCGATCAGGATGCGCAGTTCCGCTTCTTCCTGCGGCGACAGGTCGGTGAGCGGCGAGCGCACCGGCCCGGCATCGCGGCCGACGATGCGCATGCCTGCCTTGACGATCGACACGGCATAGCCTTTGCCGCGGTTGCGCAGGGCGATGTAGGGCAGAACGAAGTCGCGCAGCCCCGCCATCACATGCGCCTGATCGCCCGCGCGCACCGCCTTGTAGAAGGCCAGCGCCCATTGCGGCATGAAGTTGAAGATCGCGGAGCTGTAGGTCGTGACTCCCATGGTCAGATAGGGGGTGGCAAAGGTTTCGGCGGTGGGCAGGCCACCGATATAGGTCAGCCGGTCGCCCATGCGGGCGAAGATGCGGGTCATCAGTTCGATGTCGCCGACCCCGTCCTTGAAGCCGATCAGATTGGGGTTGCGGTCGCACAGGCGTGCCAGCGTCTCGTCATCGACGACCGCATTGTCGCGATTATAGACAATCACACCCAGTCCGGTCGCGCGGCAGACAGCCTCGATATGGGCAGCCAGCCCCTCCTGCGTGCTGTTCATAAGATAGGGGGGCAACAGCAGAAGACCGTCCGCGCCCTGCTTTTCCGCGTCGCGCGCGATGCCGGTGGCAATGGCTGTGCCATAGCCGCAGCCGGCGATGACCGGAATGCGCCCGTTGGTTTCCTGCACCGCCGCGCCGACCACCTTTGCGACTTCGTCGGGTGTAAGCGAAAAAAACTCGCCGGTGCCGCCAGCCGCAAACAGGCCGGTCAGTTCATGTTCCAGCATCCAGCCGCAATGGTCGCGATAGGCTCCTTCCAGAAATGACCCCTGTGCATCGAAATGAGTGACCGGGAATGACAGCAGGCCGCGTCCCAGTTGGCGTGCGAGATCGTCGGGGCTGAAATGGCTCATAGCGTGGATTCTCCTCTCCCTGGCGGAGAATTCCGCCGCGCTTTCATTGGCTATGGGATAGGCAGTGGCTGTCGAAGCGTCCAAACCAAAGGCGCGCATGATCGATGCTTGGCTTGGCTTGATTGGCAAAAGCGCGATTTGAAAAGTGAGAGAAGCAAATGCTTTATCGTTGAGCGGCAAGTCCCGATCCTTGAGGACCAAAACGACAGGCTCTATCGTTCGGCCTGCTCCTCAATGTCGCGCGAAATCACCGTCGCAAGGCGGCAAGCGGAGAGGCAAATCGGACTGTAAGAACGTGAAGCCCCCGATTCCCGGATTAACGCCCGCTATGGGGCGGCCTTGTCGCGCAGGTCATGTGAAACAGAACGGGCGTTCAAAGCCATGGCCTATGGCGTCTGTTATTCGCCGGGATCGGTCATTCGAATAGACTCTTTTTCGTTCGACTGATGTGCGGGTAAGCGCACCTGACGGTTATCGCTGGTGCGCATTTTCGCCTGCAATGAGTTGAAACAGGTGAAGGGGAGCATCTGTAAGATACTGATAAATATACGATAAGGAATTAGATTTAGGAAAAATGCCTGCTGCTTGCGTCCTGCCTGCACGGTCCCGAAGCTTCATCTCGTTGAAAGTCGGCGAGACCGGCAGGGGTAGCAACGTCAGGGGGACATCATGCGTAACGCGCGAACCGATTTGGGTATCTGGCTGAAGGCGTCCGTGTGCGTCGCGGCCTTCATGATGAGTAATGCGGCGGTTGCGCAGTCGCTCGCGCCGGCGGACCAAGAGCCGGCCGATGAGCCGGCGATCGAGGAGATCACCGTCACAGGAACGCGTGTCGTGCGCGATGGCTACAACTCGCCGACGCCAGTGTCAGTCGTGGGCGCGGACGAGATCGCCCGTTCCGCGACGCCGAACATCGCCGACTATGTGAACACCATGCCGGCCGTGTCGGGCAGCTCGACCCCGCGCACGACGTCGAACCAAGTCGGCGCGGGCCGGCAGGGCATCAACTCGATGAACCTGCGCGGCATCGGCGAAGTCCGCACGCTGACCCTGCTGGACGGCCGCCGCGTTGGCGGCATGGTCAACAATGGCGTGGTCGACGTCAGCGAGTTACCGCAGCAGTTGATCTCGCGCGTCGACGTGGTGACAGGTGGCGCGTCGGCTTCATACGGTTCGGACGCGCTTTCGGGCGTCGTCAACTTTGTGCTCGACACCAAGTTCACCGGCTTCAAGGGCGAAGTGTCCGGCGGCATCACCAGCTATGGCGACAATGAGAACTGGAAGGTGGCGCTCAGCTACGGCACCGATTTCGCCAATGGCCGCGGTCACATCCTGTTGAGCGGCGAAGCCTCGCATGAAGAGGGTATCTACGATCCCACGAACCGCGGATGGGCCACGGAAGGGTGGGCCTATATTAACAATCCGGCCTACACGGGGACCAACGGCCAGCCCCGCGTATTGTTGCGGCCGAACGTGGCGCTGAGCACGGCAACGCTGGGCGGCGCCATTTCCTGCTCGGCGACGTCGGCCTGCTCGTCGCTGCGCGGCATCGCTTTCGGCCCAGGCGGCACGATGTACAACCTCAACCTGGGACCTATCGTGTCCGATCCGATCATGTCGGGCGGTACCGTGGGGGACAACAGCCTGCGCAACGGTGTGGACAACAGCATCCTGCCGGAACAGAATCGGCGCAACCTGTTCGGCCGCGTGAGCTTTGACGTCGCCGACGACTGGAACGTCTATGCCGAGGGCATGGTGTCGCACCTGGATACCGACACTCGCTATTATTATGGCGGTTTCGCCAACAATCTGACAGTCCAGGCCGACAACGCCTATATGCCGTCGGCGCTTTCTCCGCAGATTACCGCGCTTGGCCTCACCTCGGTGCCGTTCGGTACGATGAAGGGCGACAATGGCGCATCGGGCGCCCACGCCCGGCACGGCTATTTCCGCGCCGTAGCTGGCATTGACGGCAAGTTCGAGGCGCTGGGCAGCGAATGGACGATCAACGCCTATTATGAATATGCCCGCGCCACTCTGCACAACAAGGCGACCAACGCGACCTATCTGCCCAATTTCATGCGGGCGATCGATGCGGTGGAGGGCTCGAACGGATCGGTCGTCTGTCGCTCGACCCTGACCAATCCCGGCGATGGCTGCATTCCCTACAATCTGTTCGGCATCGGCGTGAACAGCCAGGCAGCGATCGACTATGTCACGGGCGATCCGTACCGCAAGGACGTCTACAAGCAGAATGTCGTCAGTATCAACTTCGCGGGCGAGCCGTTCGACATCTGGGCCGGCCCGGTCTCTGTCGCCTTCGGTGCGGAACATCGCACGGAATCGGCGAACGGCTTTGCCGACGCCATCACGACCATAAGCACGGGCAACTGGGACACCACCGGCGGTCTGCCTACGATTGGCGACTACAAGGTTTCGGACGTCTATTTCGAAACCGTGATACCGCTCGCCATGGACGTGGCCTGGGCGCGGTCGCTGAACCTGAA
The DNA here is from genome assembly GCF_035511395.1 of Sphingobium sp. Classification (GTDB taxonomy): domain Bacteria; phylum Pseudomonadota; class Alphaproteobacteria; order Sphingomonadales; family Sphingomonadaceae; genus Sphingobium. The sequence goes on from NZ_DATKFP010000122.1 coordinate 6,171, forward strand.
CGCGGCGGTGCGCGCCGTGAAATATGACACCGGCACCTTCGCCACATGGAAGATCGGCGCGGAATATGCGCCGTTCGACGGGCTGCGTGTTCGCGGCATCGTGTCGCGCGACGTGCGCGAGGCGAACCTGGCCGACCGCTATGCCGGCTTCTTCCAGGCGCAAAGCTCGTTTCAGGATCCCAACAATAACGGCGCCGCCACGACAGCTCGTTCGCTGGCGTCGGGCAACCCGAACCTCGACCCGGAAATCGGCAAGACCTACAGCGTGGGCGTGGTGGTGCAGCCCGGCTTCCTGCGCGGCTTCAACGCCTCGGTCGATTTCTACAAGGTGGACGTTTCCGGTGCGATCGGCAGCCTCACCATCCAGCAGATCGTCAACCTATGCTATGCCGGCAATCAGGATGCTTGCGGCCTGATCATCGCGACGCCGGGCGCGACGAACCAGTATGACGTCTATGTCCAGCCGCTTAATTTGGCGTCGGAGAGCACCAAGGGCCTGGATTTCGAGGCCAGCTATCGCTTCGACATGGACGACGTGCTGCCGGGCATGGGCGGCGGCGTCACGTTCCGCGCGCTCGCCACGCACTATATCAAGTACACGATCGACTCCGGCATTCCCGGATCGATCCCGACCGAGCGCGCCGGTACTGTCAACCTGCCGGACTGGCGCTACGCCTTCTCGGTCAACTACGACAATGGCCCGTTCTCGCTGACGGGTACGGCGCGCGGCATTTCCGGCGGCGTGATCAACAACGAATATATCGAATGCACAACCGGCTGCCCGACATCGACCGGGAACAACCCGACCTATGACAATATCACAGTGCCGGGCGCGACCTATTTCGATCTCGCCGCCACATTCCGCTTCGGTCAGGAGCGGCAGTATGAGCTGTTCTTCAACGTCCGTAATCTTACAAACAAGGATCCGGCGATCGTGGCCGCCGGTCCGACCGGCTACGGCTCGTGGACGAACTTCCCGATTTCCGCGGGGCAGTATGACACGCTCGGCCGCGTCTTCCGCGCGGGCTTCCGCTTCAAGATGTAAACTGTCCGCGACGCCGCGTCCGTGCGGTGCCGCGCGATAGGGAAATGAGGGGGCGCAAACCGTCCAAAGCTACGGTCGCGCAGCGAAGGCCCGCTTTCGGGGGCCTCGGGTCGCAATTATGAAGAAGGGGCACAGGACATGACAGGGAAGTTCAAGCGTCTGATCGGGCGCGGCAAGCCGGGTAAGGGAGCGACGCTCGGCTCTGCCCTGCGTGGCCTTGGCCTGCTGGCACTGAGCGTGTTTTCCATGCCAGCGCTCGCCCAACAGGCTGGAACGACGGTGCTGACCGGCGGCATGCTGATCAATGGCCTGAGCATGCCGCCACTGCACAATGCCACGGTCGTCATCCGGGGCGATCGGATCGTCCAGGTCGGGCCGGCGAAGGAAGTCGCAATTCCCGCCGGTGCGAGGGTGATCGACACCAGCGGCCAGACCATGATGCCGGGCCTGATCGACGCGCACGCGCATCTGTTCATGCTGGGCTATGGCAATGAGGCCGACTGGTTCGAATGGTTGAAGACCGATGGGAAGAAATATTCCATCGAGAAGATCATGGAGTTGTCCGGCTATCAGATGCTGATGTCGGGCATCACTGGCGCGATCGACCTGGGCGGCAACCCGGTCGAGAGCATCAGGCTGCGCAACCGCATCAACCAGGGCGAGATCGCCGGGCCGCGCCTACAGGTGGCGGGGCCGCTGGTGACGCGCAGCGCGTTCCATGGCTTCCCGGCGGAGGCATCTGCGGTCATCACCAACCCCAAGGAGGGCGCCGCGACAGTCGACAAGCTGTTCGGCATGGGCGTCGATATCATCAAGGCGCATTCGGGCCTGACCCGCGATGACTATTTCGCCATCGTCAAGGCGGCACATGCCCACAAGATCAAGGTGCATGCGCATGTCTATGACGAGACGTCGGTGCGCAATGCGTTCGAGGCCGGCGTGGACGTGCTCCAGCACATGGGATCGGCCGGCATGCCGACCTATTCGCCCGAACTGGTCAAGGAAATCGCCGAGACCTATCGCCCTATCGTGCTGACGGCAGCCCACCGGAGCTGGATCTATCCCGACACGGTGGCTTTCCCCGAACGTCTGCAAGACCCGGCGACCAAGGCGCTGTTTCCGTCCGACATCTGGGAGGCGGTGCAGAAATCGTTCAGTAACTGGCCGGCCGAGGGCTATTTCGCCGGCATCGACCGCCAGATGAAGTTCCGCAGCCCACAGGTGCGGCAACTGATCCAGTCCGGCGCCTTCATGGGCGTGGGTACTGACAGCGGCACGCCGATGAACTTCAATAGCGACGGCCTGATCCGCGAGATGAAGGTGCTGGTCGACGAGGGCGTGCCGCCGCTGGAGGTGATCGCCGATGCCACTCGCATCAATGCGCGCATCATGAGCAAGCCGGACCTGGGCACGATCGAGGCGGGCAAGCTGGCGGACATCATCGTGGTGCCGGGTGACCCGGTCTACAGCAATCTCAACAACCTGTTCGACGTCAAGGTCGTGATCAAGAACGGCGTTCTCTACAAGCTGGACGGCAAGCCGCTGGTCGCGATGCCGCAATGATGCACGATGGCCGCACGCCTTCCCGTCGCGCCGACCGGATCGCCGTAGCGCCCGACTGATGCCCCCTGTGCGTCGCGGCGGCCTTCATCGCGGCGCACCTTCTTTCCCGAACCAACGCCACATGCTGGCGGGAGCGCGGACATGACGACAGACAATATGAACGACGATACTCCTCTGGCCGGCGGGATCGACCGCCGGAAAATTCTGCTCGGCAGCCTGTCCACCGCCGCGCTTTCGCTGGCGGCGACACGGCCGGCACTGGCCCAGCAGGCTGTGCAGAAGCCGGACGAGGGACATGCCGGCGTCGGGCGGCAGGCACCCGACGCACCCCGAACAGCAGCCGCGACCGTGGCGCAGCACCGTGTCGAAGTGCCTGGGCCCAATGGCGTGGTGACCGCTGGCCATCCGCTGGCGTCGATGGCAGGGTTGCGCATGTTGATGCAGGGCGGCACTGCCGCCGACGCCGCCGTGGCGGTAATGTCCGTGCTCAACGTGGTCGAGCCCTGGGCATCGAGCATCGCGGGCAATGGCTTTGCCACCTGTTTCGAGGCGAAGACCGGCAAGGTCACGGCGCTCGCCTTTGCCGGCGCGGCGCCGCGCCTGTTGGACGATAATGCGACAAACGCCGATCTGACCGCCGGGCCCAAGGCGGTAGTGACACCGGGCGCGTTCGGCGGCTGGATCGAACTGGCACGCCGCTATGGGAAACTGCCGCTCGCGACCTTGCTGGAGCCGGCGATCGGTTATGCGCGCGACGGCCATCCACTCGATCCGTCGATCGCGCGTACCATCGCGCGGCAGAAGGAGGTGTTGGCCAAATATCCGACCACCGCCGCCATCTTCCTGCCGGGCGGCAATCCGCCATCGGCCTATTCGATGTTCAAGAATCCCCCGCTGGCCCGGAGCTTCCAGGCGCTCGCGGACGCGGAAACGGCCGCCCTGAAGGGTGGGGCCAGCCGCGACAAGGCGCTGATGGCGGCCTATGACTATTTCTACAAGGGACCGATCGCGCAGGAAATGGAGCGCTTTTCGGCCGCCAATGGCGGCTGGCTGCGCGCGCAGGATATGGCCGACTACAAAGCCCAATGGCTGGATCCGGTCGCCACCAATTACCGTGGGCTGGATGTGATCTGCTCGCCGCTGACCTCGCGCACGGGGCTGGAGACCTGCGAGCAACTGAACCTGCTGGAAGGGTTCGACATCGGATCGATGCCGGCCGACAGCCCGCAGGCGCTGCACCTGATCGCCGAGTGCATCAAGATAACCAAGGCGGATGTTTATCGCTATGCGGCCGATCCTGCGTCCAGCCCGACGCCGGTCTCGACGCTGATCTCCAAGGAATTCGCCGAGCAGCGGCGCCGGCTGATCGATCCGGCCCAGGCCATCATTTTCCCCGCCGGCGCTGATATCGGCGGTGCGCGCCTGACCCCGCATCCGCAGGGCGCTGCCAAGCGCGTGCCAGGGGACACGACCAACATCTCGATCACCGACGGCGAAGGCAATGCGGTTGGCGTCACGACGACACTTGGGGGAGGATTCGGCGCCTGCGTGGTGATGGGCGAGACCGGTATGCTGTGCAACAATGGCCTGCGCAGCGGATCGACCGCGCCCTATCGCAATCATCCCAATTTCGTGAAGGGGGGGCGCATTCCCTTGCTGGGAAACTGTCCGACCATCGTGCTCGACAAGGGGCAGTTCCGCATGGTGTTTGGCACGCCGGGTGGCGAGACGATCGGTCAGACGCAGTTCCAGCACCTGATCAACATCATCGATCGCAAAATGCCGGTGCAGGCCGCGATCGAGGCGCCGCGCCTCGCGCTCGACGCCGATCCCGGCTTCTACACGCCCGGCGCAGCAGTGACGCTGCAACTTGAATCGCGCTTTCCTGTCGAGACCGTCGCGGGGTTGCAGGCCTTGGGCCACAAGGTGGCTTCTGTAGGGCCCTATGCGATCGGCAGCATCCAGGCCGTGCTGATGTCGGCGCAGGGCACTCGCATCGCCGGGTCCGACCCACGCCGCATGGGTTACGCGGTCGGTTACTGAGTGGTTCCGGAGATGCGAGGGGGAAGTCCGATGAAGGTCCTGAAGACAGCGGGTCTGGCGCTGGCGCTGGTCATGACGGCAGGAACGCAGGCCGGCGCGAAGGGTGATTGGGCGCATTATGGCAGCGACAGCGGCGACACGAAATATGCGCCGCTGGACCAGATCAACGCCAACACCATCAAGCGGCTGAAGGTGGCGTGGCGCGCGCCTGCCATCGATCCGGCCTTCCGGGTGGCGAACCCGCAGGCAAAGCTATCGAACAATTTCCGCAATGCGCCGATCGTCGTCGATGGTGTCATGTATATGAGCAACCAGATCGGTCAGGTCGAGGCGCGCGATCCGGCGAGCGGCAAGGTGATCTGGCGGCAGGCCAATTTCGCCGGCGATCCGCCAGCCATATCCGGCAATGCCGCGCGCGCGGTCGCGATCTGGGGCAAGGGCGAACAAAGTCGCATCGTGACAGTGCGCGGTAATTACCTCTATCTGCTGGATGCGCGTACTGGCGCCTTTCTGCCGGAGTTCGGCGACAAGGGGCGGGTCGACCTGCGCAGAGATCCCAAGACCTTCTTCTCCTGGGGCGCGCCGGCGCCGATCGTCGTCGGGGACGTGATCGTGATCGGCGGCCAGCCGATCGCCACAGGCGTCGCCGACATCAACAAGGCGTCGCTGGCGGGAAATATCCGTGGCTTCGACGTGCGTACCGGCAAGCCGCTGTGGACGTTCAATACCGTCCCGCAGGAGGGCGAGCCGGGAACAGAGACCTGGGAGCACGACAGCTGGCGGCAGGGCGGCAAGACCAAGGTCTGGTCGGGTTTCAGCGCCGACGAGCAACTGGGTTATGTCTATGTGCCATTGAGCGCGCCGCCGAGCGACTATGACGGCAGGGGCCGCCCCGGTGATAATCTCTATTCGGACTCGCTGGTCGCGCTGGACGCGAAAACCGGCAAAAAGGTCTGGCATTTCCAGACGGTGCATCACGACCTTTGGGACTATGACCTGCCGACGCCGCCGATGCTGGCGGACATCAAGGTCAATGGCCGCCTGCGCAAGGCAGCGATCCAGGTCACGAAGACCGCCTTTGTCTTCGCCTTCGACCGGGCCACGGGAGAGCCGCTGTTCCCGATCGAGGAACGGCGGGTGCCGCAATCGACCATGGCGGGCGAAAAGACTTCGCCGACGCAGCCGGTGCCGATGAAGCCTGCGCCGTTCGATCGGCAGGGCATGGGCGAGGACCAACTCATCGATTTCACGCCGGCACTGCGGGCGGAGGCAAAGGAAATCATGAGCCACTATGTCGTTGGGGAGATGTACACGCCGCCATCGGTGGCAGGCGGAGCCGACGGCAAGCTCGGCACGCTCTATATGCCCGGATGGGTCGGCGGGGTGAACTGGACCGGCGCCGCGCTCGATCCGCAGACGGGGGTGATCTATATCCCGTCGGTCTCGGTGCCGTGGATCAGCCGCTACAATTATCGCCGCCCGCCGGAATCGAGCCTCTACATGGAGGGGCCGCAGGGGCTGCCGCTGATCAAGCCGCCTTACGGCCGGATCACGGCGATCGATATGAACAGTGGCGACCATCTATGGATGGTGCCCAATGGCGATGGTCCGCGCGATCATCCCGCACTCAAGGGGCTCAATGTACCGCCGCTGGGGCAGGCGGGTCGCGCCGCGCCGCTGTTGACCAAGTCCTTCCTGTTCATGGGAGAGGGCGACATGGTGGGCCTCAGCATCCCCAAGCTCAGCGGCGGCAACATGTTCCGCGCCTATGACAAGAAGACGGGCAAAGTGGCGTGGGAGACGGACCTGGGCGCCGGGACGACGGCCCCGCCGATCAGCTACATGCACAAGGGCAAGCAATATATCGTCGTGGGCATCGGTGGGGTCGATCATCCCGCCGAACTAGTCGCGCTCAGCCTCGATTAGTTCGCGGCGCCATGCCCTCGATCGATCCAGCAACCACGGAGCCTTTATGAAACGCCTTTCCTGTCTGGCCATGGCATGTACGATATTGACCTGCTCGGCGCTTCATGCGGCGACCCAGGCCCCGACCCAAACTGTGGTGACGCCAGGAGTCACCTCTCCGCTGACACCGGCCGAGATCGCCCGCAACTATCCTCCCAATGCCCTGACCGGCGCGGCGGTAGACAAGCCCGTCCTGCTCAAGAGCGAGGGCGGCATGTCCATTCAGGTCGTCAAACTGGCGGAAGGTCTTTCGCATCCTGACGGACTGGTCTTCTTGCCGGACGGGCACACCATGCTCATCACCGAGCGGCCAGGCCGGCTACGCGTGGTAAAGGATGGCGTGCTTGATCCCACTCCGGTTGGGGGACTGCCTGCGGTGAACGATATCGGGCTGGGGGGGCTGCACGACATCGTTCTGCATCCCGAGTTCGTAAAGAACAGATTTTTGTACATTTCTTACACGAAAGAAGGGCGGCCAGGGCAGGGTACAACGCTGGCGGTCGCCCGAGCCCGTTTCGACAAGGGCCGGCTGACGGGAATGAAGGATATTTTGATCGCCGATGCCTGGGAAAGCCCATTGGGAACCTACGGCGGACGAATGTTGTTCGGTCCCGATCATATGCTCTACATCAGCGTGGGCGACCGCGACGGCACTACGCGCAATGAATTGTCGAGCGCTCGACCGCAGGCTCAGAATCTGGGCAGTCATATTGGCAAGCTTCTGCGCGTGCGGGACGATGGCTCGGTTCCGTCCGACAACCCGTTCGTCAAGGATCCCAAGGCCAAAGGAGAGATATTCAGCCTTGGGCACCGCAATGCCTATGGAATGGCATGGGATCCCAAGACCGGCCGCATGTGGGCGTCCGAATTTGGTCCGGCGGGCGGAGACGAACTCAACCTGATAATTGCCGGGCATAATTACGGCTGGCCGCTGGTGTCCTTCGGCCGGCATTATTTTGGCAAGCCCGTGTCCGACCAGCCCTGGTACCGGGAGGGCATGGATAATCCACTTTTCTTCTGGAACCCCAGCTTCAATCCGGAAGCGATGATCTTCTACACTGGCGACAAGTTCCCACGTCTCAAGGGAAGCCTGCTGATCGCGGGCGCTTCCAAGAGGATCGCGCAGATGATTATAGCCGGCGATTTCGTGCGGCAGGGGGATACCATGCTGAACGAACTGGATGTTCGATTTCGCGACATCAGGCAAGGGCCGGACGGCTATATCTATGTGCTGACCGAAGGGCGTCTGCGGGGGCCCAAGGACACGGACGGCATGTTGCTGCGGCTGGAACTGCCGGCAGCGAACGGTGCGCCTGCCGAACCGGGCAAAGCCGGAGCGGACATGCTGGCATCTCCGGACTGAACCATTCAGGGCTCGGTCCGCATGACCGGATACAGTGGCCCTGATCCATCCATCTTCTGATTCAAGAAACATATTATGCGAGCAGGATCGGTGCGAGGAGAGCGCGAAGTGCGGGTTTCCGCGCGCCGCCCGTTTATCAGGCATGGCTTCCTGCACTTCCTGCATCAGGTCGTCTTGACCGCGTGGCGGCTCTCTGGACCGCATCGTCGCATCGCCGTCGCCGCGATGACCGGACTGATTCTCATCGCTGCCCTGGCCTCTGGTGCGATGCGCTGGGCCAATGCCCATGCGAAGGCGGAAACCGATGTCACCGCGGCGCAAGTTGCACGCAACCACGCCGGCCTTCTCGCCAGCCGCCTGCAGACATTGCGCCTGCTACCCCATGTCCTGATCGAATATCCCGATGTCAGCGCGGTGCTGGAACGTGATGATCCGGGCGTCGTCAATCGTCTGAACGGCAAGCTGGAACTGCTCGCGGCACGAACGGACGCGGCCGCCATCTATGTCATGCGGATGGATGGCAGGACCATCGCCGCCAGTAACTGGCGCCGGGCGGACAGTTTCGTCGGGCATGACTGGGGATTCCGGCCCTATTTCGCCGAAGCGCTGCGGGCGGGATCTGCCGAACTCTTCGCGCTGGGCACTGTGAGCCGGCGGCCCGGCCTGTATATCGCGCGCCGGATCGGTGGCGTCGCCCGACCGCTTGGCGTTATCGTCGTGAAGGTCTCCTTCTCCGAACTGGAGTCGGGTTGGGCGCGACAGGCGGGCCCGACGCTGGTAACTGATGGCGACGGCGTGGTAATGATCACTACCCGGCCGGAATGGCGCTTCAACGCGCTGCGCAAGCTCCCCGTCGAGAAGGTCGCGGCGGCGACGCGGAGCCTGCAATTTGGCGGCGTTCCGATCAACCCCATCGACCTGTCGTTCGACGGCGCTACGGTAGACCAGCCGGTCGCCGGAGGAAGGGTGCGCTATCGTGCGGCATCGGTCAGCATGTCATTGGCCGGAGGAGAGTTGAAGTTCCTCCAGCCGCTGGCGCCTGCTGTCGAGAGTGCGACGGCGAACGCGCGGCTGGCGATCCTGGTGGGCATCATCGTCGTCGCAGTGGTGCTGGGCGTCATGCTGCGGGCGCGCGAAAAGGCGCTGCTGCAAGTGACCACGCGCCGGATGTTGGAGAGTGAGGTCACCCTGCGCACGGCAGAATTGACAGAGGTCAATCATCGGCTGATCGAGGAATCGAGCGAACGCGAGCGTGCCGACCGCAATTTGCGATGGGCGCGCGAGGAACTGGCTCAGGCGAACCGCCTGGCGTCTATCGGTCAGATAACGGCCGGCGTGGCGCATGAGATCAACCAGCCGGTTGCCGCCATCCAGACTTTCGCGGAGAATGCGAACCAGTTCCTGGAGCGGGGGCAACCGGACCGCGTACGGGTTAATCTTGGCCTGATTGTCGATCTGACCGCTCGGATCGGAACAATAACGTCCGAATTGCGGGGATTTGCACGGCGCAGTCCGCCGACCATCGGCCCTGTCGAGGTAGCGGCGGCCATCGAAGGTGCGCTGCTGCTGACCGGTGACCGCATACGCTCTCAGGGCGTAATGTTGGAACGCATCGGCGGTGGGCAGGATGTTTGCGTGGCAGCCGATCGCGTGCGGCTGGAGCAAGTGCTGATCAACCTCATCCAGAATGGACTGGAGGCGCTCGACGGCCATGGCGACCCGCGGTTCCGCATCAGGGTTGATGTCGAGGGCGAGGATCGTGTCATCGTCGACGTGAGCGACAATGGACCGGGAGTGCCGGCCGAACTGGCCGACGAGATATTTACGCCATTCGTCACAGGCCGTCCGGACGGGCTAGGTCTGGGGCTGGGGATCGCGCGCGATATTGCGCGCGAATTTGGCGGCGAACTGGAATTTGTTCGTTCTATCCTTGGGGGCGCCGGCTTCCGGCTGATTTTGAGGCGAGCATGACATTTTTCGATGGCGAACAGAAAGTTCTTTTCATCGACGATGACCCGCAGTTGCGCGTCGCCAATATTCAGTTGCTTGAACTCGCCGATATCAACGTTCATGCCTTTGCCGACGCCGAGGGAGCGCTGAGCGTTCTCGACCGCAACTTTCCGGGCGTCGTGGTATCGGACATTCGCATGCCGCGGATTGATGGTCTGCAGTTGTTCGCCCGGGTCCGGGCGATCGATCCGGAAATTCCGGTCATCCTCATCACCGGCCATGCCGACGTGCCGACTGCGGTCAACGCATTGCGGGACGGGGCGTTCGATTTCCTGACCAAGCCTTTCGCTGTGGACCATCTCGTTACCTCGATCCGCAAAGCGCTGGATATGCGGCGGCTGGTTCTGGACAATCGTCGGCTGAAGGCGGTGATCAACGAGGGCGATAGCCCGCTGATCGGCGACAGCGCCGTCATGTCACGAATTCGCGAGACGACCCTGCGACTTGCCCGAGCCGACATAGATGTGCTGGTGGAAGGGGAGACGGGTACTGGCAAGGAACTGGTGGCCTTGCTGCTGCACCGCAAGGGACCGCGTCGTGGTCGTCCGTTCGTTGCGGTGAACTGTGGCGCACTACCGGCGAGCCTGGCGGAGGTCGAACTGTTCGGCCATGCCAATGGGGCATTGCCGACCACACGCATGGATCGGATCGGCCGGATCGAGGCTTCGCATGGGGGGACGCTGTTCCTTGACGAGATCGACAGCACCAAGCCGGGCGTTCAGACCAAATTGCTGCGTGTGTTGGAAGAGCGGGAGGTTCTGCCGATCGGTGCGGCGGAACCCCGACCGATCGACTTGCGCGTCGTCGCAGCGACCAAGTCCAATCTTGCAGAGGCGATTGGTAGCGGGCGTTTCCGTCAGGATCTCTTCTACCGTCTGAATGTCGTGCGCATTCGCCTGCCTCCCTTGCGCGAGCGTCGCGAGGATATTCCGCAGCTTTTTTCCTATTTCGTCGAAGCGGCGAAACAGCAGATGGGCCTTCCGAATTTCGTGATGAACGACTTCGTCCGTCGACGCTTGCTGGAGCATGACTGGCCTGGGAATGTACGCGAACTGCGCAACTTCGCGTTTGAATCCGTGCTGGGCCTCTCCGACACGGGCGGGCAGGCCAGCCAAGATGCCTGCGCCGGATCTCTGGTGCAGCGCGTCGAACGGTTCGAGGCGATGGCCATTCGCGAGGCGTTGGAAGCGTCGCGCGGCGAAATAGCATCGACAATGCAGGTTCTCGGCCTGCCGCGAAAGACGCTCTATGACAAGTTTACTCGCCATGGCATCGAGCCACGCATATATCGCAAGGACAGCAGCGGCGGCCGGATGAGCGAGCGTCAATGACGGTCAAGGCGGGCGGCCATGCGATTTGTCGCACGCTGGCCCTTTCCCATGAGCGAAATCCCCTCATGCTGATCGGTCCACGATAGCCGGCCAAGTCCAGAAATTGGTATTACCCAACTGATATAAAACAACTTTATTAGATATTTCCTTTGGCAGTAAATCGCCTCGCCTCCGGATGTCCTCGCCTTACAGTGATCGTCAGCTTCCTTACCCACGCTTTAAAAGCTTGAATGAGAGTCGCATGAAATATTCGCATGTTGCGCTGGCTGTCTTTGTCGCCCTGACCGGCGTACTGAGCGCCACGAATGTTGTCGCCGAGGACATGGCGCTGCCCGACGCGCCCGGCCGGACGCAGGTTATGGAGTCCTGCATGCAATGCCATGGCGCCGACGTCATTCTCGCGCGGCCAAGATCTTCGGAAGAATGGTCCCAAACCGTCAGTCAGATGATCGGCTATGGCGCGATCCTGACAGATGACCAGTATCAGACCGTCGTAACCTACCTTTCGAAGAATCTCGATCCGTCCCAGACCGGCCCTACGCCGACGCCTGCGCCTGCGCCCGAAGGGCCGCCTGCATCAGACGGTCATTGAGCAGGATTTTCTTTTGCAGTCGATTTTTCCTGCTTCTTGCAGGCGCTGAGGAGCAACTTTTGGAATGAGATGAGGGACAGAGCTTCTCGACCAATTGGCATTTGGGTGGCCTGCATGGGTCGGAGACGAGGCTCGACGAACCGGCGCTACGCATTTGTAAGGTGGCCCGCTTTTCGGATATCGCACAAGCAGTTTGAAGATCATCAGGCTCGGCAAGACGCAGATTGTCGAGCACAGTGCCGCCAAATGGCACATTTGTCCCCCATCCACATCATAAAAGCGGGTGAGCAGTTGCACGAGTGTGCTCTTGCCGTGTCCAGTCGGTCCAACAATCGCCAGCAGTTCGCTCGGCTCGATCGTCAGGTTCAGGCGACGTGAGTCGTGCCAATGCCGCCCTCGGCGATCTTGTTATCGTAGCTGCCTTATTCCAGCTTCACATAGCTGTCGTCCTGGCCATTGAGCGATGGGCGCTTGGAAATGACGTTGATAGCGCCGCCGTTATGTTCTCGCCCCACAGCGTTCCCTGCGGTCCGCGCAGCACTTCCACACGCTCAGGATCGGACGGGGGAAGCCGTGGCAAATGCTGTGCCATTTTCCTAATGGCCGTTTTTTCGCGAGATTATGCAACACATCGCTGTAACACTGGTTGAAATTGCACAGCCGACAAAGAAGCAGCTGTTACGTCAGCAACGATGAGAGGACTGGCTGGCCTGTTTTGGAGCGCGGTCTACAGCCCTTTCGCTTCGATTCACTGCGCGCCGCGTGCCATGGAACCGATAATCAGCCCAGACAGGCGACTGATGACCCGACCTTGACCATATGATTTGTAAAAGCGGACCGACCGGCCCTGGGTGCGAAAAAACGGGAACGGAACGCCCCGAAAGGGGCGCAGGCCGCCAAACCCCGTAATCGGGCGGCCAGTCGAGCATCAACAAACCAAAGCGCGGATCATCCGCGCGCGATTTCTCGCTCGCGTTCCTCGCCATGCAGGGTGAGCAGCGAACTCATCAGATCGTCGTCAGCGCTGGAACAGACGCCCAGGATCACTGCCTCGACGCAGCCATCGCCCGCGACATAGGCATGGCCCATGTTCGAATCGATATAGATGGACTCGCCTTCCTCCAGCGTCACCGGATCATAGAATTCGGTGTGGACGACGATCCGTCCCTGTATCACGAAGATGAACTCCTCGCCCGGATGATGGACGAGATCACCAAATTCCTCGGCCGATTTGGCGCGCACGCGGGTCACGACAGGGATCATCCGCTTCCGCCGCAACTCGGTGCAGAGATAATAATAATCATAGTTGGCGGTGTTGACCCGCACCGCGCGGCCCATGTCGCCCAGGCTGCGCCGCGCCGTGACCGATACTTCGGAGGGGGCGTCATTTTCCGCGAACAGTTCCGACATGCGGATGTTCAGGCGCTGGCTGAGTTGCAGCAGCTTGTCATAGGTCAGCGTCAGCCGGTCATGCTCGACCTTCGACAGGGTCGACACCGGAATGCCGCTGCGATCGCTCATCTCCTTGAGCGTCCAGTTGTTCCGGGCCCGGACCGCCTTGAGCAGGGTGCCGAGGGTCGGTTGCGCCTGGGTCATGCCGCATCTCCTGCCAGATCGGGCTCTCGGTTTGACAATTCTCTAAATAGGATCATTATGTCTCAATCGGGACGATTTCGTTTCATATCAGGCGATAGATTAGACTGAACCGCTGAGGGACGCAATCGGCCGATGGCCAGGGAGGCCAGAAGGAAAGGGGCTCGCAATTCATGTGGAAGCACTCGTTCAAATGGGGATTAGCGGCGTTGCTCGGCCTAGCCGGCGCCGCCCCGGCATTGACCCAGCAGACATCCTCGCTCCTGCCGCAGCCTGCGGCCAGGACTGAACAGGCGCTTGTCGCGCCGCCGCTCCCGGCCGGCGATGGCGCGCTGACCAAGGCGGACCTCGACGCCTGGCTCGATGGCTATATGCCCTATGCGCTCGGCCGCGGTGACGTGGCCGGGGCCGTCGTGGTCGTCGTCAAGGACGGCCGGGTGCTGACCCAGCGGGGTTTTGGCTATGCCGATGTTGCCAGGCGTAAGCCGGTCGATCCGGCGACTACCCTGTTCCGTCCCGGCTCTACCTCCAAACTGTTCACCTGGACCGCTGTGATGCAACAGGTGGAGGCCGGCAAGATCGATCTCGACGCCGACGTGAACCGCTATCTCGACTTCAAGCTGCCACCCTACAAGGGTAAGCCGATCACGATGCGCCAGATCATGACGCACACCGCCGGCTTCGAAGAGATCATCAAGAATCTCCTGACCTTCGACAAGCCGCTCAAGTCGCTGGGCGACACGCTCAAGGAGCGCATCCCCGAGCGAATCTTCGAGCCCGGTTCGACTCCGGCTTACTCCAACTATGCGACCGCGCTGGCCGGCTATATCGTCGAGCGGGTGTCAGCTATGCCATTCGACGATTATGTCGAGCGCAACATCTTCCACCGGCTCGGCATGCGCTATGCGACCTTCCGCCAGCCGCTACCACCTGCGCTCAAGCCGCATATGTCGCAAGGCTATCTCCTGGGTTCGGGCAAGGCCGAGCGTTATGAGGAAATAGGCCTGGCACCTGCGGGTGCAATGGCCGCGAGCGGCGCCGACATGGCCAAATTCATGATCGCGCATCTCAATGGAGGTGCGCCACTGCTCAAGCCAGAGACCGAAAAGCTGATGCAGACCGCGCAAAACAAGAGCGTGCCGGGTCTCAACCAGATGGCACTGGGCTTCTATGAACAGTGGATCGATGGTCATCGCGCGCTGGCCCATGGCGGCGACACGGTCTATTTCCACAGCGACCTGCTGATTTTCCCGATGGAAAAGGTCGGCATCTTCATTTCGATGAACAGCCCCGGCAAGGAAGGGGCGGCGGGTGCGATCCGCGGCACGCTCATGGATGAATTCGTCGATCGCTATCTCAGCCCCGGCCCGCGTGCGGTGCCGGTCGAACTGTCGACCGCCAGGGACCATGCCAAGCTGCTGGTCGGCAACTGGAGCAACAGCCGCCGGGTTGAATCGAGCTTTGCCTCGATCGTCTATTTGCTGGGGGAGGCGAAAATCGGCCTCGACGCCGATGGTCGGCCCTCGATCCCCAGCGTGCTGTCCCTGGGCGGCGCGCCGCGCAAATGGATCGAGGTCGCGCCCTTCGTCTGGCAGGACGCCTATGGCCATGAAAGGGTTGCGGCGCAGGTCGTCGATGGCAAGGTCGTCCGCTGGAGCTTCAACATGGTTTCGCCCTTCATGGTGTTCGACAGGACGCCCTGGTACGCGACCGGCACCTGGCTGATCCCGGGCTTGCTGTTCGGCATCGGTGTCGTGCTGCTGACCGCCCTTTCCTGGCCAATCGGCTGGCTCGCGCGGCGGCGCTATGGTGCGGCGCTCGCACTGACCGGGACGGATCGGCGCGCCTACCGGCTGGTACGCGGCTTGGCCTGGCTGGTCATCGCCGTGCTGGCGGGCTGGACCGGCGTGGTGATGAGCATCGAGAATTTCGATGCCCATGCCGCGCTCGACCTGCCGATCCTGTTGCTCCAGATCCTCGGCACGATCGGTTTCATCGGCCTGTTCGCGCTCGCGGCCTGCAATCTGTGGCTGGTGTGGAAAGGCAAGCGCGGCTGGTTCGGCAAGCTGTGGAGCGTGCTGCTGCTGCTCGGCGCCTTCTTCATCCTATGGGTGGCGGTGGTGTTCAAGCTGATCAGCTTCGGAACGGCTTTCTGACGATGGTGCATCGTCTGGCCCTCGACGTGCGAGAGGCGAATTTCGCCTATGCCAAGCCGTTCCGCATCGCCGGCCACGTCTTCACCCAGAGCCCGGTGGTGGAGGTCAGTCTGTCCGACGGCCTCCATATCGGGCGGGGTGAAGGGGGCGGGGTATTCTACCTGAACGACGATGTCGCCACGATGACAGCAGCGATCGAGAGCGTTCGCGAGGCGCTCGAACGCGGCCTGTCGCGCGCGGCTTTGCAGGAGGCGCTACCGCCGGGCGGGGGCCGCAACGCGCTCGACTGCGCGCTGTGGGAACTGGAGGCCAAGGCGAGCGGTGTGCCGGTCTGGAAACTGGCAGGCCTGCCGCCGCCCCGGCCGCTGCGGACCACCTTCACCCTGGGCGCGGACGATCCGGCGGTGATGGCGCGCGGCGCTGTCGAGACCTTCCCCGAAGCCCGCGCGCTCAAGCTCAAGCTGACCGGCGACCTCGATCTCGACGTCGCCCGGGTGGAGGCGGTGCGTGTCGCACGGCCAGGTTGCTGGATCGGCGTGGACGCCAATCAGGGTTATGGCATCGCCGATCTGCCGGCTCTGGTCCGGGCAATGATGCGGCTCGACATCAGCCTGATCGAACAGCCGCTGGCACGCGGGCGGGAGGCGGATCTGGACGGCTTCACCTCGCAGATCCCGATCGCCGCCGACGAAAGCGTGCTCGGTCTTGCCGATGTCGAGGCGATGCCCGGCCGTTTCGACGTGGTCAATATCAAGCTCGACAAATGCGGCGGCCTCACGGAGGCGCTGGCCATGGCGCGGCGCGCCCGTGCGCTCGGCCTTGGGGTGATGGTCGGCAATATGATGGGCACCAGTCTGGCGACCGCGCCGGCCTATCTGGTCGGCCAATATTGCGACGTGGTCGACCTTGACGGCCCGACCTTCCTGGCCGCCGATCGCCAGCCCGGCATCGTCTATAGCGACGGCGACATCGAATGCGGGGATGCCGTGTGGGGCCATCTCGCTGCCTGATTCCGGCCGTTGGCAAGAATTTGAAGATTATTTTTCAAATCAGGATTGACAACTTTCTGATTAGGATAAATCATCTCAGATAGAAAATTAATGCGACGTCCGGACGGGATTGCGATGTACGCGGGCCGCCGGTGACCATCGACCTCCAGGGGGGAGACCCACGATGACGCACAGTATCATGCGGAATTTGATGATGACCGCAGCAGCCGGCGGCCTGCTGTTGCCTGGCCTTGCACAGGCGCAGGATGCCGCGCCGCAGGCCGCGCTGGCGGGCGATGATGCGATTATCGTCACAGCTCAAAAGCGCGCCGAGCGGGTGCAGGACGTGCCGATCTCGATCAGCGTCGTCGGCGGCGAGCAGATGCAACAGAGCGGCGGTTCTCAATTGCTCGATTATGCCGCCCATGTGCCCGGCCTTCAGGTCGACAATGGCGGCTCTCCCGGCCGCTCAACCCTGTCGCTTCGCGGCGTCGCGCCAATCGGGCCGAGTGCCACGGTGGGCGTCTATCTCGACGATGCGCCGATCGGCTCCAGCGGGATCTATAATCGCGGCCAGAGCTTCTCGCTCGACCTGCTGCCCTATGATGTCGAGCGGTTGGAAGTGCTGCGCGGGCCGCAAGGCACGCTCTATGGCGCCAGTTCGATCGGCGGTCTGCTCAAATATGTGACGGTTCAACCGGACCTTCAGAAAATGGTGGTGCGGGGAGGCTCAGAATTGTTCGATGTCGCCCATGCGGCTGATCCGGGTTGGGCGGCGGGTGCGATGGCGAGCGTGCCGATCGTCTCCGACCAGCTCGCCGTCAGCGCCAGCTACTCCCGGCGCGAGACGCCAGGTTATATCGATAATATCCTGACCGGGAAGGCAGATGTGAACGAGGCGGTGCAGGAAGGCGGCCGCGTCGCCCTGCTGTGGAAGCCTGACCCGGCGCTGACGATCAAGCTCAGCGGCCTATGGCAGTCGGTCGATTCCGACAATTTCGGCATCGTCTATGAAGGGATGAACAACAGCGCACTGGCGCCGGGTGCCAAGTTCCTGAGCACCAACAGCCAGCTCGACGAACCCTTCAGCAGCGACTTCCAATATTATTCCGGCAGCATCGCCTATGATTTCGGTTTCGCCGAGTTGAGTTCGACCACCTCCTACAGCGAACTCAAGATATTGGAGACTAGCGACGCCTCGCGCATCTATGGCGTGCTCTGGGGCGGCTATGCGATCTATCCGGCGCGGCTGCACCAGAAGAAATGGACCGAGGAACTGCGCTTGACCTCGGCCTCCAGCGACACGCTGGAATGGATGCTGGGCTTCTTCTACACCGATGAAGACAACAGCCATGACCAGTTGGTCAATGCGCTGGACCTCGATGGCAATCCTATTCCGGGGATCGATCCCTTCGCAGTGGTGGCGCTGCCCAACACCTACAAGGAATATGCGTTTTTCGGCAATGCGACCTGGAAGCTCAGCGATCTCTTCCATCTGACCGGTGGCCTGCGCTGGGCGCGCAACGACCAGACCTTCACTCAGCTGACGCAGATCCCGCTGGCCGGGCTGGATAGTAGTGGCGATGGCAAGTCGCACGAGGAAATCCTGACCTACAGCATCAGTCCGCAGTTTAATCTTGGTCGCGACACGATGCTGTATGCCCGTGTTGCGTCGGGTTATCGTCCTGGCGGGCCGAATATCGCGCTGCCCGGTTTTCCCTCGACGGTCGATTCCGAACGGGTGACCAGCTATGAGGCCGGCATCAAGGCCCGGTTCCTCGATGGTGCTGTGACCTTCGACGCGGCCGCCTTCCTGCTAGACTGGAAGGATCTGCAGATTTCCGCGGCCTTTGCCGCAGGGATCAATGGCCTGGTCAATGCCGGCAAAGCCCGCAGCAAGGGTGTCGAGGCCTCCTTGTTGGTCGAGCCAGTGCGGGGCCTGAGCGTTGGCGCCAATTTCGCCTATACTGACGCGCGCTGCACACAGACGACCGACAATTGCACCGACGGCGATCAGTTGCCCAACGTGCCCAAGCTGTCTGCGGCGATGACGGCGGATTATCACTTCCCGGTGGGTGGCACGGCCGAGGCGCGGATCGGTGGCGCATTGCGCATCGTTGGGGATCGCGTTTCGGCCGTGGAAAGTTCGCCTCTGTCGGTGCCGGTCGATGGCTATGCTACGCTGGACCTCAATGCTGGCATCACCTTCGACCGGAAATGGACGCTGCGTGTCTATGCCCGTAACCTCGGTGACGAAGAGGGGCGGGTCACGACCAGCGTCGCCACAACCAATCCCGGCTATCTGTCGACCGTGCCGCTCCAGCCCCGCACGCTGGGTGTAGCGATCGACGTGGCATTCTGACCGGAGTTTCCTCCATGAACGCGCCTTTCGGCTCGCGCCCCGATGCGCTGGTCTTGCCCCAACCCTATCTGCTCTTCCTGGGCGACACGACCGAAGCGGGTTTTGCGAAAACTGCCTTTGGTCTGCGCGACTGGGCGGCAGACAAATGCGTAGGGGAACTGTCCTGTGGTGCCACTGTCAGCACCGGCCTGCCCAGCCTGACACCGGCGCAGGCTGTCGCGCAGGGCGCGCGCGGGCTGGTGATCGGCGTCGCCAATCCCGGCGGCGTCATTCCGCCGCTGTGGCGCACGTCTCTCGTCGAGGCGCTGGAGGCCGGGCTCGACATCATCGCCGGGATGCACATGAAGCTCGCCGACATTCCCGAACTGGCGCAGGTGGCGCAGCGGCTTGGCCGCCGGTTGATAGACGTGCGGGTGCCGCCGGCGCAGATCCCGGTCGCGACCGGGCGCAAGCGCAGCGGCAAGCGGCTGCTGACGGTCGGCACCGATTGCGCGCTCGGCAAGAAATATACCGCGCTGGCGCTCGCCCGTGCCTTCGTCGCGCGCGGCATCGACAGCGATTTCCGCGCCAGCGGCCAGACCGGCATCATGATCGCCGGGCGGGGCATCCCGATGGACGCGGTTGTCTCCGATTTCGAGGCCGGCGCGGCGGAGTTGCTGTCGCCCGATGCCGCACCCGATCATTGGGATGTGATCGAAGGGCAGGGGGCCTTGACCCATCCCGCCTATGCCGCCGTGTCGCTCGGCCTGCTCCATGGCAGCCAGCCCGATCTCTTCATCGTCTGTCATGAACCCGGCCGCACCGACATGCTCGGCACGGCGGGCTACACGCTCACCAGCATCGAACATATTATCGAACTGACGACCCTGCTTGGCCAGCGCACCAACCCGGCGATCCGCTGCGGCGGGATCAGTCTAAACACCGCGGCGTTCAGCCCGGCGGAGGCTGATACGCTGATCGCCAGCGAAAGCGTACGGCTGGGCTTGCCGGTCGCCGACCCGATGCGGGGCGGCCCGGCCTTCGACGCGCTGGTCGATTATTGCCTGGCACCGGCATGAGCGGTGCGGCAACAGGATCGAGCTGGTTTCAGCGCTTTCTGTTGCCGGGGTTCGCGCTCAAGGCTGTGATCATCGGCGGTGGCTATGCCACCGGCCGCGAGTTGGCCGAATATTTCCTGGCCAGCGGGCCGTGGGGCGGCCTGTTCGGCATGGTCTTCGCCGCGCTGCTGTGGAGCCTGATCGCAGCCACGACATTTGCCTATGCACGGCTGGCGCAAGCCTATGACTATCGCGCTTTTTTCACCGCGCTGCTCGGCCCCGGCTGGATCGCGTTCGAGGCCGCTTATGTCATTTTCGTTGTCCTCATATTGGCGGTGTTCGGCGCAACGGCCGGGGCGATCGCCCATGCACTGATCGGCGCGCCCGAACTTGTCGGCACACTTCTGCTCGCCATCGGCATCATCGTCACCACCGCGCTTGGCACCGGCGCGGTCGAGCGCGTGTTCAAATATGTCTCGCTGCTGCTCTACGCCGTCTATGCGCTGTTCCTGCTACTTGGCCTCTGGACTTTCGGCGACCGCATTGCCGCAGGCTTTTCGGCGCCGGTGCCGACGACCGGCTGGATGCTCGGCGGTGCCACCTATGCCAGCTACAATATCGTTGGCGCCGTGGTGATCCTGCCGGTGCTGCGTCACCTGACCAGCCAGCGCGATGCGGTGGTCGCGGGCCTCATCGCCGGTCCGCTTACCATGCTGCCCGCAATCCTGTTCTTCATCTGCATGGTCGCCTTCTATCCCGGGATCGGTGCTGAGACGCTGCCGTCCGACTTCCTGCTGCGGCAGCTCGACATCCCCGCCTTCCACTGGCTGTTCCAGCTGATGATCTTCTGCGCCCTGCTGGAAAGCGGTGCGGGCGCGGTTCATGCCATCAACGAGCGTATTGCTGGCGTGGTCCAGGCGCGGCGCGGCCATGATCTCGGACTGGGCGCCCGCGCGCTCATCGGCGTCCTTCTGTTGACCCTGTGCATGGCGGTTGCCAACCGCATCGGCCTCATCGACCTGATCGCCAGCGGCTATCGTTTCCTCGCCTGGTTGTTTCTCATCGTCTTCGTTGCGCCGTTGCTGACGATCGCGCTCGCCCGGCTGCTGCGGCGCCCGTCCACCCCGCTTGCCGGAGAATTGCGGTCATGACCCCGCGTCTGCTTCGTGGCCTGCCAGGTCTGCTGCTCGTCCTTGCCACACCCGCCCTGGCCGCACCGCCCAAAGGCCTGGCCGACCGGGTCGAGGCGTTGCGCCGGCAGATCGGGGCGCCTGGCATCGCGGTCGCCATCGTGGAAAAGGGGCGGACGACGCTCGCCCAGGGCTGGGGTGTGCGCAGGCTGGGCGATCCCGCGCCGGTCGATGCCGACACGATCTTCCAGACCGGCTCCACCGGCAAAGCATTCACCGCCGCCGCGCTCGCCATCCTCGTCGACCAGGGCAGGCTCGGCTGGGACGATCGAGTGATCGATCATATGCCCTGGTTTCGCATGTATGATCCCTGGGTCACGCGCGAGATCACGGTACGCGACCTGCTGGTCCATCGCAGCGGCCTCGGGCTGGGGGCGGGCGATCTGCTGTTCGTTCCGCGCGGCAGCCTGTCGCGCAAGGAGACGGTGAAACGCCTGGCCTATATCAAACCGGCCACCAGTTTCCGTTCGGGCTATGCCTATGACAATATCCTCTACATGGTCGCGGGCCAGCTGATCGAGGAGGTCGGCGGCCGGAGCTGGGAGGATTTCATGACGCAGGAGGTGCTGAAGCGCGGCGGCATGGCCAGCGCGACGGCAACCTATGAAGCGCGCCGGGCGACGCCCGATCGCGCCTTCCCCCATGCCCGGATCGGTGGCGCAGTGCGCGGCGACAGCGCCAATTCCCTGCTCGACGAGCGTGAAGAACTGGGCCGAGCGGCGATGCCGGCGGGCGGTCTGGCGCTCAGCGCCAACGACCTTGCGCAGTGGCTCAAGATTCAGCTCGGCCATGGGGCACTGCCCGGCGGCGGGCGGTTGTTCAGCGAGACGCAGGCGGCCGAAATGTGGAAGCCGGCGACGATCGAACCGGCCAAAGCCTATCCGCCCAGCCTCGCGCCGCTGGCTTCCCATGTCACCACCTATGCGCTCGGCTGGGAAGTGTCGGACTATCATGGCGCCCGCATCCTGTCCCATGGCGGCGGCGTGTTCGGATCGATCACCCATATCATCCTGCTGCCCGATCAGGATGTCGGCATCGCGGTCGTCGTCAATTCGGAGGATGTGGCGCTGTTGCGCGGCGTCGCCCATATGCTGGTCGACCACTATCTGGGGCTACCCGATCAGGATTGGCCGGCCCGGTTCGGCCAGTTCATGAAACAGCGCATCGCCGGCGGTAAGGCGGCGCTGGCCGACACACGCGCCGCCCCGGTCAGGATTGGTCCGTCGCTGTCGCTCGGCCGCTATGTCGGTACCTATCGCGATCCCTGGTATGGCGATGTCGTCGTGACTCGCGATGGCGAGGGGCTGCGTATCAATTTCACCACCACCCCGCGCATGGCGGGGCGGCTGGAACATTGGCAATATGACAGCTTCGTCACCCGCTTCGACGACAAGGCGATCGAGCCGGCCTATGTGACCTTCGCGCTCGATGCGGACGGCAAGGTCTCGCGCGTCTCGATGAAGGCGGAAAGCCCGATCGCCGACTTCAGCTATGATTATCACGATCTCGACCTGCGGCCTGTGGAGACCGGCAAGTGAAACGCGCATCCTACCTGTCCCTGTTGCTGCTCACAGGCTGCGCGACCATCGCGTCAGCGCCCCGATCGGAGGATGCCGCTGCGCTCCATGCCCGGTTGCTCTCGCTCGACACCCACATCGACACGCCAATGCATTTCGCGCGGCCGGGCTGGAGCTTTGGCGATCCGCATGATCCCGCCAACGATCTGGTCCAGGTCGACATGCAGCGGATGGAGGCTGGCGCGCTCAGCGGCGGCTTCTTCGCGATCTATACCGAGCAGGGGCCTTTGACCGCGGAGGGGTATGCCGCCGCACTCGCCCATGCGCGCGGCCGGTCGGACCTGATCGACCGCACTGTCGCCGCCTTTCCCGGGCGGATCGCACCGGCTCTCTCGGCCGACGATGCCGAGCGGCTCCATCGCGAGGGCAAATTGATCGCTTTCAAGAGCATGGAGAACAGCTATGAGCTGGGCGAAGATATCGGCCTGCTCGACGAATTCTACCGGCGCGGCGTTCGGCTCGCCGGTCCGGTGCATGGCGCCAACAACCAGTTCGCCGATTCCGCGACCGACAAGCCGAAATGGGATGGGTTGAGCCCGCTTGGCCATCGCTGGGTGCAGGAAATGAATCGGCTCGGCATGGTGATCGACGCCAGCCATGCCTCCGACGCCGCCTTCGACCAGATGCTGGCGGAATCGAGAGCGCCGATCCTTCTGTCTCATTCCAGTGCGCGCTGGGCCTTCGACCATCCGCGCAACCTCGACGACGACCGCATTCGCAGGCTGGCGGCGAAAGGCGGGGCGATGTGCATCAGCACGATCTTCCTGTCGGATCTGAACTTGGCCGGCGAGCGCGCCGCCCTATTCGCGCGCTATGAGCATATTTCCGATCTCAGCCCGGCCGAACAGGTCGAACTGACCCGGCAATGGCGCGCCCTGGACCGGACCCAGCCACTATGGCGCACCGATTTCGAGCATTATATGGCGATGATCTTGCATGTGATCGACATTGCCGGCGTCGATCATGTCTGTTTTGCGGGCGACTGGGATGGCGGCGGCGGCTTTGCCGGTTTCAACGACATTTCGCAGCTGCCCCGTGTCACGGCGCGGCTGAAGCAGGCTGGCTATTCCGACGACGATCTCGCCAAGATGTGGGGAGGAAACATACTTCGGATTGTACGGGCCGCGCAGATCGAGGGCGATGCATCACCTCGGTAGGGAGCAGCGCAGGCTCCACGCGTTGAGAGGATGAAGGCAGCTTCCGCTTTCCAGATGTCCTGCATGTTCCATGGCACAGGATCGGAGCGACCACGGCTTTCGCAGAACCTTGGTCGATTCAGAATGGGGGCATAACGCACTTTCGCTAATTCGCCGCTGTTGCGCGCGCCGGCCTGGCCTTTTCTGGCATGGTGCCGGCGCCGTCGAACGGGCTGAAGCGGAAGCTGAAGCGGATCGGCGTGCTGGTGGTGCGATAGGCGGCCATGGGCTTGCCGAACTCGCTCCACTGGGTGTCGCCTCCCACGCCCCATTGCGCTGCGTCGATCAGCAGCGTACCCTGGTCATGCGGCCGGATGTCGGACGATTTCCATGTGCCGGGCTTGTGCCGGTCGAGATCGGCATAGGGGAAGGCGAGGGCGTTCATCATCATCGGCTGGTCGCCCTGCACGCGCAGGCCCGCGCCACCGCCCGACAGTTCCATCCAGCGCACATCGACCTTGTTGCCGGTCTCCTGCGGCCGGATATAATCATGATTCTGGTCCGCCAGGGCGCCGCGCCACAGGCCGATCGGCGCCGATGTCTTGCGATCGACATAGCTTTCATGCGGGCCGCGGCCATACCATTCGACCGTGTCGAGATCGCCCGGCAGGCTGAAAGCGAGGCCGATGCGGAAAGGCGGGGGAAGATCGGGCTTGCCGGGCGTGAAACTGCCTGAAACCGACACCGAACCATCGCCGGCCATGCGATAGATGCTGGTGAAGCCGGCTGTGCCGTCGCCCAGTCGATAGTCGATCTCGACCGAGCGGCTGCCATCTGTCTGGGGCATCAGGCGGATGGCGGCGACCTTGCGCTGCTCGCTCATCGTCTTCCAGATCGCGAATTGCTTGTCGGTGCCGATACCGATGTCATTGTCGGTCACCGCGCGCCAGAAATGCGGCGCGCCGCCCTGCGCCAATATCCTGCCGTTCTTGCTGTAGGAGCGGACGAGTCCGCTCGTCCGGTCGATCACCAGCGCCGCATCGCCGGCGTTGAGTCTGATCGCACCGCCCCTGTCACTGATCGCGACGGCGCCGCTTGCGGCGGCGGGCATGGCAGGCGTGTCTCGCTGCAAGGCAAATTGTTCCCATCCGACCAGCGCGTCGGCTTCGACGGCGGGAATGGTCCCGGCCTTGGCCCGCGCGCTGATCGTCACGAAATATTCCGCGCCGGCCCGACGTTTCACGGTGGCGATCGGCACCGTCATCGCGGCGACACCATGGGCCGGGACGTCAGGGGCGGAGAGCGACCCGCGCGCGATCTCCACGCCATCCTCCAGCACCGCCCAGTCGAAGCCGAAGCCCGACAGGTCGATGAAATCATGCCGGTTGCGCACGGTCAGGCGGCCGCTCGCCGGATCGAAGCCGTCGAACTGGACCGGGGCATAGACCTTGCGCAATTCATAAAGGGCGGGATTGGGCGTACGGTCGGACTGGAGCAGGCCGTCGCCAAATTCGATATCGCCGCCCGGATTGGGGCCATATTCGCCACCATCGCCCCAATATCGCCGCCCGTCCTTGGTGTAGCGATACATGGACTGGTCGACCCAGTCCCAGATGAAACCGCCCTGCAACTTGTCGGGATGGGCGTAGATCATGTCCCAATAATCCTTCAGATTGCCGCCCGAATTGCCCTGCATATGGGCATATTCGCACTGGATCATCGGCTGTCTGAAATTCCAGTTGGTCGCATAGTCGACCAGTTTGGCGACCGGATCATACATGGGCGCATAGATGTCGGCATAGTCATTGGGGCGATGATCGCCGATCCCGTCCCATGTGCCCCAGCCCAGGTAGCTGATCAGGCGGTCGGGGTCGCGCGCCTTTGCGGCCGCAGCGGCGGCGGCGAAATTCGGGCCGATCCCGGCTTCATTGCCGAGCGACCAGAAGATGATCGACGGATGGTTCTTGTCGCGCTCCACCATGTTGGCGACGCGACTGACATGGGCGTCCTTCCACGCCGGGTCGAAGCCGATCTGAAACTCCGCGCGCCGATCACCATGCTTGTTGGCATAGTCCATATAGGCGTGGCTCTCGATATTCGCCTCGTCCATGACGTAGAGGCCATAGCGGTCGGCAAGTTCATAGAGGCGCGGGTCATTGGGATAGTGCGATGTACGGATCGCATTGATATTGTTTCGCTTCATAAGCTGGATGTCGCGTTCCATCGAATTCAGCGAAATGACATGGAAGGTTTCGGGATCGTGTTCGTGGCGGTTGACGCCCCGGATGGTGATCGGCTTGCCGTTCACCGTGACGACGCCATTCTTCATTGCCACGGTGCGGAAACCGATCCGCGCATAGCTGGACTGGATGATCCGGCCCTGCGCGTCGTAGAGTTCGACCAGCAGCATGTAGAGATCGGGCGTCTCGGCGGTCCAGGGCTTCACCTTGTCGACCATGCCGGTCAGCGTCACGCTGTGTTCGGCCGGCCCCGCCGCAACCGGCTTACGGCCTTCGAGAACGGTGCGATCGCTGTCCATCAGGACATAGCGCGCGCTGGTCGCAGCGCCCGGCGTCACCGCGACATCGACTGCCAGCTTGCCGGCCCCCGTCGCATCATCGAAATCGGCATGGGCGAAGAAGTCGCGGATGCGCGTCTTGGGCACGGCCATCAGGAACACCTCGCGCTCGATGCCCGACACGCGCCAGAAATCCTGGTCCTCCAGATAGGAGCCGTCCGACCAGCGGAAGACCTGAATGGCGATGCTGTTGCGGCCGGGACGGACGAAGCGGGTGACGTCGAATTCCGACGGCAGCTTGCTGTCTTCCGAGTAGCCGACTTTCTGACCATTGACCCACACAGTATAGGCCGATCCCGCCGCACCGATGTGCAGTACGACATCCCGCCCGTTCCAGCCCGCCGGCAGATCGATATCGCGGCGATAGGAACCGACCGGATTGGTCGCATGGGGGATCAGCGGCCGGTTGGCGGGGAAAGGGTAGGTGATATTGTTGTAGCGGGCCTGATCATAACCCTCCGCCTGCCAGTCGGCCGGAACCTTGATCGACTTCCAGCCCGACACATCGAAATCAGGACGCTCAAACCCGGTCGGCACATTATCGGCATCGGGCGAGAAGGCGAATTTCCATTCGCCGTTCAGCGACAGGAAGCGGCCCGATTGGGTGCGATGGCCGGCCCGCGCATGTTCCCGGCTCTCGAAGGGGAAGGCAGTAGCACGGGCGGGCAGCTTGCCGATCGCGAAGACGGCCGGGTTCTCCCAGTCTGGTCGGGTCGGATCGACCTGCACGGGCTGCACCCGCGGCGGGCCACCCTGCGCCAGCGCGCCGCCCGCCAGGGCAAGTCCGCTGACCGCCGCCAGGGTCCAGATCCGTGCGCGCATTTCCATCCCCTTATTTCAACTGGCAGATATCGAGGACGTCCATGTCCTCATAATCGAGATTTTCACCGGCCATGGCCCAGATGAAGCTATAGTTGCGGGTGCCCGCGCCCATATGCACCGACCAGGGCGGCGAGATCACAACCTCCTCATTCTCCATCACGATGTGCCGCAATGCGTCCGGTTCGCCCATATAGTGGAAGATCCTATCCTCTTCTTCCAGATCGAAATAGAGATAGATTTCCGATCGCCGCTCATGGACATGGGGCGGCATGGTGTTCCAGACGCTGCCCGGTGCCAGCCGCGTAAAGCCCAGGCACAGCGACGCACTCTGGCACAGATGCGGCAGGATCAACTGATAGATGGTTCGTTCGTTGGATGTCTCCAGGCTGCCGCGTTGCATCGGGTTGCTGTCCGCCTGCGACAATTTGCGCAGCGGAAAGGCAGCATGGGCCGGGACGCTGAGCAGATAGAAACGCGCGCCCTCACCGCCGAAGCTGACTGTCTGCGATCCCATCGGGATATAGAGCGCCTCATAGCGGGCGAGTCTATGGTCGGCGCCATCGACGCGGACCGTGCCGTCGCCCTTGCCGATATTGACGACACTCATCTCGCGCCGTTCCAGCAGCGGATGGCCCGCCGCACTTTCGGGTTCGGTCTGGCATGGCAGGTCCAGCGGCGTGGCACCCGGCACCGCCCCGCCGATGATGAAACGTTCGCCATGGGAATAGGTGAGGGTTATTTCGCCCGCGCGGAACAGCCCCGATACCAGATGCCGGTCGCGCAGGTCGTCGTTGCTGGCGCCCTCCATCATCGCGGGATGGGTAGCGTAATAGGTTTTTTCGAACATGCCGTTCCTCCTCCCGCGCGTCAGCGTTGCGCGTCGAGCGCGGCCACCGCCGTCGCAGCCATCAGGAAGGCGCCGACGCCATAATATTGGGTGTCGCTGGCGGCCACCTTGTCAGGCCGGTCGCCGACCTGCTGCACCCAGCCCAGCCGCCCGTCGGGCTGGATTGCCTTTCGCAGCGCCGCCCAGCCCTTGCGCACAACCGGCTCATAGTCGGCGCGGGGCAGCAGCCCGGCCTTGATTCCCCAGGCAAGGCCATAGGTATAGAAGGCGGTGCCGCTGGTTTCGGGCGGTGCATTTTCCGCCGCCAGCAGCGATGGCGCCCAATAGCCATCGGGTTTTTGCAGCGTCTTGATTTTCGCTGCCATTTCCCTGAACAGCGCCTCCATCCGGCTACGGTCCGGGCTGTCCTGCGCCAGCAGCGGGATGACGCGGGCGATGCCGCCGAACACCCAGCCATTGCCCCGGCTCCAGAACTGCTTGCGCCCCTTGTCGTCGCGCCGCTCGAAGAAGCGGCTGTCCCGATAATAGAGATGCTCGGCCGGGTCGTAGAGGAAATCGGTGGTCGCCCAGAATTCCTTCATGGCAAAGCGCAGGTAGCGGTCATCGCCGGTCTGGCGGGACAGTTCGGCAAAGGCGGGCGGCGCCATGAACAGCGCATCGCACCAGCACCAACGCTTGAGGCATTCGGTCGCGCCATAGCCCTGTGTCGGAATCGCGAAGGCAAGGGTGGTGACGGCCGGCTTGTCGACCACCGTGCCGAAGGCGGCGCGGGTCGGCGCCAGCGCATCCTGGCCGGCGCCATGGGCCGCAGCCCAGAGATAGGCTTGGGCGATCGCCTGATCGTCGGCGAAATAGAGATTGTCGCCCGGCTTCCAGCCATTACGCTGGCCCATGGCCATGATCGCCTCCTTGATCCGGGGCGGTGCGCCGGCGTCGGCGAGTGCGGTCATGCCGACCCAGAACACGGCCTGTTCCCAGCCGCGCGTCTTGCGCGTCTCGTCGGTGGCACTGGGGATGTGCGACTGATCGTCGAGCCGCGCCAATTGCCAGTCGGCCAGCTTTACCGCCGCTTCGATCGGGGTTCGGGCGGGCTGGGCGGCATGGGCCGGCGCGGCGATGGCGCAGGCCAGCATGATCGGCGCGAAGGAGCGGAAGGTCATGATGCAAGCTCTCCAGTGGGCAAGAGACGGGGACTGATGATGTGGAGCAATGCCAGCGCCACCAGATAAGCGCTGCCGGCGACGGCAAAGATCAGGGCATAGCTGCCGGTCAGGTCCAGCACATAGCCGACGAACTGGGCGATCAGCATCCCGCCGATCGCGCCGGCCGTGCCGCCGATGCCAACCACCGATCCAATGGCGGCGCGCGGGAACAGGTCGGACGGCAAAGTTAGGATATTGGCGGAAAAGGCCTGGTGTCCGGCGGTCGCGAGACCGATCAGCAGCACCGCTGTCCAGAGATTGTCAATCGACTGGACGGTGACGACCGGCAGCACCGCAAGGGCGCAGCCCAGCAGCGTCGCCTTGCGCGCGGCATTGACGCTCCATCCCCGCGCGATCAGCCTCGACGATGCCCAGCCGCCCAGAACGCTCCCCGCGTCGGACATCAGATAGATGACGACCAGCGGTGGGCCAAAGCTTTTGAGGTCGAGGCCATAGCGCTTGCCCAGAAAGTCGGGCAGCCAGAAAAGGAACATCCACCAGATCGGGTCGATGCAGAATTTGGGCAGCGCATAGGCCCAGGTCTGGCGGATGGTGAAGAGGCGCGACCAGGGGATGGGTGCGCCGGCGCGCACCGGATCGCTGCGGATATAGGCGAGTTCGCCGGGCGATACGCGCGCATGATCCTCCGGCCGGCGATAGAGGAGCAGCCAGGCCACCACCCAGACCAGGCTGGCAAGGCCGGTGGCGATGAAGGCGGCGCGCCAGCCATAGGCGATGGTGATGGCAGGCACGATCAGCGGGGTTGCGATGGCCCCGACATTGGCGCCGGCGTTGAACAGGCCGATCGCCAGCGCGCGTTCCTTCTGCGGAAACCATTCTGCAACGACTTTCAGGCCGGCAGGGAAATTGCCCGCCTCGCCAATGCCCAGGGCAAAGCGGACAGCGATGAACTGGGTGATGCCGCTGACCAGTCCGTGGGCGGCATGGGCGAATGTCCAGAAGGTGAAGGCGGCGGCATAGCCGATCCGCGCGCCGACCCGGTCCATGAAGCGGCCCATCGCCAGGAAGCCCAGCGCATAGGCGCACTGGAACCAGAAGACGATATTGGCATAATCGCTCTCGCGCCAGCCCAGCTCTGCCTGCAATACAGGCTTGAGCACCCCGATCATCTGCCGATCGACATAGTTGATCGCGGTCGCCGCGAACAGCAGGCCGCAGATCATCCAGCGATAGCGGCTTGCCCGATGCCGGGCGTTGGCAACGGCATTATCGACGATATCCGGGACGGGATGCGGCATGGTCATGATCGTCTCGCGAAAAGGCGGGCGCCGGGGCGTGCAGTCCCCGGCGCCCAGGGGGGAGCAGGGTCAGAATTTGCCGCGAATGCCCAGGGAAATGGTCGTGCCGTTGAAGAAGCTGTTGTCGCGCCGCGACTGGCCATTGCCCTTGGGGCCGTCCGGATCCTCATAGTAGATATAGACATTCTCGTTCGTTATATTCAGCGCGTCGACGCGCACCTCCAGCGCATCGCTGAACCGGTAGCTGATTGTCCCGTCGAGAAAACCCTGCGGCGCAGTATAGGGGATCTGGTCGTTGCCGGTATTTTGCGAGGTGATGCCGGTCTTGGCCCGGTAATTATACGAACCACGGATCGCGAACGGCCCCTTTTCATAGAAGAGCGTCGCGCTGTAGCTATATTCCGGCACGAAGGAGATCGGTACGCGCGTTCCTTCGGTGGTGATGAAATCGTCGCCCTTCTGATCGATCAGCGTCAGGCTACCGGTGAATCCCAGCCCGTCGAACGGCTTGGGCAGGAAGGTGAAATTCTGCTGATAGGCAAATTCCAGCCCCTTCAGCTTCAACTGGCCCTGGTTGATATATTGGGTCCGGCGGATCAGGAAATCATCCGGGATGGTGCCGCCGGGAAAGCCCAATGAGGTCGTGTTGAACGCGCTCGACGGCAGGCCGAGCGAGCCGAAGGTGACGAAGTCCTGCACCGCGGTTGCGCGATCGGTAATGTCCTTCTTGAAGGCGCCGACGCTGAGCAGCGCGCCGGGGGCAAAATACCACTCCACGCCGGCATCATATTGGGTCGCGACCTGCGGCCGCAAATTGGGATTGCCGACCGTGACGTCGGGGTTGAAGACGTTGGGCACGATGGTGCCGCCGGCAATCGCGGTCAGCGCCGCGCGGGTGATCGTCTTGCCGGCCGACGCGCGCAGCAGCAGGTTGGGTGTCAGGTCATAGGCCAGGCTGGCCGAGGGGAGCCAGTTTTCATAGCCGCCCTCGCGTCGCTGCGGCAGAAAGACGCCCGCGCCCGCGCTCTGATAATTGTTGATGATGGTACGGGTGTCCGAATAGCGCAGGCCAGCATAGCCACGCAGTTCCTTGCCGAACAGCGGCAGGGCGAAATTGCTCTCGAAGAAGGCGGTCTTGACGATTTCCTTGGCGTTGAAGGCCGCGTTGAGATTGACATTGGCCGCCTGGTTCGCGCCGTTGGCGTCGAGATAGTCCATCACGAAGGAGCGCGGGAAGCTCGCAAACTGGGATGGATAGCCCGAATTGCCGCCGTCGCGGATCGCGCCATATTGGATATCGGAATCCATGTATGAAAAGACGTCGAGGCCGACCAGCTTGGCCGCCGCGATGCTGCTGCCGTCCTGGGTCGAGATGCGCTTGCCGGTGTTCACATAGCTGCCGCCGATCTTGAGCGCGAACCGGCGCTCGCCATCGTCGAGCAGCGACCAGTCGAGTACCGCACGCGCCGTCTTCTGCCTGTCGATCTCGCGGTTGAGCGAGAAGCCCAGCGTCGGCATGGTGTAGTTTGACGGATCGGTGAAATCGACCGGCGAACTGATCGTCGGATAGGTGACGTTAACGGTCGGATCGAAGGTGCTGGTCACGCCATTGATATTGCTGACGATCCGGTTGGCGGTGTAGCGCGCGTTGCTTTCGCTCAGATTGGCCTGGGCCGACAATTTCAGAGTGTCGGTGACGTCATAGACGCCGCGAATAATGCCATATTTGAAGCGGGTGCGGGCGTTGCGGAAGAAATTCTCGTTGATGAAGCTGCTGTTCCCGAATGTACCATAGAGGTTGTTATACTCGTCGACATGCACGTCGAGCGGGATCAGGCCCGAATTGGTGCCGGTGCCCGGCGCGCTGGTCGACCCCGGCACGGTACGGGAATTGCGCACCGCCACGCCGAAGGTGAACTCGTCCGCCTGGTCCTTGAGTTGCGAGAAGATGCCGTCGGCGCTCAGTTCCAGCCGGTCCGACTTATATTGGAGCGACCCGACCAGGCCGAGCCGTTCGCGCTCGTTGTTCGAGGTGAAGACGCGGTAGAAGCGCGGCATATAGGCATTGGCCACCTGGTCGCGGGTCAGCGATCCATAATTGGCCAGCGGATTGTCGAGATCGAGCTGGAACTGGAACGGGCCGCCGGTGGTGGTCGGGCCGGCATAGGCGCGTGAACCGATAACCGAACTGTTATAGCCGCCTGTCGACTGGAAACCGGACCGTTCGTTGACATTCTTGGCATAAGCCGCGCCCAGCAGCACGCCGAAATCGCCCCATGTGTCGCTCAGCAGCAGCGATCCGCGCGGCTGCCACTTCTTCGACTGGGTATTGTAATTGGCCTGGGCAGTATAGCGGATGACCCGGTCCTTGCTGTCGAAGGGGCGGGGTGTTTGCAGGTCGACATTGCCGCCGATACCGCCTTCCTCCAGATTGGCCAGCGGCGTCTTGTAGACATCGACGCGGCCGAACAACTCGGACGGAAAGACGTCATAATTGAAGTCGCGGGTTGAACTGCCGACATTCTGCGACGATGTCGTCCGCACCGGCGCGCCATTGATGGTGGTGACGGTGAATTCCGAACCCAGGCCACGGATGCTGATGCGCTGGCCCTCGTTCGATGCGCCGTCGCGGCTCAGGAACACGCCTGGAATGCGCTGCAACGAGTCTGCGACATTGGCCTCCGGAAATTTGCCGATGTCTTCGGCAACGATGGAGTCGCGCACGCCCACGGCCTCGCGCTTCAGATCAATCCCCTTTTGCAGGCTGCCGCGAAAGCCGGTGACGACGATGTCGGCGGTGGTCGCTTCACCCTGCGATGCATCTCCCTGGGGTGCCGGCTGGGGCTCCGCCTGGGCCAGTGCAGGGGCCGACGCCGTAATCATGGCTAGCATGCTCACCGACATGGCGACGCACGGAAACGCCTTGTTCATATCCATCCTCCCTTATCACGACTCTGATCGTGTTGATCAGGTTATCATACAACTTTGAGGAGAATGTCAATTGTCAGACTTTAGCCGTGCGATCATTCGTCCCGGCTGATCAGGTCGTTGAGTTCGGAGTGGCGCAAAAGGCTTTCCTGCATATGGTGGCGGGCGGCGTAGCGCGCCTTTTCGATGTCCATGCGGACAATCGCGTCGAGCACGGCGTCATGTTCGTCGCTGACCTTGTGGGTGTAGGCGTCGTGCGATTTTTCCGGTTGATATTTGAGGTACAGGCTGCTCGGTGGCACGAGTCGGACGCCCAGAAATTCGACGAAGCGGGCATAATAATCATTTCGGGTCGCGCGGGCGATCGCCATGTGAAACTGGCTGTCGGCGGCGGCCGCGACGGCCGGATTTTCCGCCTCGCGGATCCGGCGGAGCGCGTCGCGCA
This sequence comes from Sphingobium sp., assembly GCF_035511395.1. Lineage (GTDB taxonomy): Bacteria > Pseudomonadota > Alphaproteobacteria > Sphingomonadales > Sphingomonadaceae > Sphingobium. Next base: position 40,204 of record NZ_DATKFP010000122.1, read on the forward strand.
TCGCCGAAATATCCTCGTTCGTGCGGCGGGCGGCCGCAAGGCCCGCCATTTCTGTCTCGATCGCCAGACGCATCTCCAGCAATTTGATCACATCCGATAGCTCGGACAATTCATCCTTGGTGACCTGAAAGGCGCGGTAGCGTGCCGCGTCCGAGACAAACACGCCTGATCCCTGGCGGGCGACGGCGAGGCCCTGCGCCTCCAGTCGGGCGACCGCTTCACGGACAACGGTGCGGCTGACATTTTCCTGCTCTGCAATGTCCTTTTGCGCAGGCAGGCGCGATCCGGGCGGGGTGCGGCCGGACAAGATATCCTCTTCCAGCTTGGTATAGAGCATGTCGGCAAGTGAGGCGGCTCTGGCCATATCTTCGTTCCAATGAATATCTGCTGTCGAGCCTGCCAGCCTCCGCCAATGTGAGCAAGGGCTTGGCAAGTCTGATTCGATGATTTATCAGCTTATCATACAAATATTGGAGAGGAGCCTGTGGTGAACCGCCCCAAGCCAACAGCATCGCCACGTCGCGTCTGGAAGCCGCATCTATCGATCGGATTGCTGGCGATCGGCCTCTGTGCCGGCGCGACCTTGGCGCAGGGCGACGGGACGGGCGATCATCTTCCGGTGGAGAAACGCCTGCCGCCTCCGCCCAGCATGACGGCCGCTGCTGGCGCACTGGTCGCTTCCTATCGTTATGACGACCTGCTGTGGGAAAATGACAAGACCGCCCATCGCATCTACGGCCATGCGCTGGAGGCGGCCGAACCGCCATCGGGATCGGGCATCGACAGCTGGGGCAAGAATGTCGCCTGGCCCTTTGCTGATCGTCAACTGCGCAGCGGCGACCAGCATGGCTATCATGGCGAGGGGCTGGATTTCTACAATGTCGGCACTACGCGCGGCGCTGGAGGCCTGGGCATCTGGCATGACAACAAGCTGTGGACGTCGCGCAACTATGTCCGCGCCCATATTCTGCAATCGGGCGGTTCGGTTGCGGACTTCACCGTCGATTATGCGCCCTGGCCGGTCGATGTCGACCGCAAGGTCTGGGAAACGCGCCGTTTCACCCTGCCTCTCGGCACCCATTTCACCCGGCTGGTTTCGACCATCGGATCGGACAAGGCGACGCCACTGACGGTTGGCATCGGCATCGGCAAGCGTACGACGGGGCAGGGGGCCGGCGACCTGACCGTAGACCGTGCCCGCGGCCTTGTCAGCTGGTGGGGGCCGGAGGATGGCGCGCATGGCCGCATGGCGCTGGCGTTGCGGGTCGACCCGGCGCAGATCGCCGATATCCGCGCAGATGCCGACAATCAGCTCATCCTGCTGACGGTGAAGCCGGGCCAGCCCTTCGTCTATTATTCCGGCAGCGCCTGGAACGAGGGGCAGGGCGGTTTCGCCACCCGTGCGGCCTGGGATGCCTATGCCGCCGGCCAGACCCTCGACTTCATCCCGCCCAAGGATTGATCATGACCAGCCATATTGACCGTCGCGCGATCCTGACCGGCATGGCGACCGGCACTGCCGCGTTCGCCGCCATGCCGTCGCTCGCCAAGGTTGGAGAGGCCGCGCCAGCCACGGCTGATGCGGACGACCGTAGCTATGCCCTGTCGTTGCTCGAACGCATGGCCAGCCCCCTGCTGTCGCGCATGGCCAAGGGGCGGTTACAGGCGCAATGGAAGCCCGAACTCAGCCCGACATGGGATGGTCGCAACCCCAAGGTGGCTTTTCTTGAGGCATTTGGCCGCTTGATCGACGGTATCGCGCCATGGCTTGCTCTGCCCGACACGGACGGCGCGGAAGGGCGGTTACGCGCCCGACTGCGCGAGCAGGCGCTGGCGAGCTATGTCCATAGCGTCGATCCCAAAAGTCCCGACTATCTGCTCTGGCAGGCGGAGGGGCAGCCGCTGGTTGATTCCGCCTATTTCACCAGCGCCCTGCTGCGTGCGCCGCAGACGCTGTGGGAACCGCTCGACCGGACGACCAAGGATCGGATCATCAAGGAGATACAGGGCCTGCGCCGGGTCGTGCCGCCCTATACCAACTGGCTGCTGTTCGCAGCGATGAACGAGGTATTCCTGCTGTCGGTCGGGGCGCAATGGGATCCGATCCGGGTAGACCTGGCGTTGCGCAAGTTCAGCGAATGGTATGTCGGCGACGGCTGGTATGCCGACGGCGAACATTTCCATTTCGACATGTATAACAGTTATGTCATCCACCCGATGCTGACCCAGATATGGGATGTGCTGGTGCGATGCGATGCACGTTTCAACGCGCTCGATCCCAAAGAGCGGCTCGCTATCCAGATCCAGCGGATGCAGCGTTTCGGCGAGGCGCTGGAACGGATGGTCGGTCCTGACGGTGCCTTTCCGCCGATCGGCCGTTCGCTGACCTACCGCACAGCGGTTCACCAGCCGCTTGCCTATCTCGCCTGGCGCAAGCTTCTCCATGCCAAGCTGCCCGAGGGACAAGTGCGCGCGGCGACCATGGCGACTCAGCGCCGCATCTTCGCTGATCCCAGCAATTTCAACGCCGACGGCTTCCTGACGATCGGCTTTGCCCGGCACCAGCCGACCCTGGGCGACGTCTATTCCAACGCCGGCAGCATGTATATCACCTCGGAAAGCCTGCTGGCGCTGGGCCTGCCTGCATCGGACAGCTACTGGACATCATCGGCGCAACCCTGGACCATGCGCAAGGCCTATGCCGGGCAGGATTTCCCGAAGGATTATTATATTGCGAACTAGGGCGTAAACTCATAAAATGGCTTGGTGATTGAGGGTTTGCGTGATTTATGCCCTTTCCAAATTTGAAGGGTTTGATGGCACGCGACGGGCAAAAAGGGGGAGGCTGCGATCGTGGCATGGGACGTCCCTGGGGCGGTCTCACCAGTAAAACTCCACGCTCTTGTCGATGCTGACGGACGCCCTGTCAGCCTGAGACTGACAGGCGGGCAGGTCCACGACGCCTGTGAGGCCGAGGCGCTGATCGAGGCCATCCCGCAAGGCGCAACCCTGCTGGGAGACAAGGGATATGACAGCAGCGCCGTCCGCCAGGCCGCCGCTGCCAGGAACGTCTGGGCCAACATTCCAAACCGATCCAACCGCAAGCAGCGCTTCGCCTTCTCCCCATGGCTCTACAAACAGCGAAACCTGGTCGAGCGCTTCTTCAACCGCATCAAGCAGTTCCGGGGCATCGCAACCCGATACGATAAAGACCCCGCCAATTTCATGGCCGCCATCAAGCTCATCTGCGTTCGCCTCTGGTGCAATGCATAATGAGTCTACGCTCTAAGCCGAGCCATAGCGACAAATAGCTACGAGGAAGGCCAAAATCTTTGGGATCGCTGCCTCTACTCAAACATTAAGGCTTTAGCTTTTGGCCTTGAAGACGTGCAGGACAAAGTTACGCTTGTGAAGAGCGAATACGAGAAGCAAAGCGAATTTGATGAACGTCGCACCAAAATGGATCCGGTCTTAAATCCATTCGGCCAACTAATAGTGTGCCAGAGCGTTGACGACAATGACGATGCGCCATTCAATTACAACGCCGAATCGGAGTCGTTCACAGGCTCTTTCAAATTCAGGCTACTTGCCGATCTGGATTTCAAGAAAACGGGTTCCTATCAATCGAAAACTCGCATGGGCGTTCGTGCTTCAGTAGAATCTTTTGTAGACTTTTCCTACATCGTAGATTCGAGCGCAGCGTTCGACGAAAAGAATTTGCCTTGCGCAAAGGTAAACTATAATAGTGTCACTTATTCTGTGCAAATTGATCACAAATCTGCGCCACTCTGAAAAATGACGCCTATCTAGTTTTAGCAGGGTCGCTGATATCAACTTATATTTCTATGAATAAAAGTGAAGGTAATCCAACACTTGACTACCCCAAAGATATATATAGGAGTGAATTTGTTCCATCAGCTTCCGGCCCAATTATTTCGGCATCGTGAAGCAAGATGGAACAATGGCTTTCAGATGTGACCTTTAGGGAGGAAGTCTATCTCCCTTCACAAATCCCAATCGCTCGGCAGAAACCCCGCAAAAATCTTCGCCATCACAGGATCGATGGCGACCATCTTTCGGCAACAAGCCCACCATTCATCCATCCCAGCCCGCTTGCGGGGCGTGCAGCGCGAAGCCATGTCAGCCAGCTTTGCTTCTACCTCTGCCGCATCCACCCTTATGCGGGCCTCATCGTCTGGCTTGCGACCCGTGGTCTGTTCGATACTACCCTCACGGCTGGCAAGGTCACGCGATGCCATTGAGCGCCTCCATAATGCAGGCCTGATCCGCAGCGGACAAACCGGACATATCGCCGTCATCCGGCAGGCTGGCGATCATTTCCAATATGTCGCGGCGCAAGCCGGACAGGTCATAGCGTGACCGGCTGGGCTGGTGCGCCTCCACGGCGGCAAGGCGGTCACTCAGGCTGGGCATTGGGGCTTGCCAGCCTGTAGATAAATATGTTGTCCCCTTCAGGGATGCCCATGCGAGCGCGGGTCGCTTCAACAGGCTCGCCCACTTCGTCTATGGCCCGATGCCATTTCACGGCAAGCGCTTGTCGCGCCTCCAGCGTTTCCACGCGGGTTTCCATGTTACGCATATTGCGCGATCCTTTCCGCTAATTCGGCGTCCGACAAATGCGCCCACGGTCGGGCGTCGCGGTTTCCGATCATGCTTTCCAAGCGTCGGGCTTCGGCACGTTGGGCGGGGGTGACAGACTGTCCCTCATATACGCGGACCAGCAAAGCGATGTCGGCGTCCGGCAGCACCCCATAGTCGGGCCGGGATTGCCCAGTGCGCCCGCGTTCCAGTGCCAATAGGCGATTGTGCAACGTCATTTGCCGAGCCTTCGCCCATGATCATCGATTTTCGCGAGGCGATCGCACGGCTGCCGACACGACCGAAGAAGAATGTGGCATGCCTGCCGCTGCTGGATCAGATCGATGTCGCCCGTGATCAGAATTTGCCGCCGTTGGCAGGCGCCACGATCGGCAAGCTTGTGACCGGATTGCGGGTCACGCTGGAACATGCCGTCAATCCGCTTCGATTCATCGCGTTCAATCCCGGCTCCACCGTCAAAGTGAAGGGGGCCAAGAGCGACGTTGATGCACGCCTGCCGTTCACGCCGGAAGAATTGAACATCATCTATTCCGACGAGATGATGACCGACCCCGATGCTGACATGCCGGACCGCTATTTCTGGCTTTTGGTGCTGGCACCGCTCAGCGGCCTGCGTATCGAAGAAATGGGCATGCTGTGCCCGCAGAACATCCGATGCGATCAAGGCATCTGGTATGCCTTGATCGCATCGGGACAACAGGCGGAAGCGGAGAGCGGACCAGCAGCAGCTATCGTACGTCGCCCTGCATTGGATCATCATCGAAGCCAGCTTTCTTCGTTATGTCGAAAAGCAGCGGCTGGCCCACCATGAATGGCTGCTCCCCGACCTTGAAGCCGATCAATATGGCAATCGGACGAAGAAGGCCTCTCGCGACTTCATCAGACATCTGCGTCGACTGGCGCGCGGCGACCGAGCCGTGCCGCGCCTTGCCCTTTCTTTCATTTAACTTTGCTCGGTCACTTCAGCTCACTTCAATCTTCCTCACGCCGTTTGCGGCGGCCCTTACGCCTCGTCGATCGGGAGATCGCGGATGTCGAGCGAGAGCATGCGCGCATACCAATGGGCGACATCGAGGTTGGCGCGTTCGGCATAGCTGAACAGGGTAAGGATGGGGCCATCGCCGATGTCCATTCCTCAAGCTTCCGGCCTGCAAGCTTGGCGAGGGCATGAGCGGCTTCCTTCGCCATCGCGCTGCGCTGGCGGTCTTCTTCAAGGATGTAGAGCATATGAGGTGGGGTCTTTCACCTCGAGCTGCGGCGGGTGCAGCCGCAAGGGCGAGGATCAGATTTTCATTTCAGACATTGCAGCCACCCGCTGCTGCTTCAAACCTTTCTTCTTTCCCGCTGAGGGCGCTGCCAGTTCCACTTCGCCGAGGAAATGACTGGTTTCCCAGTAATCCACCGCTCGGCAAGGAAGAGGCACCTATGTCCCAGATGCTTTCGGCCGCAGCCGACCAATTTTTGCCGTTCCTCAATAAAAGCCGCAACGACAGCATATCTCAAAACGATCTTCATAGCCGACTACAAGCACAGCGACGTGGCTTGCTCGCGATCGTCTATGGCGACGACCATGTGGTCGGAAAGCCATGAGCCCAGCCACCGTCCGACAAGCGTCATGCCTGCCTCTTCTCCGAGCAACTGTGCAACGTCGCGGCACAATGCGCCGAATGTCATGCCGCAACGCAGATTGAGCAGCGCCTGCAATTCGGCATCATCGACAGTCCTGATGCGGCATTGTTCGCCCTGACGCCACAAGAGGGCGACATCGGGCGTGCCCAGATATTGCGGCGCGGGCGGTTCCTTCTGATCAACCAGCGCCGACCATATGGCAAAGCCGTTGGTGTTAAGATGCAGAAGGTCGATCGACGGCGCGAACATCAACACCGCGCGATCCCAATCGACATCACTCAAACCGTCCAGCCCAACGGCGGGGCTGTCGGCTGCGACGAACAGGTCTTCCAGTGCAAGCTCGATGCCGGCGATTTCCGCGATCTCTGGATCTGCAACGTGAAGCCGTGCGAGCGTTGCCGGAAAATCGCGACCATAGGCATCGAGCGTCCAACTGCTCGGCGGAACGCTGTCGATGTGATGCACGGCGGCATGAAGAAACATGTCTTCGCCAATCCACGCGCGGGTCCGCGGGAAGCTGCTTTCAAGACAGGCGACGAGCTGGGTGCGATAATTATTCTGGTAGACGGCAAGACCCGGCCCCGCCGCCGTGCCGATGCGATCGGCAGCAGCCATGTCTTCCCGCATCAACCAGTCGCGCATATCACGCTGAAGCGCCAGCAGGCTCATGCCGCTTCTTCCAGCTTCCCGGCGGCGATCCGACGCGCAGTGGAGAGTTCGGCCAGCAGGTCGGCCAGAGGCGGGATGGCGTCGTCGCGCTCGATCATCGTCGCGACCGGCCCAAGCTTCGGCAGGACATGTGCATAGAGCTGCCACACGGACGGAGGCACAGCCTGGTCGTGCGTATCGACCAGCAGATGGTCGCCCTGGCTGTGCCCGGCGAGATGAATCTGGCGCACGCGGTCATGCGGCACGGCGTCGAGCCAGGCGATAGGGTCGGAGCCGTGGTTGCTGGCGCTGACGAACACATTGTTGACATCGAGCAGCAGTCCACAGCCTGTTCGCGCACACAGGGCATCGATGAACTGCCATTCGGTCATGTCCGCTGACGCAAAATCGATATAGGTCGACGGGTTTTCGATCAGCATCGCACGGCCCAGCGCGTTCTGTGCGCGGTCGATATTGGTGCAGACAATGTCGAATGCCTCCTGCGTGTAGGGTAATGGCAGAAGATCGTGCGAACTGAACCCTTCGATCCGCGACCAGCTCAGATGATCCGACACGAACAAAGGTTCGATGTCATCGACAAGCGCGCGAAGCCGGGTGAGATAGGCCCGATCGAGGCCGTCGGCCGAGCCGATGGACATGGACACGCCATGCAGGGCGATGGGGTAGCGGGCGCGAATATCGCGCAGGATTCGCCGCGGCCGGCCGCCATCGATCATGAAATTCTCCGAGATCACCTCAAGAAAATCGACCGCGATACGATGGTCCAGGAAATCGGCGTAATGCTGTTTGCGCAAGCCAAGTCCGAAGCCGGGAAAGGAGGGGATCATGGGAACACTCCCTGCTGATAAAGGCTGCCCGGCGCGGATGGTCGCGCCGGGCATGGGGATGTCATTTCGGCTCGGTCAGGCTGCCTCCGGCGGCCTTGCACGCCTTGACGGTCATGGATTTGAAACCATGCCCCTTGCAGACATTCTGCCCCTTGCACTCGTTGCTGGCGGTCTTGCAGTCCGACGTGCCCTTGCAGCTGTTGATGCCGTAGCAGTGCACGACTTTCGTATCCGCACTGTCCTGCGCCACGGCCGGGGCTGCTGCTGCCACGATCGCGATGGCGGCGGCGGAAGCGGCCATGCCGATGCCGCTGTTATAGGTGAGCATGATGATCTCTCCGAAAGAATGTTGAGCCAAGATGGCTCCTGTCTTTCGGTTCGGAACGGCACGCGGTTACAGGGGCGGCAGAAATTTACGGAACCGACGGCGATATGCTACGCGACGGTACAGCTTCCGCTTACCAGCGCAGCAGTCGCGGCCCGACCAGCATGCCGAGCAAGGTCGCGAGCAATATTCCCAGCGAATACCAGGTCAGGACGAAGATCGCCGACACTTCGGGACAATGGATGCAGTAGACGGTCGCCGCGAAGGCTCCTGCCGACAGGCCTGCCGCAGCGCCGGCCGCGCGCAGCCGGGTCGGGGCGAGCCTGCGGAAGGACCATAGCAAGCCGGCAAAGATCGGGGCCGACAGCGACAGGACCAGCCAGGGACAACTCTTCCAGCTATGACCCAGCCACATCGCCAGCCATTGCGACGATGGCGTGCGCGCCAGTTCGAGCAGGCCGACCGTCGCAAGAAGCAGGACGGGTATCGCAAGCGCCCACAAGCCGCGCAATCGACCGCTGTCGGGGCGTGCGAGCTGGGCCGTGGTCATCAGCGCGGCGATCGACAGGGAGAAGGTATATCCCCATTTCACCCAGAAGGATGCGCCCTGCATAGCTGTACCCAGATCCGGGCGGACACCGATCGACGCCAGGATCAGCAGCGCCGATGCGATCCCACCAACGACGATACCGATGGCCAACCGCCGCGCGACGCTGTTTCGGGCCACCGGGCGGGTATCGCTGGCAAGATGCCGGATCAGATCGTCCGTGTTCATCGCATAGCCCCCTGCACCCGCGCCATCAGCGCCTTCAGCCCGCGATGCACCGAAATCTTCACGTCGGATTCGCCTATCGCTTCCGCGCTTGCCGCTTCGGCGACGCTCAACCCCTCCAGCCGGGTTGCGCGGATCATCCGCGCCTGTTTGGGCGGCAACTGCTCCAGCAGATCGTCTATGTCGAGCTTCGCGATGATACTTGCTTCAAATTCGTCGGCGACCAGCAAGTCTTCCAGATCGTCGATCGGCCGCAACCGGCCGACGCGGCGGAAATGGTCGATCATCTTGTAACGGGCGACCGCATAGAGCCAGGCGGTGAAGGCGCGCTCGCGATCATAGGTCGCGCGACGGGTGTGAACGGCAATAAGGGTGTCCTGCACCATATCCTCGACATCGTCGTCGGCACCGCGAACACGACGCCGATAAAAACCCCGCAGCAGCGGAACAAGCAGGCGCAGCAATGCCGCATGGGCGGCGGCGTCGCCGTCCAGCCCATCGATCATCAGCGCACGCAGATGCTCCTCTGTGGTCTGCATTCAATCTCCTCGCCCACATGTTCGGGCCGGACCGGCCATCGGTTACACCATCGACGGATAAATTTTTGCGCCGACCGATTGTAACCGCACCTTGTCCTTCCCCGAACCCGCAGATGTGACACGGGCTTCCCGCCTCCTCCCCGGTCATCGCGCGGTCCGGCCCCTGTCCGGGCCGCGCGCAGAGGCGACGGATCGAAGAGGACATCATCATGCGTACCACTCATGCGGCGCTCGCCGCCAGCATCGCCATCGCGTCGGCAACCGCGCTCGCCACTTCCGCCCATGCCGAGACGAAGCCGAAGATGGAGAAATGCTACGGCATCTCGCTCGCCGGCAAGAATGACTGCGCGGCCGGTCCCGGCACGAGCTGCGCGGGCACGTCGAAGGTCGACTATCAGGGCAATGCCTGGAAACTGGTGAAGGCCGGCACCTGCACGTCGATCAAGACGCCCAAGGGCAACGGCGCGCTTTCCCCCAAGGCCTGACCCCAAGGCCTGACCCCAAGGCCTGACCCCCAGGACTGACCCCAAGGACTGACCCCAAGGACTGACCCCAAGGACTGACCATGGCGGCCGGGGCGCCATTCCGTCCCGGCCCTCCTTCCCGGAGATGAACGATGAACCTGCCCTTGCAAATGCGCGAAACCGTCGTCCGGCGGATCGAGGCGCTGCTGCCCGATGCGCTGTTGCTGCTGGTCGCCCGTCTGGGCATTGCCGCGATATTTTTCCTGTCGGGACGGACGAAGGTGGAAGGCATCATCACCATCACCGACAGCACATATGAACTGTTCCGCACCGAATATGCCCTGCCGCTCGCCCCGCCCGACCTCGCCGCAATTATGGCGACCTGGGCGGAGCATCTCTTCCCGATATTGCTGCTGCTGGGCCTGTTCACGCGGCTTTCGGCATTCGGCTTGCTCAGCATGACCCTGGTCATCCAGACATTCGTCTATCCCGACGCATGGCCGACACATCTCAGCTGGGCTGCGATCCTGCTTCCCCTTGTAGCCCGCGGCGGCGGTGCCTGGTCCTTGGATGCGCTCATTTTCCCCCGATCTAAGATATGGGGCATGGGGGCCGACAAATAACTGCCTAACCGCGATCGATATTCTCCCGACCCGCATTCAGGGGAATCCGGCTTCGCAGAGCCGGCAGACCGAATGTCATTTGGGAGAAATTCATGACGAAGACGATCGCTGTCGCGATCTCACGGCCATCCGCGAATGCCAGATTATGTCAAAAGCTGTCGTTCGACCAAGCCATCTGGAACGACAGAACCTTCGTCCGCTGGCCCAAAAGCACGGCGATTTCCCTGCCGCCGGGAATGACCACAGCGGCAGGGATCATGTGACTACGTGCGTTTCTGTCGGAATACGAAGACCAGGCCCAGGATGGTCAGCGCGAGGCCAATGAGGCTCATACTCTCCATCGGATTGCCCAGGATGATCCAATCCATCACCGAGGTCACCGCTGGCACAAGGTAGAATAGACTCGTCACATTCACCAGGTTGCCGCCGGCTATCAGGCGGTAGAGAAGGAAGGTGGCACCCACGGAAATCACCAGTCCCAGCCATATCGCGGGCAGGATGAAGCCGGTGACGGGTGCAGCGCGCAGTGGCAGGAAAGCGACCAGGATGCTGGCGAAGGCCAGGCCAACGCCATATTGCAACGGCAGCACGACCCAGGGCGCCTGTGTCTCCCGCTTCTGGAGGATCGAACCGAAAGTAATCCCCGCCAGCGAAAGGGCGGCAAACCCCAGTCCCGCAACGCCAAACCGCATGCCGGCAATGCCATCCCAGGCCACCAGGCCCAGGCCACCGAAGGCAAAAGCCAAGCCGAGCAACCGCTGCAAACTTACCTCTCGCTCCGTAAGCACGATGGTGAGGATGGGCTGGATTCCCAACAGCGTTGCCAGCGCTCCAGGCGTGACGCCATGGTCTAGGGCCAGGAGATAACAGGCCGAATAGAGGCCAGCGATCAACAGGCCGGTAATAGCAACTCGTATCCGGCTGCCGCGCGTCGGCAATAACTGACGGTTGCGGATGGCAAAAGCGGACAGAGCGATGAAGGCTATGGCGTAGCGTGTGATGAGCAACGCCAAGGGCGAGCCATATTGCAGCCCGATTTCGGAGACGATGGCGCCGCTGCTCCACAGCAGCACGAAAATTGTGGTCGGCACGAGCGCCGACGCATGTCGATGAAACATGGAAAATCACCTGATATGTCGTGTAACCCGCGTTGCTGTAGACAGCGCGCAGGCAGGATGTCGGCTTGGTTATCCCAGAATGGCAGCGGGCGGCGGGGGCGAACCCGCGCGAACCGCCGCATCGGCACCGATCAGATCAGGTGGTGCGATCGCGCCAGACACAAGGCTCCCGGCCATGATCGCGTTGCGCGTGAAGGGAGCCGTGTTGGACATGGTCCGGGCAATAGTCGTGCCCTCACAGAACTGCAAGCAAATGCCGGCCCCGCACGCACCCGCTTTCCTCTCGGCACGTCAGCGCCTATCCGTGTCGCCCTCAAGGTTTCCGGATGCGTGCATTGGATATCCTTCTTATCCCCGGTTTCATGCTCGACCCCGATCTCTGGTCGGATGTCCGTGCCGCGCTGGGGCCGCACGGGGCGCGTGGTCGATGCAGATACGACGCAGGATATGACGATCGAGGCCATGGCGGATCGCGCCATTCAAACATTGTCCGCCCCTGCTATCGTAATCGGTTTCTCGATGGGCGGTTATGTGGCGCGATCCATAGCCTATCGCGCACCCGGCAAGGTGAAGGACGGCGCTCATCGCTACATCGACCCGCGCGCGTGCGCCGAGTGCAATCCGAACTGGCATGACCTTCCGCAGGCTTGGTCAGGCAGCGATCACACGCCCCCTGCATCCGGATCATCGCTCAGGCGATGATGAGGCGGCTCGAACAGATGAATGAGCGCATCGGGCCGGAAGTCTTCCGGCGGCAATCAGAGATGGCTCGGGTCGACGATAGCGCGATGCTCACCCAAATTCATTGCCCGGCCATAATCGTCTCAGCGGCTCAGGACGAATTGCGGTCGCTCGCTGAAAGCGAGATGCTGCACCATGGCATCGCTGGCTCGACCATGCAGATAGTTGAACGCTCGGATTACCTTATACCGATGGAACAGCGTGACGTGCTCGGCAGTGTCGTTGGAGATTTCATGGCCGATATTCGCCGGCATTAGACGCCCCAGTTGTGCCGTTCAGGCGCCAAATTCCGAAGCCCGGATGCGGTCCGTCCGCTATTCCGGCAGTTCGCGACCAACTTACGCCGTTCATCCTTATAGACATCACCGGCTGGAACTAGGCGAAGCGGCCGCCCGACGCTCTCGCAACGGTAGGTCGGAGGCGCCCCCCTAGTTCCGATGACATCAATCGCACAATGCCGAACGCCCCTTCGCGCTTCGTCACCGCGCCGCAATTTTGGTTTATCACACCCCGGCGAGGACGCTCGGATCGCCAATTCGCCAGACATTGTCGACGACCACCCGCTGGATAACCCAAGCGTCGCCATGGCGGCAGAGGTCGATGTCGTAGCGATTTTTCATCATGTAATGCCGCGAGTGATCGTCCTGCGGCACATGCTGCGCCTCGACCAGTGCCTCCATTCTTGCGGTATCGCCCTCCAGCCACACGCGCGGATTGCTGACCGTATGGGTCGTGTCGATCCCGGCGAGCGAAGCGGACAGCGCCGAGACCAGCGTATCGCGCCCTTGCAGCACGGGATATTCGAAGCCGGCCTTCGCCGCGGCCGGCCTGAAATCGGAGATCGCGTCTTCCGCAAGGGACGAAGCCAGCAGATCATGGTCGCGCAGATCGATGCCCGCGGCATAGCGATAAAGCGCATCGACCACGGCGAGGGGCTCGGCGGCGGGAAAATCGGAGGTCATTGTCATATCCTTGAAATTGGGTGGCGTGCGTCAGTTCGGGAGGCGTATGATGCTGGTATCCGCGATCGTCTCCGCGAAACCGCTGCCGAACAGGCCGGCGGGGGTTTGGAACCCAGGTCGAGTTTCGCCCGCGATCACCCGCCGCGCGGCCTCGGCTGCCGCCATCGGGGTGAAAGTGTAGCCGTTGACCGTCTCAAGGCGATGCCGGCTCACCGTGCCGTCGGCCGCGGTCACTTCCGCCACCGCGGCGTAGCGATTGGCCGCGCGATCGGCCTCGGTGGGGCCGTCAGGAAGCGCCGACAGATCGCCGCCGGGAAACGCATTGCCGGCAACGTGCACGAAAGTTGCGATGTTGGGCACCTGCGTCTCTCGCCAGATCGTGATCAGGTCGGGCAAGGTCAGCGGAAAGGAGGAGGCCGGGCCGCTGCCGAAGTCGAACTCGTGCAGCGCCGTGCTATTGCTCGGGACGAGTGCCCCGTCTTCCCGCAAGAGGAAGTCCACGGTCACATTCTCGGCAGCGCTGATCGCCGATCCGCGCGACATTGTGCCGGAGACCATGAGCGCGATGCGGATGCGGGTCGGCTCCGGTACATCCTCGATCGCCCGCGCCGCCAGGCAGCCGAGCATCGCGAGGCTCCCGCCGCTCCCCGGCAATAGCATGACGCCACGCGCGGCGGCTTCTTCGTCGAGCTTCTCGGCCAGCCGATAGCTGTCCAGTTCGGCTGCGATGTCGAGATAATGAACGCCGTTGCGGATCGCCGCACGCATCAGTGGCTCGGCAGTGCGAAGAAACGGACCGGCGCAGTTGAGCAGGACCGTCACGCCCGAAAGCGCGGCGTCGATAGCCGCAGGATCGTCGAGCGTGAAGGCACGCGTTTCGCCGTCCAGCCCAGCCAGCGTTGCGGCATCGCGACCGGCAAGGATCGGATCGAGCCCGGCGGCCTTCGCATAGCCGGTGGCGAGGCGCGCGGTGTAGCCCGTAGCGCCGTAGATCATGAGTCGGCTCATGATGCAGCGTCCGGCGCGTGCTGCCAGCTCTTGAACACGAATTCGAGGCTGTAGCCATCGGGGTCAAGCACGTTCGCGGCGTAATAGCGCGGATCGTAATGAAGCCGCGCACCGGGTGCGCCCATGCCTCCACCTGTAGCTTCGGTGGCGCCGGCGGCGATCGCTGCGGCATAGGCGGCATCAACCTGCTCCCGCGAATCCGCGACGAAGCCGATATGGGCAGCCCGTCCTTCGACCACGCCCGGTCTTAGCCAGAAGAAGATGCGTCCCTTGCAGCCAAAGCCCTTGAGATCGGGGTGGCCGGGAGGAGCGTCCTTGCCATCGTAATCGACGCGATCGGTGATGCCGAGCGGCGCGAGTGCCCGCGTGTAGAAGGCGATGGAGCGGTCGAGGTCGGCGACCGATAGGAAGACATGATCGAGCATTTCTGATCTCCTGTTCAGATGACGTAACCGCCGGCGACTTCGATTGTCTGCGCGTTGATCCAGCGGTTGGTGTCCGACAGCAGGCTGGCAATGACATCGCCCACATCGTCAGGCTCCCCGACCCGCCCAAGTGCGGTCTGCGCCGCAAGCATCGCCTCAAACTCATCGTTGAGGCCGCCGCCCAGATCGGTGCGGATGGCGCCCGGCGAGACGGCGTTGGCGCGGATGCCGCGATCGCCGAACTCCTTGGCCATGTAGCGCGTGAGCACGTCGAGGCCGCCCTTGAACGCCGCATACGGCGCAACGCCCGGCGTCGCGACGCGGGTTGTCGCGCTGGTCAGGTTCACGATCGCGCCGCCATCGACAAGCAGCGGCAGCAGCATCTGGGTGAGGAAAAACGGCCCTTTGAGATGGACGGCGAACAGGCCGTCGAATTCGGATTCACTCACGCTGGCAATCGGGTTGAACAGGCCATAGCCGGCATTGTTGACGAGGTTGTCGAAGTCGCTGCGGCCCCAGAGCTTCAATAGGGCGGCGACGACATCATCCCGAAAGCCGGGGAAGGAGGCGATATCGGCGACGTCGAGCTTGAGGGCGACGGCCTTGCCGCCATCCGCCTCGATCGCTTGCACCACCTCGGCCGCCTGCTCCGGATTGCGATTATAGGTAAGGATGACGCCCTGGCCCTGCGCCGCGCAAGCGATGGCGGCTGCGCGACCGAGGCCGCGGCTACCGCCGGTGATGATCGTGATTTTCATGGGGCGTTCTCCGCTGCCGTTCGATGGTTTGGAGATAGCTGTCCGGCAAGTTTGCGGCTGCGCCCGATCCTCCCTCGATTTTGCCTATTCCTGCTTTGCGTTTGCGGCGTCCGCGTGAGAGGCGCACAAGCAGCACATGGAAAACCAACTTGCGGAACTGCGCCGTCTTGCTGCGAACGCCCAGAACAGGCGCACCGAAACCGGCATCCCGCGCGTGGCGATGGTCCAGGGCGCGATCCCAGAACACGAACTGGCGGCGGTCTATGATCCGATGATCAACCTGATCCTGACCGGCAGCAAGGCGATGACGATCGGCGAACGGACAATGCGATACGATCCGGCCAGCTATTTCTTGATGTCGCTGGATCTGCCCGCTGTCGGCGAGGTGTGCCCGGATGCGGCCGGTAATCCCTATCTGGCCGTCAGCCTCACGATCGACCCGCAGGTCGTGGGCATGATGCTTGCCGATCTCGGGCATGTCGCCCCGCCGCCGTGTTCGAGCGGGTTTTCGGTTGCGTCGGTGACGCCCGAGTTGCTCGATGCGTGGCTGCGCATGCTGCGACTGATCGATAATCCGGCCGACATTGCCGCGCTGGCCCCGGCCTACGAACGCGAGATCCTGTATCGGGTCTTGCAGGGGCCGCATGGCGCAATGCTGCGGGACATCGCCACGCCCGACACCGCCCTGTCGCGTGTCCGGCTCGCCATCCAGTGGATCCGCACGAACTTCAAGGTACCACTGCGGGTGGAGGCCCTTGCCGAGATCGCCGCAATGAGCGCCTCAGCCTTTCATCGCCACTTCAAGGCTGCGACGGCGATGAGCCCGCTGCAGTTTCAGAAACGTATCCGCCTGCTTCAGGCGCGAATGCTGCTGATCGCCAGCGCCCAAAGCACCGCTGCGGTGGCTTACGAGGTGGGGTATGAAAGCCAGTCCCAGTTCACTCGGGAATATACACGCTTCTTCGGTCAGCCGCCCGCAAGGGACGTGCGCCGGGTTCAGCGCGAGCTACGCGACGGCTTGGCCTGATGAGTTGAAAGATGGATATGGGCATTCGGCAAAATCTGTGGGGTTTATAATCGGAAGCTGCCGACCTTTCCAGCCGATCAGCCGCCAGATTTTTGTTCTCAGCTAGAAGGCGTCACCCAGGCAGCCGGCATCAGCAAGAGCAGCGCAGTCTACGATTACTCCCGTAACCAGTCGGTCAAGAATGTCCCATTGCCAGCCCAAAAACGGACCGCTGATCGGGTCCGGAGCGTGCCTCTGCCGGGAATCTTATGGTCAATTTAGCTGGTCCATGAGGCGTTGGAATAGTCCATTGACCCGAGATATCACTGTTGAATAGGCATTATCGTCAATTCCATCCCCTCCCGTAGGCGATCACCAATTTTTTCAATGACTTAGTCCTTGAAGTTGGTGCGATTTCACTCGCTGCTCTTATTTCTTCCCCTTTTTCGTTCTGCGGGTTTTCGCAGGACGGGCCTGGGAATTTTCTGACGGGCGGGGCTGATACCTCCTTCCGCCGTTGCTGGGCGCTCGACCAAGCAGGATGAGATACGCAAGTTTCAGATCACCCGATATGTCGTGCAGCCCGCGTCGCTGCAGACCGGATGTCGGCTGGGTTATCCCAGGATGGCAGCGGGCCGCGGGGGCGAACCCGCACGAAGCGCCGCTCAGGACCGATCAGATCAGGGGATGCGATCGCGCCCGACACAAGGCTCCCGGCCATGACCGCGTTACGCGTGGAGGGAGCCGGACCCGTAAGGGAATGCCTGTCCGGCGCGCTGCCGCTTTTCTCTCGGCCAGTCTGCGCCTATCCGTGTCACCCCTGAATTCTTCCGGATACACGCATTGGATATCCTTCTTATCCCCGGCTTTATGCTCGACCCTGATCTCTGGTCGGATGTCCGTACCGCGATGGCACAGCATGGAGATGTGATCGATGCGGATACGACGCAGGATGTAACGATCGAGGCCATGGCGGATCGTGCCATTCAGGCATTGACCGATCCCGCGATCATAATCGGCTTTTCGATGGGCGGCTATGTGGCGCGCTCAATAGCCTATCGCGCACCGGACAAGGTGAAGGGACTGGCGCTCATTGCCACATCATCCCGAGCCCATGCGCCGAACATGATACGGGCCGGCATGACCTTCCGCAGGCTCGGACAGGCTGCAATCGAGCGTTCGCTGCATCCGGATCACCGCACGGAGGGGTTGAGAAGGCGGGTGGAACAGATGAGCGAGCGCCTCGGGCCAGGCGCTTTCCGTCGGCAATCGGAGATGACTCGGGCGGACGATACTTCGATGCTCACCCAAATTCATTGCCCGACATTGATCGTCGCAGCAGCCCAGGACGAATTGCGATCGGTCGCAGAAAGCGAGAGGCTGCACGATGGCATCGCAGGCTCGACCATGCAGATAATCGACCATTCCGGTCACCTTATACCGATGGAACAGCCTCGCGCGCTCGGCCAAGCCCTTGGAGATTTCATCGCGGATATTAACAGGCGCTAGATCGACCCTTTCCAGCCATTTGGTAAGCAAGATCTGTGCAAGCCTGAAAATCAACGCATCAGATTTCAGAATGGAAAAGGCTGCGGAAAATACGACCGCCGTTACCCAACCGCCCTACCGAACCACCCGGACAAGGCTAGGGCGTAAACTCATAAAATGGCTTGATGATTGAGGGTTTGCGTGATTTATGCCCCTTCCAAATTTGAAGGGTTTGATGACACGACGGCGATATGAACTGACGGATGGGGAATGGGCGATTATCGAGCCGTTATTGCCCAACAAGCCGCGCGGTGTTGCCCGCGTGGATGATCGCCGGGTTGGCGCTTTGGGCCCGAACCACGAAAGATGGCGAAGCAAAGCTGGCTCGTGGCATGATGGAGCCGCAGAACCGTCTGACCCTGGAAGAATGGAGCACTGGCGACAAACTCTGGCTTGTCGATCTGATCGCCCCATTCGCTGACGCGGCAAACAGGCA
>NZ_DATKFP010000123.1:0-7337 GCF_035511395.1 Sphingobium sp.
GCGTCGGCGGCGTTCACTGTGTCGGACATCATCGCCTATAATGCGCCCTACTTCACCATCGCGGCGATGACGTCGGATGCGCGTCCGATGCTGGTGTTCGATTTCTTCTTCAAGATGTCCAGGTCGCTGTCCATGCTGGTGCGCGCCATGGTCGAAGCCGCGCTGCCCCGCATCACCCGCGCCTTTCACGCCGGCGACAACGCCCGACTGCGGCAACTGCTGTTGCGGGCGCTGGGTGCGGCGATGATGTTTGCCTTCGCGCTGGCGATGGTGCTGCTGATGGCTGGCGACCGGCTGTTCGCGATCCTGTTCGACGGCCGCGCGACACTAGATCGAGCGGATATCGGCCTCATCATTCTTGCTCTGGCGGCGCTCACCATTCTCTGTATCTCTGTCTATGTGCAAGCGGCGCTGGGACTATTCAGCCAGTTGTTGGCGCGATCGCTGCCCTTCCTCGCCGGGTCGCTGGCGAGTGCGCCGCTTGCTCTCCTGCTTTGGCCCGATCGCTTCGACCTCGCTTTTCTTGCGCTCTACGCCCTCACGCTGCTGGGCGTGGCGGGGCTGCATCTCCTGTCGCTCAAGAGGCTGCTGCGCGCATGAAGATCGCGATGCTCGATCCCTCGCTCTTCACCGGGCGCTATGACGACAGCCTCTGCGCAGCGCTGGCGGGGCAGGGGGCTGAGGTGACGCTGCTCGGCCGCCCGATGCGCGCCACCGACGCCATCGCGCCGCAGGGCTATGCCTATCTCCCGCATTTCTTCCGCCGTAGCGAAGCGCTGCGCGACAAGCTGGGCGAGGGGCGCGCCTTCCGCCTTGCCAAGGCGGCGGAATATGGGCTGGCCTGCGCGCTGGGTAACATCCGGCCGCTGCTCGCCGCAGATCTGGTCCATGTCCAGTGGCTCCCGCTCGCACCCGCCGACCGGCTGATGCTCCAGCGGCTGAAGGGGCGGACCGCTTTGGTCCACACTGTCCATAATGCCGATGCCTACCATGCCGATGCGGGGCTTCAAGGGCGGGGCTATCGCGCGCTGCTCGACCTGTTCGACGCGCTGGTCGTGCATGGCGAGACGACCCGCGACGCTCTGGTCGGGCAGGGCGTCGATCCGGCGCGCATCCATGTGACGCCGCATCCGCCGATGCGCCTTGCTACCGCGTCCCCGCAAGACCTGGCCGCCATCGCCATGCCGACCATGCCGCGCCTGCTCTTCTTCGGTACGATCCGTCCCTACAAGGGCGTCGACCTGCTCATCGAGGCCTGTGTCCAGCTCTGGCGTGCGGGACATCGTTTCGAGCTGGTGCTGGCAGGCAAGCCCTTCATGGACGTCGCGCCGCTGACCGACGCCGTGGCGCAGGCGGGTTTCGCCGACCGGCTCATCACCGATTTCGGTTTCCTGACCGAAGGGCGGCTCGATGCACATATGGTGCGTGCCGACATGCTGGTCTTCCCCTATCGCCATATCGATTCGAGCGGCGCCTTCCTGTCGGCGCTGCACCATGGCAAGGCGATGGTGACGTCCGACGCGGGCATGTTCGGTCAGTTGCCGGACGATGTCGCGGTGCGGGCACCGGCGGGAAATGCGCCCGCCCTTGCCCAAGCCCTCTTGCCGCTGATCGAAAGCGCGGCCATCAGGCAGGAGCATGGCGCGCGGGCGCGGGCCTATGGTGAAGAAATGGGGTCTTGGAAGGATATGGCGGTGGCGACGATCGGCGTCTACGAACAAGTGCTGGCCGGGCGCGCATGAACCGCTATCTGCGCGAACTCGCCGATCGCAGGCTGGCCGTGAGCCTCGCCCTTTCGGGCCGCGTCCATCAATATCCAGAGGTTCAGGCGCTCAAGCGCTTCCTGTCGGCCTTTGCGGTCGATTGTCTGTTCGACGTGGGCGCGAATCGCGGCCAATATGCGACCATGGTGCGCAAGGATGCGGGCTATAGGGGGCTGATCCTGTCGTTCGAGCCGAACCCGGACGTGTTCGCCGAGCTACAGAAACATGCTGCATCCGATCGCAACTGGCATGTGTTCAACATGGCGCTGTCCGATTTCGACGGCACCGCCAGTTTCAACATCATGGCCGCCGACCAGTTCAGTTCGCTGAAAAAGCCGTCGGGCGAGCAGGACGCCATTTTCGCCGATCGCAACAAGGTGACAAAGACGGTGGAGATGCAATGCCGCCGGCTCGATACCATGCTGCCCGAACTGATGGCGCAGCATGGCTTTGCCCGGCCTTTCCTGAAGATGGACACGCAGGGCCATGACCTGTCGGTCTGCGAAGGCGCGGGCGATGTGTTGGGCAAGATGCTGGGCGTGCAGACGGAACTGGGCGTCCGTCCCATCTATGAAGGCGGCACCGGCTATCGAGCGATGATCGACTGGCTGGAGGCGCGCGGCTTCATCCCTTCCGCCTTCTTCGCCAACAACAAGGGGCATTTCCCGCTGTTGGTCGAAATGGACGGTATTTTCGTCAACCGGACGCTGGTCGAGGATTGAGCGTGAACGCGCTCGCTCGCCATGTCTCCGCGCGCCGCCTGTTTCTGGCGGGAGCGATCGGTCTGGCGCTGTGGCTGGGGGCGACCTTCCTTTGGCATGTGACCTATCGGCAGGGGGTCAGCCTTGCCGTCATCCTGCTGCTGGATCAGGATTTTCCGGCGCTGCTGGGATCGCTGCTGTTGCTGGCGCTCGCTGCGCCATGGGCGGAAGGGAAGGGCTTCACGCTCCCCAGACCCACGGCGCGCATCGTCGTGCCGCTGATCCTGCTGCTCGGCATGGCCGCCTGGGCCGGCCATTATGCGCTGTTCCAGGATTATGCGATCAGCCGGGACGAGGAAGTGGCGCGCTTCGCCGCCGCCTATATGCGCGAAGGGCTGTTCGCCCGGCCGATCCCGGTCGAATGGGAACCCTACCGCCGGGCGATCATGCCCGAATTCTTCTCGCCCTTCGGCGCGGCCGACTACTGGACCGCCGCCTATCTGCCGGTGAACAGCGCGATCCAGGCGATCTTCTGGCAATTGGGCGATCCCAATCTGGCAGGGCCGGCGTTGCTGATGGCAGGGCTGTTTGCGCTGTGGCGCGTGGCGCTGCACCTGATGCCCGACCGGCCCGATGCGGTATGGGTGACGATATTGCTCGGCTTCTCGTCCAGCCAGCTCTGGGTCACGGCTATGACCCCCTATGCCATGACCGGCCATTTCGCGCTCAACATGATCTGGCTCGCGCTGGTGCTGCGCGGCGGCGTGGTTGGTCATCTGAGCGCGGGCGTCGTCGCGCTGATCGCGGCGGGGCTGCACCAATGGCACTTCCCGCCCATCTTCATCGCGCCGTTCATCCTGTGGATGCTGCTGGCGCGGCGCTGGGCCGTCGCGGCTTTCCACGCGCTGACGCTGGTCGCGATCGTGATCGTCTGGGCGAAGCTATGGCCTGGCTTCCTGCTTCATGCGCTGGGCGCGCCAGCCGATGTGCGCCCTTCGGCCGGTGTCGCCGACAAGGTGGGAAGCCTGTTCGAGCGGCTGGGCGACCGGTGGCAGCCATTGGTGAACATCAGCCGCTATGTCGCGTGGAACAATATATTGATGGTGCCGCTGGCGATGCTGGGCATGGCGGCGATGCGGTTCCGGACGATGATCCGGGGGCAGGAGATCGCGCTGCCGCTTGCGCTCGGCTGTCTGGCGGGTTGCGTATTGGCGCTGGCGCAGGGCTATGGATGGGGCTTCCGATACGCGCATGGCTTCATCGGTCCCTTCTGCCTGCTCGCAGGGCTGGGATGGGCGCGGTTCCGACCCGAAGGCGCGATGCGGCCGATCTTCATCGGCGTCGTCATCACTGCGCTGTCGAGCGCCTTCCTGGTCTGGCGGACGCATGAATTTGTCGCGCCCTATGCTGCGAGCCACAAACTGATCGATTCGAGCCAGGCCGACGTCGTGCTGATCGATCCGCGCGGCGGCCTTTATGTCACCGATCTGGTGCGTGGCCGCAACGGCGTGCCGGGCAAGCCGATGGTCATGAACCTGGGCATGCTGACGCTGGATCAGGTGGACATGCTCTGCGGTTCCTATGTGGTCGAACTGTTCGACCGCGCGGAGTTCCGTCCGCTGGGCGTGCCGCTGGCGCGCTGGAATCTCGGCCGCATGGACGCTCTGCGCGCCCATATGAAGGATGTGGGCTGCGACAAGCCGGTCCAGCCGCCGCTGCCCGAGACGTTCGAGGATGCGCTGAACGCCGCCGACAACGCGATGTGATGGGGAACGAGCGTAGCACTTCGCTACGCTCGCTCGCAATGACGGAGGAGGGGCTATTGCCCCTTCACATAGACCCGCTTGCCGCCGATCCAGGTTTCCAGCACCTGCGTCTGGCGGATATCCGCCGGGCGTGCAGCGCTGATGTCGCGGTCGATCAGCAGGAAGTCGGCGCGCTGTCCGGGGATCAGGCTGCCGAACTTCTTTTCGGCAAAGCCGGCATAGGCAGCCTGCCGGGTGAACCCGTCCAGCGCCGCCTCGAAGCTCACCCGTTGTTCGGGCATCCAGCCGCCCGCCGGCTCGCCCTTCGCATCCTCGCGGCTCATGGCGACGGCGATGCCGGGGAAGGGGTTGGGGCTTTCCACCGGCACGTCCGACCCGAAGGCCAGCGGCACGCGATTGTCGAGCATCGTCTTCCAGGCATAGGCGCCCTTGAGCCGCGCTTCGCCCACGCGCGCGGTCGCCATGCGCCAGTCCGATGCTTCATGCACCGGCTGCATCGACGCGATTGCGCCCAGCGGGCCGAAGCGCGAAAGGTCGGCCGGGTCGATGATCTGGGCATGTTCGACGCGCCAGCGCCTGTCGCCCTTATAGGTGTCGTTGAGTTCCTGGATCGCGTCGAGGATCTCGCCATTGGCGGCGTCGCCGATGGCGTGGACGGCGATCTGGAAATTGTCCATCGCCGCGCGGCTCATGATATTGCGCAACTGCGTGCCGGGAATCATGTTGAGGCCGCGCTGGCCCGGCGCGTCGGCATAGTCGGCCTTCAGCCATGCCCCGCGCGATCCCAGCGCGCCGTCGAGCAGCAGCTTGATCCCGCCCATGCGCAGATGATCGTCATAGAGCCAGGGCGTCGGCTCCGGCCCGGCGATCAGTACCATGTTGTCGAGGCCATAGGCGTAGGACATGATCCGCACGCGCAGCGCACCGCGATCGGCCGACCGGCGGAACGCCTGCCAGTCATCGATGCTGGTGCCCATGTCGGCGATGCCGGTGATGCCCATCGACAGCAGCGCGCGCTGCGCCTTTTCCAGCGCGAGGTCACGATCCTTGGGCGCGGGCGGCGGCACGAATTTCTGGATCAGGTCCATCGCCTTGTCGACGAAGACGCCAGCCGGCTTGCCTGCCGTCATCTCGACCCGGCCGCCCGTCGGCGCCTTGGTCGTTGCCGTTACACCGGCCGCGCGGATAGCGGCGCTGTTGGCCCAGCCTGCATGGCCGTCGATGCGTTCCAGCCAGACCGGAATGTCGCTGACCGCCGCGTCCAGTTCAGCTGCGGTAGGAAAGCGGCCCAGCCCCCAGCTTTCCTGGTTCCAGCCCGTGCCAATGATCCATTTGCGCCCCGGATTGGCGGCGACATAGGCGCGAATCTTCTCCTGAGCCTGTGCCAGCGAGGTTGTGTCCGACAGGTCCAGCGTGATGAGCGACAGGCCATAACCCATGACATGGCCATGCGCGTCGATCAGGCCGGGGATCAGCGTCTTGCCGCCCGCGTCCAGCTTGAACGTCGGTCCCTTGGGTCGTTCGGGCCAGGGCTGGCCACGCTTGGGCTTCTTTGGCTTATATTCCGGCTCTTCGTAACGGCCGGGGATCAGCTTCTCGACCTTGCCGTCATCGTCGATCATCAGAGCGCCGAAATGAACGATCCTGCCGTTCGCATCGAGCGCGATGCCGTTAACATTGTCGATCACGCCCGATGCAAGCGCGGGCAGGGGAGCGAGCGCAAGCGCCAGGGCGGCGCTCTTCAGCGCGCTCGAAGACAGAAATTGGGTCATGCTCGGGTAATTCTCCGCACCAGTGCGCTGGTGTCCTGCCGATGGCCGCCCATGGCCTGCACATCGGCATAATATTGATCGATAAGCGCCGTCACCGGCAAGGTGGAGCCATTGGCCCGCGCTTCCTCCAGCGCCAAGCCCAGATCCTTGCGCATCCAGTCGACGGCAAAGCCGAAGTCGAACTCGTCCTGCGCCATCGTCTTCCAGCGATTGTCCATCTGCCAGCTCTGCGCCGCGCCGCCGGATATCGCCTGAAATACGACGTCGAGGTCGAGGTCCGCCGCCTGCGCGAAGCGCATCGCCTCCGCCAGACCCTGGATCACGCCGGCGATGCAGATCTGGTTCACCATCTTGGTGGTCTGCCCCGCGCCCGCGCCGCCGACATGGACGATGCGCGCGGCATAGGCCTGCATCACAAGATTGGCGGCTGCGACGGCCGGCTCGCTGCCGCCGCACATGATGGAGAGGCGACCATTTTCCGCCCCGGCCTGTCCGCCGGATACCGGCGCGTCAACGCTGTGGATACCCCGGCTCTCACCCTCGACGAACAATTGCCGGGCGATCCGCGCCGATACGGTGGTATGGTCGATGAACAGGCTGCCCGGCTGCATCGCGCGGAAGGCGCCCTCGCGCCCCAGCGTGACCTGCGCCAGGTCATCGTCGGTACCGACGCAGCTGATCACGATCTCGGCATCCTCGGCCGCCTTGGCCGGGTTGATCGCCACTTCGCCGCCATAGGCTTCCGCCCAGCTCTTCGCCTTGCCGATGGAGCGGTTGTAGACCGTCAGATCATGGCCCGCCCGCGCCAAATGGCCCGCAATCGGTCCACCCATGATTCCCAAGCCGATAAACGCGATCCTAGCCATCAAGCCTCGTACATTTCGTGCGTGCACCCCTGCCATAAGGCCAGTTTTCCGACAGTGCCAGTTTCTTCACCCGCAATTTTCGTTTAGGGGGCGTCGCCATGAACACGCTAACCAAGATCGAAAGCGCGCTGCCGCTGCCTGTCACCGTCGACGATATCCTTGCCGCACGCACCCGAATTTCGGGTGCGATCGTCAAGACGCCGACGCTGATTAGCCAGACGTTCTCCGACATGCTTGGTTGCAAGGTCTATCTGAAGTTCGAAAATCTCCAATTTACCGCCGCCTACAAGGAACGCGGCGCACTCAATCGTCTGCTGCAACTGGATGAAGCGTCGAAGGCGAAGGGCGTGATCGGCGCGTCCGCCGGCAATCATGCGCAAGGTCTTGCTTATCATGGCAAGCGTCTGGGCGTGCCGGTCACGATTGTGATGCCAACGACGACTCCGATCGTGAAGGTGACGCAGACGCG
>NZ_DATKFP010000124.1:0-12323 GCF_035511395.1 Sphingobium sp.
GCTGTCGATCGGGGTTGTTCCGTTCGGACACGATTACAGGCACATTCAAACCACGCGTCGCCAAAAGGGTGAGCACATTGATCTTCGTCAGGAAGGATATGACGACGTCGAACTTCCCGACGAGAGTACGACGAAGGGCCCAGCAGCGGCGCGCGGCCGTCATCCATGCCGCCGCCCCTTTCCCTGCCGTCGGCAGGGAAAGGCGGATGAGCGAGACACGAGGGTCGATCGGATGGAATATCGGATCGTCCGGCCGATCGAAGGTCACGATCGTGACGTCCCAGCCGCGCGCCAGAGCAGCATCGGAAAGCTTGCTGATAACCCGTTCGGCACCGCCCGCGCTCAAACCCGCCAGGACGAAGGCGACCTTCATGCCATATGCTCCGTTGGTGAAAGATTTGCGAGCAGCGAAGCGATAATATCCTCGCTCAGTTGATCGAAAGAGTGGATGACCAGATGCGGCCGATGCGCATCGCTGGGCGCCGTCCGGCCGTGAACCGCTTGGGGTCGGTCGATCTGGACCGTTGCCCAGCCCAGCGCGCGCGGCGTCAGAAAATCCTTGGCCGGATTGTCGGCGACATAGATGAAGCGGGTCGACCGCGCGGCATGAGCCGCCTGCACGGCTTCATAAGCGCGCCGGTGTGGCTTCCAATAGTCCCGCCCCCAGTCGTCGGTGCAGATGATCGGGTCCAGCCCGAAACCGGGCAAGCCAAGCGCATCGACCTTGGCATGTTGCGCAATGCTGAAGCCGTCGCTGATCAGCGCGAAGCCATAGTCGTGCCCGGCCTTCAGGAAGGCCAGCGCATCGGGCGCAAGTCGAATATCGGGCGCATGCGCGCGATAGACCGACACCATCTGGCCGATGATCGACGGGTCGATGGGGGCGCCCAACTTGGCCAGGGCGGCATCGAACAATTTTCCATATTGCCTCGCGTCAACCAGACTGCGCGCGATTATCCCAAGCCCCTCCAGCCCCAGCGCCGACTGGGCCCAGCGATCCACAGCCGCTATGCCGCTGCGGATATAGTCACGCTCAAGATAGAGCGTGTCGTCCATGTCGAACACGATGGTGACGGTCATGACGTGACGCTCATGGGAAGACGGTTATGGGGAAACGAAAATGGCGGCATCATAGCGCAACATCATGACCCCTTCGGTCCAGCTGTTGCCGGCGCTGCTCGGCATGCCCATCCGCGCTTCGATCAGCCATTGGGCGAAGGAGGCGCCGGCAGATTCGGCCAGCGGATAGCCGCCGCCGAACCGGGCATTGATCTCGAACAGCTTGGCACTGCCGTCGGGTGTGATGATCGCCTGATAGCAGAGCGCACCACGCGCGCCCGGCAGCGCGGCCGCCAGCTTCTCGGCCATGTCGAGCAATATGGACGGACGTCCAGTGACCCCCTTCTCCACTTCACCGGCGCGCACCTGCACGCGATGATGCGGCACGACCGATTGCAGAATGCCCCGATCATCGAAATAGAGATTGACGGTCCACTCCTCGCCCCGCAGCAATTCCTGCACGATCATTGGTTCAGGCACGGAAACAGGCAGTTCGTCCATATCATCGATCTTCAGGATCGACCGCCCAGCGCTGCCGCCCCGCGGCTTTATGATGGCAGGCCCGATCCATGTCTTGGGATCCATATCCTCCCAAGCTAAAGTGCGCGGTACAGGAACGCCATGTTCGTTCAGGAAACTGGCGGTCAGCAGCTTGTCGCGACAGATGGCGACAAGTTCCGGATCGCTCACCGAAATCCATGCGCCCAGTCCCGCAAACCGGGCGCGCGCATCTGCGAGCGGTTGCAATTCCGGATCGATCGTCGGCACGACCAGCCCCACCCCATGGTCACGGCAGATCGCCTCGATCGCAGGGACATAGTCCGGGTCATCGGCGCGCGGCACGCGGAACGACTTGTCGGCGAAGCGGCAGGCAGCGCTCCATTCGGGCTGGAGGTCGCAGGCGATTATCTGGAGGTCGACACCCAGATGTCCGGCCGCGCGACGAAAAGCGATCAGCAGTTCGACCCTGCGACCTGCCGAACAGAGCAGTATCGTCAGCCGCCTCCTCGTCGTCGACCGCGACTTGATCTCTCCCATCCGATCCCCCGTCATCTGATGCATCAGATTACCTCCCGGATTAGCACAAATGCCTCGGCAGCATAGCGATGGACGGTCGCGCCACGCAGCATGGCCAGCGCGCGCAGCGCCTCGGGCGACCGTTCGTTCGGAAAGACGCCGCATTGCGACTGGAAACAGGCGAAGGCGGCCAGCTTGCGTTCCAGCGTCTCATGAATGTCGATGAAGATGTTGGGCGCGAAGCCCGGCTCGATCTGCGGCGCAGCCCAGTTGGTTTCCGACAGCGTCTCATAGGCGTAGAGCCGAAGCGGATAGTGCCAGTCCCGCGGCCGGGCGGCGACCATGGCGGATCGGAAGATCAACTGATGGTCGAGATGGATGTCGCCCAGGAACGGCAGGAAGATCGTGTCGGGCTTCACCGCCTCGAACAACCGACCCATCGCGCCGTTCAGGTCGGCATGGGGCACCTGATCCAGTTCGGCGGCGGGCAGATCGAGGAAATGGGTCCGCGTGACGCCCAGCAATTCATGCGCGGCGAGCGCCTCGCGCCGCACGCGATCGGCGCCTTCCTGCGAATAGCGCGGCGCCCTGCCCCGCGTCGCGATCGCGACATGGACATCGCGCCCGGCGTCGGCGAGGCGCGCGATGACGCCGCCGCAGCCCAGCACCTCATCATCCGGATGTGGCGCGATCACCAGAGTCACACCAAAGTCGGCGATCCTGTCCGTCACGCCTGCCCCCCCAACATGCTGTGCAGCGCGGGCTTGCGTTCCCTCGCCGAGTCAAACTCCGTCACATGGAGCGCACGCCCGTCCCCGCAGCAGACGGCGAAACCCTGTTCGTCGCGCATGATCACCTGTCCGGGGCTGGCATGTTGCCGGTCGGCGCAGGCGCAGGCGCGCGCGGACCAGATGGTGATGCGATCCTCGCCCACGCCGGTGAATGCGCCTGGATAGGGTCGGCCGACCGCCCGCACCAGCCGCTCGATCGCCTCGGCCGGCTGGCGCCAGTCGATCCGCCCGTCATCGGGCCGGCGGCGCGTGGCATAGGTTGCGAGCTTCTCATCCTGCACCTTGACCGGCACGTCGCCCTGCAACAGGCGCGGCAGCAGGTCGCGCAGCATGGCGTCCAGCGCCGCCATATGCTTGGCGTAAAGTGTGGCGGCCGTCTCGTCGGGTGCGACGTGGAAATAATGCTGGGCCAGCAAGGGGCCGCTGTCGACGCCCTCATCGATCCAGAACAGGCTGGAGGCGGTGATCTTCTCATCCAGCAAGATAGTCCAGGGGATGACCGCGCGCCCCCGCAGTCGGGGCAGCGGCGCGGGATGATAGCCGACCACCCGGCCGCCCGCCGCCGCGCGAAAGTCCGGCCCGCATATTTGGGACCAGCCGATCACGAAGACGATGTCGGGGGCGATTGCCCTGACCTGATCGAGGAAGTCGGGCGCATTGCAGGCCGCGACCGGGATCAGTTCCGCCCCGCCCTGCGCCGCGACGGGTGCCAGATCGACGAAATCCGAATGGCGCGACGCCAGGTCCGGCGGCAATGTCCCGATCGCGGCTAGAGTCCAGCCCGGCGTATCGGCGATCGCCTGCGCCGCGACGCGCGTGCCTTCAACCGCGCCGATCAGCAACGCTCGCATACGCCCTCCGAATATGCATCTGGCTGATCCGTTCGCCCCCGAACACGGTCTCTACCGTCCGCAGCGCAATCCAGAGATCGCGGCCGAAGGAGCGATGCTCGACATACCAGAGGTCGAGCGCCAGCTTGTCGGCGTCGCTCAGCAGCGCATTGCCATTGACCTGCGCCCAGCCGGTCAGCCCAGGCCGCACGCTGCCACGCTGCCTGCCCTTTTCGCCCATGGCATCCACCGTGGCGGGCAGAAGCGGGCGCGGCCCGACGAAGCTCATCTCGCCACGCGCGATGTTCCACAGTTCGGGAAGCTCGTCGAGCCGGCTGCGGCGCAGCAGCCTGCCAAAGGCGGTCAGCCGCGCCTCATCAGCCAATGGCTGTCCATGCGCGTCGCGCAGGTCGCGCATCGAACGGAATTTGACGAGATCGAAGACTCGTCCGCCTAGCCCGGCCCGCCGTTGCCGGAACAGCACGGGGCGTCCAAGCGCAAGGGCCACCCCTCCCGCCAGCAGGAGCATGACCGGCAGCATGGGGATCAGGGCCAGCACGGCGAGCGTGCGCTCGACGGCAGGATAGTCGCCCAGCGCCCGACCTTCCGTCCGCCTTACGGGAGATGGAAGCGATGGACCGAGCAGACCCATTTCCGACAGCAACTGGCTGTTGACCTTCTCGACATGATAGTGGTCCTCCGCCAACCGACGCGACCGGGCGCCCATGGCGATGATCCGGTCGGGATTGGCCGCCAGCCGCGCCATCGCGCTCGCCAGTGCATCGGCGTCGCGGGGCGGTACGAGCAGGCCGTTCTCACCCAACAGGACGGTTTCCCGACATCCCGGCGTGTCGGTCGTGATGATCGGACGGCCGATCGCCATGGCTTCCAATATGGTCCGGGGCAGCCCCTCCCGATAAAAGGTCGGCAGTACGAACACGCTCGCCGCCGCCAGATGCGGCCGGACGTCGCGGGTGGCGCCGAGATAGTCGACGCCTTTCGCCTGCCATGTCGCCATTTCCTCGACACCAAAACCGGCCTTGCCCGGCTCCTGCGGCCCCAAAATCTGGAACCGCGTGTCCGGATATTGCTTGCGCACCATGGCCGCAGCCTCGACGAATTCGCCTATGCCCTTGTTGCGCATCAGGCGCGCGACCAGGAGAAAGGTCGGTGCCCCATCAGGAATTGGCTGCTGCGTGAACTGGTCGGTATCGATGCCCGAACCCGGCACCTGCACCGCGCGCTGCCGGGGCGAGAGGATGGCGTGGCGGCGCATTTCCGCCTCGTCATCGGCGTTGAAAACGAAAATTCCCGCCGCCCGCGCAATCGCCATACGATAGAAGACGGAAATCAGCGGCCGCAGGAAACGGCGCTTGCCGCTGGCTGGTTCATCGTCCGAATAGACATGGCCAAGGCCGCTCACCATCGCGAAGTAGCGGGCGCGCGGCGCGGCGATCCGTGCCGCCATGCCGCCATAGATGATCGGTTTCTGCGTATAGGCCAGGATCACGTCGGGCGCTTCGCTGCGGATTATTCGCCACATCGCCCACAGAGTGCCGACGTCGCGCAACGGATTCGTCCCGATCCGGTCCATCGGCACGCGGCGATAGGCAATGCCCATCCTTTCCAACTCGCCGGAGGTAACGGGGTCGTCATCGGGAGCGCAGGCAACCACCTCATGCCCCTCCGCCACCATCCGCCGCAGCAGCGCGCCGCGGAAATTGACAAGCGAATAGGCCAGGCTTGCGAGAACAAGCACCTTCATAGGCTGTGCGCTCCCGCCTCGCTCGCCAGCGCGCTGGCGCTGACCGACCCGCTGCCCTGCGTGGCGTGGCGAACAGCGCTGGCATAGAGGCGGCGATAGCGGACGGCAATGTCGTTGATGTCGAAATGAGCGACCGCCCGCGACCGGCCGGCCGCGCCCATCGCGCGCCGCCCTTCGTCGCCAAGGTCGACAAGCCCTGACAGCGCCGCCGCCATGGCTTGGACGTCGCGCGGCGGCACGCAGCGGCCGCCATCGCCCATCACCCAGCCGCTGTCGCCGACATCGGTAGCGACGCACGGCACGCCGCACGCCATCGCTTCGCCCAATATGTTGGGGAATGCCTCTCCCCAGGCGGACGACAACGCCACCATGTCGACGCCCGGCAGCCAGTCTGCGACATCTGCCCGTTCACCCGCGAAGGTGACGCTTTCGGACGGCAGGGATTCGCCGATCGCCTGCATCAGAGCGGCGCCGGGAGTATCCATGCCCGGCCCGACCAGCAGCAGCCGACAGTCGCGGCCGGACATTCGCAGCTTTCCGACCGTCCGCGCCAGCATGGCATGGTCCTTCATCGGATGATTGCGCGCGACCATCGCGACGATCGGGCGCCTGTCCTCAATGCCGAACAGGCTGCGGAGCCGATCGCCCGCATGGACATCGGGGCGATAGCGGACCAGGTCGAAACCGTTGGGAATGTGGATCGCGCGCGATCCGTCGAAGCCGAAGGCGGCATGTTCCTTCGCTGCGGTCCGCGAATTATAGATGATGCCGTCGACATTGCGCGACAGGCGCGCGCTCAGCGACAGGACCGCGCGGCTGCTCCACTTCTCAACCTTTGGGTCTGCCAGCGAATGGCGGACGTTCCAGAGCAGCGGCACCCTGCGTTTGACGGCGAGTTGCGCCATGCTGGCTGCCACATTGCCATGATACATCCATCCCTGGAGCAGGTCGGGCTGGAGCATCCCGGTGATCCGCAGGAGTCGGAGTATGCCCAGCGGACCCGGATAGCCCCGCGCCATGCCGAGCGTATAGGTGGGACAGCCGCTCTGGCGCAGCCGATGCGTAAAGCTGCCGGGCGGCATGAGCGACAGCACCGCAGGGCGGACGCCGTTGCGCTTGGCGGCAGTGGCTTCGACCAGCTTCACCAGCATCGATTGCGCACCACCGACGTCGAGACTGGTGGTGATGTGCTGCACGAGGCCGGGCATGGCGGATATGGCAGCGGGTGTAGGCGCATTCATATGGCGAGTGCCTCCCGATAGATTCTGGCAATCTTGTTCACATGGGTTTCGACGCTGAACTTCTGTAGCGCCTCCTGCCGCGCGCGATGCGCGATGGTCGTGGCCATCCGGGGATCCTCGATGACCCCCAGCACATGCGCGGCCAGGTCTTCCGGATCATCGGGCCGGGCGAGAAGTCCCGTCCCCCGGTTCCGGATCGCCTCGATATTGCCACCCGATGCGGCGGCAACCACGGGCGTGCCGATCAGCATGGCCTCGATCAGGGTACGTCCGAACGGTTCTTCGACCGCAGGCACCAGCAGCACGTCGCTCGCCGCGAGCCATGGTTCCACCGGCTGGAGGAAGCCCATCATGCGCACGCAGTCGGCAACATCGAGATCCTGGATCTTCTGCCTGATCTTCGCATCGATGCCGGCTTCATGCTCGTCCCCGAACATCAGGCCGACGATGCGCCGGTCGGGTCTGGCGCGCCGCATCGCCGCGATCGTCTCGACGAAGACGAGCGGCCGCTTGCGCGTCGAAAAATGGCCGAGAAAGGAAATGATCACCGTATCCGGCGCAACGCCCAGCCGTTCCTCGATCGTGGATCGCGCTGCCTTACGGTCCACATGCGCAATCGAGGTATCGAACGGGCTATATGCGACGGTCGATTTGCCACGCGCGGACCAGAGGCCCT
Source organism: Sphingobium sp. (assembly GCF_035511395.1). Taxonomy (GTDB): domain Bacteria; phylum Pseudomonadota; class Alphaproteobacteria; order Sphingomonadales; family Sphingomonadaceae; genus Sphingobium. Next base: position 7,380 of record NZ_DATKFP010000124.1, read on the forward strand.
GTAGCGGCGACGCGAAATTCGACACGCATATGACGCGGTCGGCCACGATCGGCGCGAGGAAACGCAGCCCCGCCGCCCGGGGATTGCCGCGATGATGCCAGATATGGCGGGCGCCCGCGAGCCGCGCGGACATGCCCCAGGTCGCGTGCATGGCGCCTTCATTGGTATGGACGATGCGGATATTACGCGCGCGCAAAAAGGCGCGAATCCGAGCGATGTCGGCGGGCATCTGCGGCAGATCGCGCAACGACACACCGCCAGCCTGCCAATAATGATGGATCGGCGCGCGCTCAAAGGCGATGCCGGCGCTTGTCAGGAAATCAGGCAAGGGGCCGTCAAGGCTGTGCAGCAGCACTACCGGTTCGAACTGCGTGTGATGAAGCCCCTGAATGAGCTTCATCGCCGAGATATGGCTTCCGCCGATCAGGCCGCCGGCGAAGGGAAAGCAGACGCGGCATTTGTCCATGCTCGCGGGACGGACACGGACGCCCTCTTCCGACATCCGTGAAGGCGCCGGCTCGACCTGCGGAACAATGTGACTTTCTAGCTGTAGCATGTGGGAATCACGGCCCCCTAACCGTCTGCTGGGAAGGCATAGTCGTCACTCGGCAGGAGCACCGCCACAGCAACTACGGACACTATCCAAAGGGATGAGCGCAAAGCGACTCGATGCGAAGCGGTATCGACGAAATCACCGGCTGGCGCACAAGGCGTAGATCAACACCGCCCGAAATCACCGCCTTATAGTTAATAAATCATTTAGGGTTAGCTGCGGACAGAACGGATAGCCCCCCCTGTCCCTTCGGACGAAACCTGATGCCCGACTTAATGAGGCCCGGCTTCCTGTCTAACCTTGCCCCAGAACATCATCACGAAATGTCGCCAAGGATGAGGTCGCGCTGGGTTCAGTGCTCGAACTGCAAAGGGGGCCGAAAATGGCAGCAGCATTTCAATATCGTTTCTCGGCGCCAAGCCGGACATTGTTGATCTACGCGATCGACGGCCTGATCGCAGGTCTTTCCTTCATCTTCGCAATCAGCCTGCGGGTGGGTTCCACGCGCGCCGACGCCGCTCTGGCGGAACATCCATTGGCACTGCCTCTCTTCGTTGCGGTAGCGGTTGCAACCTTCGCCCTGATGCGGCTGCATCGGCGGGTCTGGCGCTATGCGTCGACCGGGGACATCTTCGTGGTGATGAAGGCGGCGACCGTTGCAATCGCCATCTTCTCCGGCCTGCTGCTCGCCATGGGCGGCGAATGGTGGTTGCCGCGGTCCATCCCCGTCATCCAGTGGCTGCTGCTCGTCGTGATGATGGGTGGCGCACGCATGACACGACGACTGGTCGGCGAATATTTTGCTGGCCGGTTCCATCCCCCTGCCCTTGCGGCCGATGCGCTCGATGCCGGTCGCCCGGCGCTGCTGTTCGGGTCCAGCGATGATATCGAGCAGCTCTTGCGCCAACTGGAACAGGAATCGCACGCCAGCTTCCGCCCGGTCGGCATCCTTGAGGAAACCGGCAAGCATGTCGGCGCCTGGCTACGCGGGGTGCCCATCGTCGGTCGTCCGGCCGACCTGGCCCAGATCGTTGGCCGGCTGAGCGCTGATAACAAGCGGCCCGCCTGCCTCATGTTCGCCGGCGCGGTGGAACGACTTCAGGGCATGGCGATGGTCGATCTGGTGTCGCAGGCCCAGATGCTCGATCTCGACATCGCCTATCGTCCCGGATTCACCGGCTTTTCGCCCGAACAGGGGGTCAAGCTCGACTTCCGCTTCCTCAACCTTGCCGATCTTCTGGGCCGCCCCCAAGCACCGCTCGACGGCAACGCCGTGGTCAGCATGATCGCTGGGCGCCGCGTGCTGATTACCGGCGCGGGAGGCACGATCGGCCGCGAACTGACGCGCCAGATCGCCGCCTTCGCCCCGGCCCATATGGTCCTGCTCGACGCCAATGAGTTCAACCTCTACGAAGTCGATCTGGAGATGCGGGAAAATCATCCGCAGATCGACCGTACGCCGGTTCTCTGTTCGATCCGCCAACGCAAGCAACTGATGCAGGTCTTTGCCGAGCAGCGCCCCGAACTGGTCTTCCACGCCGCTGCGCTGAAGCATGTGCCGCTGGTCGAGACCCATCCGGTCGCCGCGATCCAGACCAATGTGCTGGGTACGCGCAATGTCGCCGATGCCGCGCGCCGCTATGGCGCACGCGCCATGGTGCAGGTGTCGACCGACAAGGCGGTCAATCCGGTCGGCTTCATGGGCGTTACCAAGCGTCTGGGCGAACTTTACTGTCAGGCGCTGGATCTGGAAGGGCGCAATGACCCCGACGCGTCGCGCTTCATCACCGTCCGCTTCGGCAATGTGCTGGGGTCCAGCGGCTCGCTCATACCCCTTTTCCAGCGCCAGCTGAGCAAGGGCGGCCCGTTGACCGTCACCCATGAAGAGATAGAGCGCTTCTTCATGACCGTGCATGAAGCGGTGCAGCTCATCCTGCAAAGCGCCTCACGCGGGCTGCGCGACGGGGTCTGCCATGGCCGTATCTTCGTACTCGACATGGGCGAACCCATCCGCATCATCGAGATCGCGCGTCGCATGATCCGGCTCGCGGGCCTCGACCCGGATGTCGATGTCGGCATCGAGATTGTCGGGCTGCGGCCGGGCGAGAAGCTGTTCGAGGAACTGTTCGACACCGAAGAGGAACGGCTACCTTCGTCCATCCCCGGCGTGTTCGAGGCGGAACCCCAGCCGATCCCGATGCAGGCCCTGACCGAGGCGTTCGACATATTGGAGGAAGCGAGCAACGATTCCGACGATGACGCCTGCCGCTTCATCGCCAAGGATCTGCTCAATCGCAAGGCGACGCTCGTCCAGAGCCATGTCCCGATGACGAACCGCGCAAATGGTGCTGCCCATGTTCACGCCAATTGAACCCAGCCTGTCGACCGCGGCTGCGGCCCGGTTCGACCATCTCACCCCCTTGGCGAGCCCGTTGGCGTCCAACCATGCGAGCGAACCGATCCGGTCGCGCTGGCCGGTCTATGCGGAAGATGAGATCACCGCCGTCGCGGCCGTCCTGCGCAGCGGCCGGGTCAATGCGCTGCATCATGGCGACCAGACGCGTGCTTTCGAAAGCGCCTTTGCCGACCTGTGCCGCGCGCCGCACGCCATATCGGTCGCCAACGGGACGCTGGCGCTGGAATTGGCGCTACGCGCTCTCGGCGTCGGGCCGGGCGACGAGGTGATCGTTCCCGCGCGCAGCTTCATGGCCTCGGCCAGTTGCGTCGCGGCGATCGGCGCGACACCGGTCTTCGCCGATGTCGACCCCGACTCGCAGACGCTTAACGCCTGCACGATCGCGCAGGCGATCACGCCGAATACCAAGGCCGTGATCGTCGTCCATCTTGCCGGATGGCCCGCCCCCATGCACGAGATCATGGTACTCGCCCGATCGCAGGGGTTGCTGGTAATCGAGGATTGCGCGCAGGCGCATGGCGCGGCGCAGGACGGCGATCCGGTCGGGTCACTAGGCGACGCGGCCGCCTTTTCCTTCTGCACCGACAAGATCATCTCGACCGGCGGCGAAGGTGGCATGCTGGTCCTGCACGACAGGAAGGTGTGGGAACGGGCCTGGGCCTATAAGGATCATGGCAAGCTGCCCGAACCGGTCGACCAGAATGGCGCCCCCGGCACCTTCCGCTGGCTGCATGCCAGCCTGGGCAGCAATTATCGCGCGACCGAGATGCAGGCGACGCTCGGCCTGTGCCAGCTCGGCAAGCTCCCCGGCTGGATCGAGACGCGCCAGCGTAATGCCCGCATCCTGGACGCGGCACTGGCGAGTTTGCCTGCCGTGCGGCTGACCGTGCCGCCCGCAGACGTGAACCATGCCTATTATAAATATTATGCCTTCGTGCAGCCGGAAAGGCTCGCGCGCGGGTGGAATCGCGACCGCATCATCGGCGAATGCATCGTCGCCGGCGTACCCTGCGGTGCTGGCAGCTGCCCCGAAATCTATCGGGAACAAGCCTTTGTCGGTAGCCCTTCCGCACCATTGAACCGGCTGCCCGTTTCCTGGAGGCTGGGCGAAACCAGCCTGATGCTGCCGGTCGATCCGACGCTTGATGCCGGAACGGTCGAGCGGATGGGCATGATCGTCGCGTCGGTGATCGCCAACGCCACAGCCTGAAGAGTGACGAGACTGATGACCGGATCGCCCCTTCCGCGCCTGATCGTGATCGGCGCCGCCAAAGCCGCTACCACCTGGATCGCCCGACAGCTCCGTACACGATCCGATGTCTTCATGCCGGGGCCGGAGCCGCATTATTTCAGCCGCGATTTCGACAGGGGTGAAGACTGGTATCGGTCGCTATTCGTGGACGCCCGACCAGGCCAGCTGGTCGCGGAAAAATCGGCCGATTATCTCGCCCACCCGCAGGCGCCTGCGCGCATCGCCGCGATGGTCCCATCGGTCCAGTTGATTGCGCAGCTGCGCAATCCGGTCGAGCGGGCCTATTCCGATTATTGCATGCTATTTCGCCGGGGAACGGTGGATGGCGATGTCGCTCGCCACCTCCACCGCGCAACGGCAAGCGAACCGCGATTTCTGGAGGATGGCCTCTATGGCCGGCATGTCCGCCGTTTTCTTGACCATTTCCCGGGCGAGCAGCTGAAGATCATCCTGCATGAGGATATCAAGCGCGATCCGACCGGCGTGACGGCGGACGTGCTGCAAATTCTGGACCTGCCGCCCAATCCCGGCCCTTCGCATATCGAGGCGCGAGTCAATGACGGCGCCTCTCCGCTGGTCCCGCTGGCCCTGCGCCGCTTGCCTGCGCCGATCAAGCGGCTGGTCGCGCCCCTACGGGGCAACGCGATGTTCGAAGGCGCCCGAAACCTGATCGCGCGCCCGGTCCGCTATCCTCCCCTTCCCGACGATGTGCGGCGCTATCTG
>NZ_DATKFP010000125.1:0-4179 GCF_035511395.1 Sphingobium sp.
TGATGATTTTAATAATGGCCGATTGAGGCGTCAACCCATAAAGGAATAGATATTTTAGTTTTGCTCCGAGCGGGTGCTGCAGATTGTGGCTTCGCCCTTGCAAGGATTCCGGCGGAAAGATGGAGATGGCGGTGGCGATGGCTCAAACCGGCCGCCTTTTCGGGCAATCCGGACGCAGTGCCGGACAGATCGCTGATCCCACACCATGCGCATGGTCGATTCGGTAGGGGAACCGTCAATGGGAACGCCAAATTCAAGCAAGGTTATCGAGTTTACAGGAAAACGATAAACTGACATAAGATTGCTATGGATCCCCGTCGCAATCCCTTTGCCCCTGGCGCCGGAACGCCGCCACCCGAATTGGCCGGCCGCGATACGCTGCTGGAACGCAATGCCATTGCGCTTGACCGCATCCGCATGGGCCGGGCGGCGCGGCCGAGCATCCTTTACGGTCTGCGCGGTGTGGGCAAGACGGTGCTGCTGTCCACCATGCGCGACGCGGCCGAGGGCGAGGGCATGACCATCGTCGCGATCGAAGCGCCGGAAAGCCGGTCGCTGCCCGGCATATTGGTTCCTGCCTTGCGCGCCGCGCTGCTGCGGCTCGACCGTATGAAACAGGCGTCGGCGGGGGTCAGGCGGGCGCTTGCGGCGCTGGCGGGCTTTGCCAAGCTCAAGGTCAAATATGACGATCTGGAAGTGGCGCTCGATTTCGAGCCGGAACCAGGCCTTGCCGATAGCGGCGATCTGGAAGCGGACCTGGCCGATCTGATCGTTGCCGTGGGGCAGGCAGCGCAGGAACGAGCCAGCGCGGTGGTGCTGGTGATCGACGAACTGCAATATGTACCAGAGGAGCAGCTTGCCGCGCTCATCAGTGCGCTGCACCGCGCGGCGCAGAAGCAGTTGCCCATCACCATGCTGGCGGCAGGCCTGCCGCAATTGCTGGGCCAGATGGGCCGAGCCAAATCCTATGCCGAGCGCCTGTTCGAATTCGTCAGCGTCGGCCCGCTGGATGAAGCCGCCGCCCGCGATGCCATCCGCCTGCCGATCGAGCGCGAGGAGGAGCGGATCGACGCGGCGGCGCTGGACGCCATCGTTGCGCAGACGCAGGGCTATCCCTATTTCCTTCAGGAATGGGGCAAGCATGGCTGGGACGCGGCCGAGGCCTCGCCGATCGGCGCCGACGACATAGAGGCCGCTACCCGGAGCGCGCTCGCCGAACTGGATGCCAGCTTCTTCCGCGTCCGTTTCGACCGGCTGACGCCCGCGGAGAAACGCTATCTGCGCGCCATGGCCTCGATCGGGCCGGGTCCGCACCGGTCGGGCGATGTCGCCGATGCGCTTGGTGTCAAGGTGTCGAGCGTCGCGCCCACCCGCAACAGCCTGATCGCCAAGGGCATGCTTTACAGCCCCGCCCATGGCGATACCGCCTTCACCGTGCCGCTGTTCGATGCCTTCATGCGGCGAGTGATGCCGGAAGAACAATAGAGGACGGACAAGCCTGCGGCGACGTCTGTCCCGGCGGATGGAACGTCAGTAGCGGACGCGCAGGTTGGCGAACAAGGTCCGGCCGGGTTCGGGGAAGCCGTCGGTCAGCGTGTAATAATCGTCGAACAGGTTACGCCCTCCGACACCGATATCGACATGCTCGGTCAACGCATAGTCGACCCGCAGCCCGGCATTCACATAGGCACCGGTCCGGTAGTAACGCTGCGGCGCGCTCGCGGGGGTTGCGGTGAACAGCGTCCAGCGATTCGAGGCGAGGTCGATGTTCGGCACGATGTGCAGCCCGTCGATCGGCGACCAGTCCGCCCAGGCGAAACCCTTGTGCGTCGGCACGCCGGTGGGGCGGAAGGCGGGATTGGCGGCATAGTCGAGATCGCGCTTGATGCCGGTATAGTTGGCGCCGATGTCGAGACCGGGCAGGATCGTCGCGGACACCGACAGTTCGACGCCATAATAATGACCGCTGCCGACATTCTGGCTCTGGGTCAGGTTGGTCAGGGCGCAACCCGGCGTCGCAGTCGCGGGCGGCGTGGTCGACGCGGTGCAGGGATAGGCCGGCGTCAGCACGCTGAAGATCGCGTCATCGACCCAGCTATAGAAGAGCGCGCCCTCGACGCGCAGTTTGCCCTGCGTCCAGCTGCCGCCGATCTCCACATTGGTCGCGCGCTCGGCCTTCAGCGACGGATTGGGGATGGCGGTGTTGAAGCGCTGGCTGAAACGCTCGAAGCTGGTCGGGAAGCGCGCGCGGGATGACAGGCTGGCGTGGAGCGCCAGTGCATCGCTCGCCTGCCAGTCGAACCGCCCTTGCAGGTTCCAGGTATCGGCGTCGCGGCGCGGATAATTGTAGAGGACCGACGTGCTCGATGTGCCGAGCGGCGCGCCATATTCCTCCGCCTTGATGAGGTTGCGCCAGTCGAAGCTGCCGCCAACGGTGAAGGTCAGGTCGGGGCTGAGCTTCAGTTCATTTTCGAGCGCGACGGAGAATGTCTCCTCGGTCTGGGTCTGGCGCGGCTCCGTGCTGCCGACACCGGCGGTCGAGAAGCTCGTCTGGAACTCGACATGGCGATCATGGCGATAGTGGAAGGCGAGGCGTAGCGTATCGGCGTCGCTCGCGGCGAAATCGAGCTCGGCGGAGCCACCCCAGGCGCGATCCTCATAGGGGGAGTCGAACGCATAGGGGCGGCTCTGCGTCGTCTGTGTGCGATCGTTGAAGGAGCGCAGGATCGAATCGAACTTGTTGTAATAGGCGCGGGTCTTGAGTGTCGCGCGATCGCCCAGCGCGGTGGTCGACAGGAAATAGATGCTGCTGATGTCCCAGGACGGCCAGTCCCAGAAGCGCGCGGTCGTCACCTGGTCGCTGATGTGCAGCGGCGCCCCCTTCGACCCTTCCTGATGGGTGTAGCTCAGCGCATATTCGTCGGTTGCATTGGGGGTGAAACCGATCTTTGCATTGACGCGCCAATCCTCTGTCCGGGAAAAGTCGCGTGCGCCGCCATCCTCAAGGATCGGTACCTTGGCGGTGAAGTCGTTTGGCAGATCCCAATGGTCGGTGCTGCAGGTGCAGACATCACGCTCAAGATGCCGGTTGGCACCATCATCAGCGATGCCGAGACGGGTGAGGTGCTGTACGAGCTGCTGACGCCGGGCGAGGTCATCACCATTGCCAAGGGCGGAGACGGCGGTTTCGGCAACTTGCGTTTCAAGAGCGCCATCAACCGCGCTCCGCGCCAAAAAACGCCCGGCTGGCCCGGAGAGAAAAAGAACCTCAAGCTGGAATTGAAGGTGCTGGCCGATGTGGGCCTGCTGGGCATGCCCAACGCGGGCAAGTCCACCTTCATTACGGCGGTGTCCAACGCGCGGCCGAAGATTGCGGACTACCCGTTCACCACTTTGCACCCCAACCTGGGCGTTGTGCGGGTGGGACCTGAGCAGAGTTTTGTGGTGGCCGACATTCCCGGTCTGATCGAGGGCGCATCCGAAGGTGCGGGCTTGGGGCACCAGTTCCTGCGCCATCTGCAGCGCACGCGCTTGTTGCTGCATATCGTTGACGTGGCGCCGTTCGATGAGGCGGTGGACCCGGTGGCCCAGGCCAAAGCCATCGTGAACGAGCTCAAGAAATACGACCAGCAGCTTTACAACAAGCCGCGCTGGCTGGTTTTGAACAAGCTGGACATGGTGCCCGCCGAGGAGCGCGAGGCGCGTGTGAAGGACTTTGTGAAGCGCTTCAAATGGAAGGGCCCGGTGTTCGAAATTTCCGCCTTGACCCGCGAGGGCTGCGAGCCGCTGATCCACGCCATCTTCCGCCACGTGCAGTCCGAGCAGCGCACGGAGAACGAGCCGGTGGAGGTGGATCCTCGTTTTGCGGGTGACGCGCCGGCTTGACGCCTTGAGGTCCAGAGCAAAGATTTGCTATATTTTTAATAGCTACTCAGGCATGAAGCAGTAGCGCTATCGGCATCAAAGACATCAAAATGGTTTCCAGCGTATTGAGAGATGCCCGCCGCATCGTGGTGAAGGTGGGCTCCAGCCTTGTGACCAATGAAGGGCGTGGACTGGATGAAACTGCCATCGGCGAGTGGAGTCGCCAACTGGCCGCTCTGGTACGCGGCGACGGGGGCGCACCGCGCGAGGTGGTGATGGTGTCCAGTGGCGCCATTGCCGAAGGCATGAAGCGTC
>NZ_DATKFP010000126.1:0-110677 GCF_035511395.1 Sphingobium sp.
GGCAGGCGCCGAAATAGCCCAGCATGGCGGCCGCGACCAGAAAATAGGCCGAGCGCATGATGACGAGATTGAGTTCGGAATCGCCGTCGGTCAGATCTCGCCAGCCGACCGTGATCATCATCGCTTCCATCACCAGCGCGCCCAGGACGGCGCCCGGCATGCCCCAGCGCATCGTGGTCGCGAGCAGGATGAAGGGCACGAAGGGAAAGAAGGGGCTGGCCAGTTCGTCGGTCAGGTAGACGAGGATGGTGAGCGCCAGCACATCGGTGCCATGGGCTATCAGGTGGGTCGGGTGGGACAGGGGTCGGCGGATCAGCCCCAAAGCCATGCAGAGCGAAAAGAGCAGGTAGATGGCGAGGACGATATGGACTTCGCTCAGCGACCGGGCCGGGCGCGTCGGATCGAGATAGATGGCCATCGCGGCAAACATGACCGCGATCAGCCGTCCCCAGGAAATCAGCCATTCAGGATCCGCAGCGAGGTTCAACTTTCCGGACAAGCCGCGAATCTGAAGCATCTGGACCATCCCGCGCCAGTCGGCACCGTGCATATGGGAATGCGCCCCTATGTCGGCTCATGCGCGCTCCCCCGGAGAATGATGGCAAGATGCCCCATTCCCCGGCAATGGCAATTACGGGTAGGTGTTGGGCCCGCCGCTCCCGATTTCGGGACAATGCCACTTCAGCCGGTCTGCAAATCGCCAAGGCCGTGGAAGGGTCGGATCTCGATCTCGCTCGGCCCCGGCATGGGGTTGGGGCAGCGTTTCACCCAGGCGACTGCTTCATCCATGTCCTTGACGTCCCAGAGCCAGAAGCCCGCGACCAGTTCGCCCGGATGCGGGAAAGGGCCGTCCTTGACGGAGCGATCCGCGCCGTCGAAAGCGACCCGCTTGCCTGCGGAAGAGGGCTGGAGGCCATCGGCCATTACGAATATGCCGGCCGCACGCAGTTCGTCGTTGAACCGGCCCATGGCTTCCATCGCCGTCATCGTCTCGGGCGTGGGGGTAAAGCCCTTTTCGCTGTCTTCGGTCGCCTTGACGAGCACCATCACACGCATCCTCAGTCTCCCGATAAGTATCTTTCCGGAATGGCGAGTGGATTGTGAGCAATTCATCCTGGGCTGCAATCAATTTGTGATCGCCGCGGGCTTTCCGTCGAGTAATCGACGGGCGGCACCGTATGTCCGTCCATTTTTAAGACGAGCGGAGTCTTTTTCACGACTCGTCGCATAATGTCCTTGGAACACGATGAGCGGTTGTTGCGAGTGGGATTTTGTTAACCCTGATCGCCGAGTCTTTGGGCTAATCGACATCAAGTTTCAGAGAGGGCCGAAAGCGTGACTTTCGCACGCTGGCGACCGGGTTCGTACCCAGTCTCAGCGAACGGAATAGTGCGTCCATTCGGCCCGGCCTGGGCTTGATGACGATTAGCCCTCGGGCACAACAACATGGGGAATTGCAATGGTCGCCAAACATACTGGCTCCCTGGTGGGAGCCGGACTAGCCCTGTCGTGCGTCTTCGCCGCCGGGGCTGCCACGATATTGTCGGTGAGTACGACGTCGAGCACGAGTTCGAGTGGCTCCACCACCAGTGCGTCGGTGTCGGCCGGCGTCGCGACGACGACGGCGACGTTCAGCGCGCCGATCGCCAATCCGCCAGCCTCATCGACATCGATCGCTTTTTCGACCTTCGACTTCGCGAATGGAACCAAGCTGCCGGACAAGGCGACCCTGTGGGTGGGCAATGCGACATTCCGACCGGGTAGCGGGGGCACCGCCTATGTGCCGGTCAAGCTGGATAGGGCGACGCCCAACACCGTGATCGCGCGGATTACCACGGCGAACGGGTCCGGCACGCTGCGCGCCATTTCCGGTTATAATTACAAGACGGTCGACACGGTGGTGATCTTCCGCCCCGGCGATCCGCTGGTGCAAACGGTGGAGGTACCGATCATATCGGCGACCGAGGGCCAGTTCTTCCAGTTGAAATTGCGCGAGGCGCCATGGGGGGCGTTGCAGGGCCAGTCGGCGGCGACGGTGACGGCGAGTTATGCCGCGGCGACGGCGAAGGCGACCGGTACCTTCCGCGCGCCGCGCACCTTCAAGGCGACGGGGACGCTCCAGTTTGAACTGCTCAAGAACACGCACAAGCGCTCGCCCGAAGGCGGGTGGGATCGCTGGGCGACGTCGCTGTCGCATGGCCGCACCCAGATCGCCAATGAAGAGACGGGACTTTACGTCGATTCCTCGCTCTGGCCCGGTATCGAAGGGCCGGTCTACTGGAGCAGCAAGGGGCTGGTACTGCACACGCAGAAGCTGGCGAGCCCGATCTCTTATGAAGGGCAGAGCTGGAAATATGGCGCCTCCGTGCTGGACGGACGCAATTTCATCGCTTCGCAGATCGGCTATGGCCAATATGAATGGGATGCGCGGATGCCGACCCGGCGTGGATCCTGGCCGGCCTTCTGGCTGGTATCGACCAGTGGCTGGCCGCCGGAAATCGACGTGTATGAAGGCTTTGGCCAGCAGAGCTACTGGGACTTCGACCGACATGTCGCGCATACCATTCATGGCGGATCGGGCGGCGTGCGGGCCTTTCAGCGCGGGACTGTGATCCAGGCGGAGCAGGCCTATGGCCTCAGCGGCTTTTCGCAGGATTACCACCGCTTCGCCGTCGATATTCAGCGTGACTATATAACCTGGTTCGTGGACGGGAAGGAGACCTACCAGTCGGTCAACCCGTTCAGAGGTTTCCGCTGGTATCCGATCATGAATGTCGCGGTGAAGACCAACAGCGCCTACACCGATGGCACGGGCGACATGATCATCCGCAGCTTCAAGATCTACAGCGCGCCATAAGCCTTCTGGTGGCCGCCCGCCAGAGCGTAGAGGCGGCCCCAACTCTTGATCCACTGTCCGGCGATATCGACACGATGCGCGCCGGGCAGCAGGATCGCGGCGAGGCCCGCGGTGCGCAGCGCCACGATGCCGACCGACCGGACCAACAGAACGGGCGTCGATATATCCTTGCGCCGTGCCATGGTTTCGGTGCAGCCGATGCGCCACATACGTCGTAAGACCCAGGACAGGCGCGCGCGTTCGGGCGGCACCCATTCGCTGACCCGTGCGTCGGGCGCCCAGCCGAAGCGGGCGCCGGCCCGTGCCAGCCGCGACAGATAGTCCAGATCCTCGCCGCCGCTGCGGTTGAAGCGCGGATCGAACCAGGGCCGCTCCAGCATCTCCAGCGCGGCGCGACGGATCAGCAGATTGTTGCTGGCCCAGAGCATGTCGGTGGCGCCCTTCGGCCGTTCTTCGGCGCGAAAGACGAGCGTCTCGCGCGCCCAGCGCGGGGCGGGGCCGACGAACATGGAATCGACCGGACCGGCGACGACATCGGCATCGACCGCCGTCTGGCAGGCGAGCAGCGCATCGAGCCAGCCGGGCTGCGGCCATTCGTCATCGTCGATCATGGCGAGGAAGCGCATCGCCGGATCGCCCAGGGCAGTCGCGACGATGGCGTTGCGCACGGCGCACAGGCCCGGCTCCGGCACGGGCAGCAGCGTGACCGGCAGGTCGTAGCCGGCGCCGCGCAGCTCCTCCACGACGCCGGCGGCCTCCTGTCCGGCCGGATCATTGTCAGCGACCAGCAGCATCACCTCATGCCCGGCGACGATAGCGGGCAGCGTTTCCATCAGATGACGCAGCTGCTGGGGCCGGCGGAAGGTCGGGACGGCGATCCAGATCGCATGGCCCATGCCGGTCATGCCGTTGCCCGCCGCGTTTCACGACGAAAGCCGTTTTTTTGCAGCCATTTGATGAGGCGATGCCCGCGCACCTCGACCAGCGCATAGCTGGCCCAGCAGAGCAGCCAGGTCGCAACCAGCATGGCAAGGATGAACAGCCCGTCCATGCCGGTGATGCCGTGTCCATGCGCGACATTCATGGCGCGTGCCACGACATCGCGGACCAGCGGATGCCAGAGATAGATGGAATAGCTGATGAGGCCGAGGTGGAAGCTGACCGGATTGGACATGACCGCGCGCGCGGCAGGGCCGTTATAAAAGCAGCTCAAGACCAGGGCCGGCATCAGGCAGACTACGAGGATATCGCGCTTGTTTGGCAGCCAGAGCGCGACGCCGATGAGGGCGCAGATGGCCACAAAGGCGCCGGGCCGGTCGATCAGCCGCTTGCACCAGCGCTGGTCCGCGATGCGATAGGCGAGTACACCGATCGAGAAGCCGGCAAGGCAGCGCACCAATGTCAGCACGGAATCGCTGTCGTTGACGTCGAGAGGGCCGCTCGACCCGTGACCCAATCCCGCCACGAGCGCCAGCGCCACCACCGCCGCAGCGCCCTGCAACCATGCGATGCGGGAAAAGGCGAGCAGGGCGATCAGTGGATAGGCCAGATAGGCGGCGACTTCCGTGCTGACCGACCAGCTGTTGCCCGCGATCGGCTCCGTGCCCCAGCCCCAGCTTTGGACCATCAACAGGTTGCTGATCACATTAGGCGCGTCGAGCGTGATTGCCTGATTGCCCGACACGTTTAGCAGGATGCGCGCCGCGAAAACCAGGGTCACGATCAAATGCAGTGGCCAGACGCGGGCGATGCGGTTGATCAGGAAATCGGCATAGCTGGCCCAGCCGGGACGGCCCATCACCCGGTCATGATAACCCAGCGAAATGACGAAGCCGCTGAGGATGAAGAACAGGTCGACCGCCAGATAGGCGCGCGAGAAGAGCGGCATGGCATAGGCCGCGAAGGTCGGATTATGCGGAATATGGTAGAGCAGCACTGACACTGCCGCGATACCGCGCAGGCCGGTGAGCGAGGAAATCCTCATGCGTTATGACTCCGAAGGCTGGCCTGACGCCGCGCGGCAGGGGCAGCATCGAAGGCGGCGCCGATCGCATCCCAGAGCGGCTTGCGGCGCATTTTATCATCAAGGGGAAGGCCGCGCGACTTTTGTCCGTCTGGCCATTTATAGTCGGGATAGTTGGACAGCCAGCTATAGCGGTCCGACAGGCCCCAGCAGAGCAGGGCCTGCGTTGCCGGATTGTCGAAGGCGACGTCCAGAAATGCCTTGGCGACCGACGCGATTTCCCGGTCGCGCTTGTCGGGATTGGGCGGTCCGCCACGATCGGCGATGTCGAATTCGGTGATCGACAGGCTGAGGCCGCGATCGCTCAGATCCTTGAGGAAGCGGGCGAAGATGTCCTGATTGAAGCCTTCGCGGAAGGGCTTGAGATGGCCCTGAATGCCCACGGCGTCGACAGGCACCTTGCGTGCTTCCAGCCGGTCGAGCAATTTCAGCATCGCGGTGCGGCGGCGCTCGCAGCGGGGAGAATCATGTTCTAGGCCGAAATCGGTCAAAAACCGCATCGCGCCGGGATCGGTCTCGCGGGCGTGGTGAAAGGCGAGGTCGATATACTCCTCGCCCATCGCGCGCATCCACATGCTGTCCTGGCGCATGCCGTCGGCACGCCCCTCATTGGGTTCGAGCGGCTCGTTGACCACGTCCCATTCGGCGATCTTGCCGGCATAGCGGGGCATGGCGGCATCGATATAGTCGAACATCAGCTTTTCGCGCCGATCATGGCTGGCCGCCTGGAGCGCGGGTTCCAGCCAGTCTGGATTGGCAGCATACCAGACCAGCGCATGGCCCCGGGCGCGCATCTTGTGCTGCTGCGCGAAGTCGATGATCTGGTCGGCGCCGCTGAAATCGAACTGGCCGGGCTTGGGTTCGGTCGTCTTGCGCTTCAGTTCATATTCCTGGACCACGATGTCGCATTGCTGTGCGACCGCGGCGGTAAAATCGGGGTCTTCGCGCAACTGGCGCGACTTGACGGCTGCGCCGAACCAGCGGCCCGAACGGCGGGCGCGAGTGGCGAGGCTTTCGGTCGAGGCGCCGTCGCGCGCATAGCTTTGCGGCATCGGTGCGCAACCGGACAGGGCGAGGGCGCCGGCCAGAAATTCGCGTCGCCTCAAAGCCGCGGCTCCTTGCCAACGAGCATGTGGGAGAAATCGATCCAGCCGTCGGACATGCGGCGATAGACCGGGTCGGGCATGACGATCTGGAGCAGGACGGTGGCGGCGAGGCGCGGCTTGAACGCGCCGCGACAGAGAGCCGAGAAATAATAGCGCATCGCCCGGCGGCGGCTGGTCGGCCAGATGCTCTTGGCCGCGTGCCAGCCCATATAGGCGGAAAAGGCCTGGGGCGAAATATGGGGTTGCAGGTCGCGCAGCCAGACGAGGTTGCCGACATTGTCGCGCACCTGCGACAGGCGGTTGCCGGTCTGGCGGTCGGTCCAGATGGTGCCGGGTCGTTCCGTCATCAGGAACCGTCCGCCGGCGAGCGACAGGCGCATCGCGAAATCGGTATCGTCTCCGAAACCCACATCCTCGCGATAGCGGACCCTGAGCGCCAGCGCGCGGCCGAGCGCCATGCTGCTCGTTTGGATGAACCCCCGGTCGCACATCAGATAACTGTCCATCGTCTCGTCGGAGGCGATGGCGCGGGGCGGTTTCAGGAACTGGCGGCCCGCGCCCCGGTCGGCCACGACCTGGCCATAGGCAACGATATTTTCACCATGTTGAAGCAGCACCAGCAGGTCGGACAGATGATGTGGCAGGAACAGGTCGTCGCAGTCGAGGAAGGCGATATAATGGCCGCGCGCATGGTCTACGCCGGTGTTGCGCGCCGCTGCCGCCCCACGATTGGACTGGATGATCACGGTCAGACGGGGATCGTCGATCCCGCGCAGCGCGTCTTCGGTCTGGTCGGTCGACCCGTCGATGACGACGATCACTTCGATTTCGGCGATCGTCTGCTCCAGCGCGGAAACGACGGCGGCGACCGTCTCCTCGCGCCGCTGATAGCTCGGTATGATGACCGAGAAGAGCGGGGTCGCCGTTGTGCCGGCGCTGGTGGGGGCGACTTCCATCAGTCTCATGACGG
This sequence comes from Sphingobium sp., assembly GCF_035511395.1. Classification (GTDB taxonomy): domain Bacteria; phylum Pseudomonadota; class Alphaproteobacteria; order Sphingomonadales; family Sphingomonadaceae; genus Sphingobium. Next base: position 6,957 of record NZ_DATKFP010000126.1, read on the forward strand.
CTGCGGGGGTCGGCGGGCGGCTTCCGCCTTGCCGAAGTGGAGGACGAACCGGTTGACCAGCGACCGGTAGAGCGGCTTTGGCAGATAGGAGCGCAGCACCTGCCGAGCGATGATCTTGGGTGGCACGCCGCCCGCGACCAGCCCCACCGCCAGGTCGCGGATCGCCAGCACCGGGCGGATCGGCGCCATATGATAGGCCAGCACCGTCGCGCGATAGCCGCGCCGCGCCCGCGTCGTCAGCATGTGGCCGCACCGGTCGAGCCAGTCGAGCGAGGTTTCATAGCCCTTCACATAGGAGGTCCGCCCCGCCTCGGTCGCGTCAAGCCAGACGGTGAGCGGCTGTTCAATCATCCGGAACCGCGCGCCCGCACCCTGAAGACGGACGCAGAAATCGAGATCCTGCCCCTTTTTGAGGGCCGGGTCGAAGAGCACCTGCCGCGCCATTTCGGTGGGGACGACCATGGTCGACGTCTGCATGAACTGGTTGGCGCAGAAGAGATATTCGCCGACATCCTCGCCCTCGCGAATGCCGCGATCGGGCCTGATCCAGTAGCGATCGACGCCCCGGTCGACCTTCATCCGCGAATAAAGGACGGTGCGTCCGTCATCCTTGGCCAGCGCCTTTGCCATGATCGACAGTTTGCCGGGCAGGAACAGGTCATCGGAATCAAGGAAGGCGATATATTGGCCGACGGACGCCAGTATTCCGTGATTGCGCGCCGCGCCGCCGCCGGCATTGTCCTGCCGGATGTAACGGACGCGCGGGTCGCCGATTGCGTCGATCACCGGGCGCGGGTTGTCCTTCGACCCGTCGTCGATGACGACGATCTCCAGATCCTGCCAGTCCTGCGCCAGCACCGACCGGATCGTGTCGCCGACAATGTCCGCCCGGTTGTAAAGCGGGATGACGACGGAAAAGAAGGGACGGTTATTCTGATGCGTCGCATCGCTCATGCGCCATGCACCTTTCGATATTCTTCATAGTGGACACCGGCGAGGCCGGCAATCTTGCCGGCCGCGCGATAGAGGCGGCCGAGCCGCTGGATGCGTTTGCCCCGGTCGAGTGTCAGCAGGGCGCCCAATGCGCCCGATGTCGCGCCGCCCAGGATGCGGGGGGTTTCGCCGACAAGTGCGCGCAGCCGACCCTTGTGGAAGCGTTCGACCATCATGTCGGTCATGCCGATGCGATAGCCGCGCATCAGCAGCCATTTCTGCGTCACCCGGCTGGCGGGGATGAGTTCGGTCACGACCGCATCCTCCGACCAGGCGAAGCGATGGCCGGCGCGCTGCATGCGGGAGAAAAGCTGCTTGTCCGACCCGCCGGTCAGCGCCATCCGCTCGTCGAACGGGGCATCGCCCATGGCCCGCAGGGCCGAGGCGGCGATCAGCACATTGGCGGTGCTGTCAACCAGGTCGACGGGGCCGGATGCACCGCGTTTCTTGGGCTGGAGCAGGGGATGGGGCGCGGCCCAGTTCGGCACCGGGGCGTCCATCTCGCGCAGCACGGCGCCGCCGACGACGTCGGCATTCCATTGCAGCGCCGCGCCGACCATGGCGTCGAGCCAGCCGGGCGAGGCGGCCTCGTCATCGTCGAGCATCGCGACATGGGTGACATCGGGATGGCCGAGCGCCTGCGCGACCAGCGCATTGCGGACGCGGGGGATGCCCCGTTCTGCGACGAGGATGGCGCGGATCGGCCAGCGATAGCCCTGCGTTGCGATCCGCTCCACCACGGCCATGCCCTCCTGCCGGGAGGCGTCATTGTCCGCGACCAGCACTTCGAGCTGAAACTGCGTATCCAGCTGCGCGATCGACTGAAGCGTGCGCAGCAGCCCCTGCGGCCGGTTGCAGGTGGCGATGCCGAGAATGACCTTAGTCATGGGCGACCTCCCGATCGTTGGAGAGATGGCGGCGGTTCCAGACCGGGCGGGGACGCGCCTTGAAGGTCGCGTGCGCGGTTGCGATCGCCGCGAGGAAGATCACCCAGACCTGGCGATCCTTGTCGAAGAAGGAGGTTTCCAGAAGATTCTGGTACATGACGAACACCCATATGGCGAAGGCCGGCACCATCAGCGTCTGGTTCTCGCGGGTCGAACCCGTCAGGAACCAGTAAGCCGGCAGGGCCAGGAAGCTGATCAGCAGCATGATGAGGCCTAGCGGGCCGGTCGTGACCCAGATTTCCAGATAGCCATTGTGCGAATGGGCGGTCCGCATCTGGAACGCCTGGTTCAGATAGTCGTGCGAGGGGGACTGCGCGCCGACCTGCCAGAAGGCGCCGAAACCGGAGCCGAGATAGGGATGGTCGGCAAGATAGTCCAACACCACGCGCCAGATCGATACGCGGCCGGTGAAGGCGGTGGGATCGGCGAAAAGCCGTTCGATCGTCGGCTGATAGGCGATGTAGAGCGCCAGGAAGCCGACCATGCCGAATCCCAGCCCCAGCAACAGGATCGCGCGCTTCTGGGTATTGCCGCTGAGCCCGCGATAGATGTTGCTGATCGCCAGCATGCCCACGCACAGCGCCAGCGACGTCTTGCTCTTCGTACCGATCACGAAGACGAAGGCCATGACCGCGAACAGCGCATAATACCATTTGCGCTTGTCGATCCACGCATTGCCACACACGATGAAGGTCAGCGCCATGACCGCGCCGGCGATATTCTTGTGGAAGAAGAAACCGCGCCAGGCGCCGACCAGCGCCCGGTCATTTTCGCTTGGCGGATGCACGGCGTTCGGCGTCAGGGGCAGCGAGATCCAGCAGATGAGCAGCGAGGCGATCAGCGCCGCGCGCAGGGAGTCGAACAGACGCTGCGGTCCGATCAGCGACAGCGCGCAAAAGGTGATGTAGATCACGATCAACTGCTGCATCGCGCGCTTGAACGACACGAAGGGATCGACCCCCCAGGTGCAGGTGATGAAGAACCAGACGAGCATGATGGCGAGCGGCCAGAAGCTGAACTTGTAGCGCAGCGGCTGCTTGCGGATGAGCTGCACCGCCGTCAGCAACAGGGCGAAGCCGATGAACAGCGCCTGCTTGAACAGGTCGGACCCGTCATTGGCTTCTGCCATCGCCACCAGTTCGTCCTGCGTACGGGACGCGAAGGGCTGCTGGCCGATGAAGACCATCATCAGGAAGACGAAATAGAAGATTTGCGCAACCCAGACGAGCGTCTCGCTGCCGCCGTCCGTGACCGGCGCAGTCTGGATGATCGTATCAGCGCCCGTGTCGGCGCCGGTATCTATGGTCGTCGCGGGGCGGACGCGGTGCCAGCTTGTCGCCATGGCTTCAGCCCTCCGCCTGCTGCGTCAGACGCCACTGACGGTCGAGCCGCCAGATGCCCAGCATCATCACCAGCTGCGACAGTACCACGCCGCCGATCGACAGCACCGGATCGGCGCCCAGTACGATCAGCGTCACCGCGACGACGCCGACACCGCAACTGCGCAGGCTCTGCGCGGCGAGCGGCCGGAAGGCGCGGCGCGCCTGCGTCATCACGCTCATCGGCGTTTGCACGCACTGGACCAGCGAGAGCAGGGCGCACAGCGCGACCGCGAGGACGACGGCCCCATGGTCGAGCGTGGGCTTGAGGATCAGGCTCGGGAAAAATTCCAGCACGATCCCCGCGAGGACGCAGGTACCGAGCCACAGCATGACCAGCGCGCCCATGAACATGCGTTCGGACTTGATCGCCGACCGATGGTCACCGCGCGCGACGGCGCGGGTCATGCGGGGGCGCTCCAGCTGGGTGAGGGCGGTGATGCAGACATTGACCGGGCGAAAGAAGAGCATGCCGACCGCGATCGGCGCGAAGGCCGTCGGCCCGGCGAGCAGGGTTACGATATAGCTGTGCGAATTGGACGTCGCCTCGGTCGACAGCACGCCGACCAGCGTCCAGGCCGACTGTTCGCGCCATACGGGGCGATAGGCGCGGAGCGCGCGGCCCGGACCCATCGCGCCATGACGGCGCAGGAAGGCAAGGCCAAAGGGCAGCATCCCGATCAGGCTGGCCGCGACCAGCATGCCGCCGATCGCGGGCAGGCTGGCACCGGTGCGCATCGCGACCATCAGGCCGATCAGGATCGTGCCGGCATAGGCGAGGTCCGACCGCGCCGCGCGCATCGGCGCGTGATGGGCATAGGCGTTCGACCGGCCGAACCAGCGGATCAGCGAGAAGATGCCGGCCAGGCCGAACAGCAGCGCGGCAGTCGGCGAGGCGGTGGCCCAGGCGATCGCGGCGCAAATCAGCCCCTGGCTGACTGCCAGAAGCAGGTTGACCGGGAAGAAGAAGTCGAAACGGCGGGCGTCCGCTTCCTCGCCCTGATTGACCATGATCGTATAGGGCGTGGACACCAGCGCGTTGGACAGGCCGTAGCCGAACTGGATGATCACCAGCAGGAACGCCAGCGTACCGATCGCCGACGTGCCCAGATGATGGATGGAAAAAAGCTGGACGGCCAGATGGCTGACCGACACGATCGCCGACGACAGGCTGGCCAGGCCGAAACGGCCAAGCACGCTGCCAAGGCGCTGGATGCGGCCCGTTGCCGGGCCTTCTTCAGCGACCTGCGCTTCAGCCATGGCGATGCTTCCAGATCAGCCAGAGTGCGTGGGGATTGGTGGTGATGTAGCGCCAGGCGAGCTGGCGCGGGCGTGTGACCATGCGATGCAGCCATTCCAGACCTGATTTCTGCATCCACATCGGCGCGCGCGGATAGTCGCCGGTCACATAGTTGAACAGGCCGCCACAGGTGACGATCCAGCCGGCCTTGATCCGGTGGCGGTTGCGCACGCAGAAGGCCTGCTCGCGCGGCTTGCCGGTGCCGACCCACAGAACATCGGGGGCGGCGGCGTTGATCGCGTCGATCACCGCATCCTCATTCTGCGCCGACCAGAAGCCGTCGCGCCGTCCGGCCAGTTGCAGTCCGGGCGCCATGGCGGTGATCCGCCGCGCGCATTCGGCATTCACCGTCTCCGTTGCGCCCAGCAGATAATAGGTCACGCCCGATGCCGCTGCCGGCTTCAGGCTGTCGATGAACATGTCGGTCGTGCTGGACCGGTCGGCGATCTCCGGACCGCCCAGCCAGCGCGAGGCCGTCACGACGACCTGCCCATCGGCATGGATCAGGTCCGCCTGCGCCAGATCGGCGCGGAAGGCGGAATCGCTGGCGTTCATCGACAGGCCCTGACCATTGCAGTCGAAGATCAGCCAAGCGGGCTGGTCGAGCGACCGACGCAGCGGCGCTTCCCGCAGCATCTTGTCGATCAGCGCTTTCAGCGACAAGGTCGACACCGGAATGCCTCCGACCTGCGCGACCGGGGCTTCCGTGCGAGCGCCGTCTGGCCAGGGCATCGGGTTGCCGGCTGCCAGGTCGTTCATGCAATCACCGTCCCGGCGATCGGCACGCCATGGCGGTCGAGATCGTCGATCACGCGGCGCATGGTCGCGATCGCGGTACTGCCGCGCCGCACGACCAGCGTGACCGCGTCGAAGCCGGCGAGGATGCTGCCATAGGGCGTCTGCTCGCCCTTGCGCTCGGCAAGGTAGAACAGCATCGTCATGTCCTTGAGACCCCAGCCAACGGCGGTTTCCGCCAGCGGGCCACGGGTCACGAGGCTGGATGCGCTGCCCGACGCTCGGCCTGCGGTCATCAGCCACAGCCCCTCGACCGCCGTCTTGGCGGCGGGCAGCAGGGCGGCGCTGCCGATTAGCTGTTCGGCGAGGCCCGCCTTGTTGGCGACGCGGAACAGGCGGTCAAGCGAGGGGCGGTCCATGTCGACGTCGACCGCCATGGTCGGGCCATCCATCTGTGCCAGCACGACGGCGAGGTTGGCGGCCATGATCGCCCCTTCATCGCCTGCCTCGATCGACAATACTGCCAGCTTCAGCGCCGCTGGATCGCCATCCTTGCCGACCGCCCGCATCTTGGCGCGGATGGTGCGGATCTTGACGGCATAGGGATCGGCCGGGTCGAACGCAGCGGCGACCAGCGGGTCGACGCGCGGATCGCCCATCGGCAGCAGGGCAAAACCGCCCTGAAGCGCGCCGAGCATGCCGGCATCCTCGCTGTCCAGCAGTCCAAGGTCGACGGCAGCGTCATGCAGCGCCAATCCTTCGGTGCGGGCATGGGCCTCGATCCGGGCGACATCGGCTTCGGCGAGGAAGCCATGTTCGACCGCGAGCCGGGCAAAGCCCTTGCTGTCGCGGACGCGAGGGCGGGAGGCGGCGGTGCCGCCGGGGTTCATCTGCGGCGGGGCGCCTGCCGTCGAACGCAGTCTCATGCGGCCTCCTTATGCTTGGGGAACCACCCGGCCCGTACGGGGGCGGGCATCAATTCGGTGATGACGTCGACTTCGGTGGCGCGGGCGACACCGGAGGCGGAGCGGACCTTGGGACTGATGATCTCCATCAGGATGACCGCAGCGATGCCGCCGACGAGGCCCAGTGCGAAGCCGGCGACCAGCATCAGCGGAATATTGGGCTTGGCGGGCAGCAGCGGCACCACCGCCTCGTCCAGCGGGCTCGCATTGGGCTGCGAGATCTGGCTCTTCAGAGCTGCCTCGTTGAAGCGCTGGCGCACCGTGTCATAGGTCTGGCGTGCGGCATCGACGTCGCGCTGGAGCACCATCAACTGGTCCTGCACGTCCGACATGCGGATCATGCGGTCTTCCTGCGACGCCATATTGGCCTTCAGGTCGCCTTCCCGGCCGTTCGCCGCTACGCTGTTGGCGTTGACCGCGCCAGCCTGGCTGGCCCGGGCCGAACCCAGCTTCGACTGGAGTTCGGACAGCTGCGCTGTAGCGGCCGCCATGCTCGGATGGTTCGGGCCGAGCGTCTTGGCCAGTTCGGACACGCGGGCCGACTGCGCCGCGACCTGCTCCTGCAGATTCTGGACGATCAGCGATCCTTCGATGTCGGAAACGCTACCAGCTCGCGCCTTCGACCGGGCGGCAGCGGCTTCGGCCTGCGCCTGGGTCAGCTGATAGGACATGTTCTTCAGCTTTTCCGCCTCAAGGTCCATGCGGTTGATGCCGATGATGTCATGGGCGCGCTGGAAGTCGGACAGGTTCTTCTGCGCCATCTCGTAGCGGTGGCGCACTTCCTGCGTCTGTTCGTCGAACCATTTGGCTGATCCGCGTGCGGGCGACGCGCGCAGTTCGACCTGCTCGCGCATGTAGATTTTCGCCACCAGATTCGCGACCTTGGCCGCGACTTCCGGGCTGGGGTCCAGATATTGCAGCTGGAGTACGTTGCTCTGGCGGCCAGTGGTAATGATCAGGTTGGCGCGGACCATCGCGGCCGCCTGCTGCATGCGGGCGGCGGCGGGCATATCGGCGGGCAGGGCATCGACGAAGCCGGCTTCCTTGGCCACGGCGTTGATCACCTTGGCGCTGCGGATCACGTCGGTTTGGGTACCGATGATGCTTTCGACATCGACCCGGCTGCCCTGATCGGTCGACGTCGAGGTCGGATCGGTCTGCGACAGGTCGAGCAGCAGCGAAGCCGTGCCCATATATTGCCGCGGCTGCATGAAGGCGAGGACCGCCACCAGAAGGAACAGGATGCCGCCGATCGTCGCGGCGGTCTGCCAGCGTGCGCGAAGCGCGGCCAGCAAATCGATTGGGTTCATGCTCATAGCCCGTCCACTCCTCGCAGCAATGCGCGCATCTCTTCGGCCGGCGATGTTTCTGGGGGTGCGGCGTCCACCGGCTGCTTGGCCATCAGCAACAGGAATTGAGGCGCCAGCGTGTCCTCGAACATCCACAGCTCGCCATTGGGGGTAGCGACCAGCGCGGGTTGCAACCGGGCCATGGCGTCGCGTGCCTGCCCTTCGTTGATGGACCCGCCGCCCAGCACTTCATGGCCCAGGCGCACCAGACGTTCGTAGGAAATGGCCAGCATCTGCGCCGCCACGACGGCAGCCAGGCCAATCATTCGGCGGTTCGATCCGGCTTCCCACAGGATGCGGCGGAACAGCGCATGGGTTGCCTCGCTCATTTCGGTCCAGGCGGCCAGCGCATCGGCCAGCCCCTGTTCCGCGTCGGCGATGGTGATCAGATCGCGGCCTGCCGCCTCGGTGATGAGCGCGGCGTGCATGCCGAACAGGCGGGCATGATAGGGCGACCCCATCGCAGCACCGGCGAGCGCTTCCATCGCGTCGGGATCGATCGTCAGCCGCGCATTTGATGCACAGGCGCCGAGCAGCCGCTCCAGCTGCGGGCGGGGGATCGGGCTGACCCGCTGCGGTACCAGATGGCGGCGCAGCGAGGGATGGGCCGCGATCAGCCCGTCAATGTCGCTGGCGATGCCGACCAGCACCACCTGAACCGGCGAATGAATGTCGGTCAGCAGCTTGAGCAGCGTGGCGACATCCTGTTTCGCGCCGTCGGATTCGACCCGGTCATATTCGTCGATGATCAATATGGAGCGTTCGCGAACTTCCTCCACCAGCAGGGCGGCGAGGCGGGAGACGTCCAGCCGGTCGCCCAGCATGGTCTTAAGCCGCTCGCGCCCGGCGCCGCTCATCGGCAGTTCGGGCAGGAAGGGACGGAACAGCGCATCGAAATCGGACTCGCCGCTGGCCGATGCATAGAGCGCGACGCAGCCTGCCTCGTCGGCAAGATCGCCGAACACACGGGCGAGCGAGGTCTTGCCCGACCCGCGCGTGCCGAACACGACAGCATGCTTGCGCTGCACGACGACCGCCTCGACCAGCTTTTCCAGCTCGGTGTTGCGGCCGGCCAGGCCATGGCGGTCGGTCACGGGCATCGCCGTGTTGAAGGCGGAATAGATGCTGTCGCGGCGCAGGCTGATCGGCCGGATCGGCGCGGCCATGGCGCTCATCGACAGCGGGCGGGGTTGCTGGTCGGGCGTTTCCATGTCTTCCCCCGCTTCGTGGCGGAAGCCCGGCAGCGCGCGCATTTCTGGTTGCAGCAGCACCTCGTCCGGAATGACCCGGTCGTTGCGCCGCGCATCACCGCGCGCGGAGGAGAGGAACCGGCTCAAAAGGCCGGGTCGGTCAGGTAAGATCCCTTGATCTATCGCGGTCAAAACAGTTTCTCCCGGATGATGAGGACGTCTTCAGGCTGAACCGGATCGTCCAGATTGGCCTGAATTTCCTTCCCCCCCCGGCGTACTTTTATGCGTTTTGTCGAACCTGCCAGCGTCGGGCCGCCCGCCAGCGCCAGCGCCTGGCGGAAGCTTTGCCCCGGCGCGAACGAGAAGGCGCCGGGCTGCTGTACCTGGCCGTAAACATAGATTTTCTCGGCCTGCGGTACGAACAATGTGTCGCCGGGCTTGAGCGGCCGATTGGCGCCCGCCGACATGTCCGCCAGCGAAATGCGGATCGGCGCGCCGCCTTCGGCCGGCGTCAGGATGACCGCGTTGGCGCCGTCCTTGGTCGAACCACCGGCCTTGGCCAGCATCGACGCGACGGTATAGGGGCGGTCGAGCGGATAATTGCCAGCCTGCGGCACATTGCCGAGCACGGTCACGAAGCGGCTGACATAGTTGCTCACCTCGACGCTGACCGACGGCTTGGTCAGATAGCCGCCGCCGGCATAGCCCGCCGCGATATCCTGCGCCAGCTGGGTGGTGCTCTTGCCGTTGGCCTGGATCGGGCCGATCAGCGCCAGCAATACGGTACCGTCCGGCTTGATGCGCGTGGTGGTCGACAGATCGGGCTGACCGAACACGGCGATCTTCACTTCGTCATCCGGGCCGAGCAGATAGCCGGCGGCAGCGCCTGGCTGCGGCGCGGCCGGCGAAACCGCCGCGGCCGTGCTGGTCGGGGTCGGCGCTGCGGGCGGGGTCTGGCCAATGGCCGCCACTGGCAGCAGGACCAGCGTCGCGGCCTGCAACATGGTCAGGGTCTGGGCTGCTTTCACAGGTCTATACTCCCTGGGTCGATCAGAATGTCATGGTCGCGCCCAGTGTCACCTGGGTGCCGCTGAATTGAGAAATGTCGGTGTCGGTCCGGCGCCGATAATGTTGCCCGTCCAGCGTCAGCATGAAACGGTCCGACAGCTTGCGGCTCAACACCGCGCCGAGCCGCTGGTTCCGGTCGGAATTTATGGTAAATGGGCGCAGCGCGGCGTCCTGCCGGAATGTGCGCTTCTCCCATTCCGCATAGAGGCCGGCCGAGGTCAGCTCGGAGATGGCGAAGTCGCCCTGCACCCGATAGCTGGTCTCGATCGCGAAGCCGGCCGCGATCAGGCTGTCATTGGTGATGACTCGCGCGGTGGTGGCGGTCAACTTCAGGCGGGAAATGGCGTTGGAGGAAAGGCTTACCTTCCAGCCCAGCCCGTCATAGCTGCCGACGGCAGCGGAATCGCTGCTGACATCCAACCAGCGCAGATCGGCATCGATCTGGGTCAGCGGCGAAACCGCACGTTCGAAATGCAGGCCGTAGCTGTTGATCCGGTTTTCGATCCCCAGCGTGTCGCGCTTGCTGTTCACCCGTTCATAATAAGCGGTGAAAGTGCCCAGGCTCGGCTTGTTATAGCCGACGCCGCCCATGAAAGTGTCGCTTGTCTGGTCGGCGTAGTCGAACCGGTCGGCGTTGCGCGTCAGGTCGTGGTTATATTCGGCGACCGGAAACAGGCCGGGCCGTTCGCAGGTGAACTTCGCCCCGAAGGAGGTGAAGCGCTGGAGATTTTCAGTCGCCGTGTTGAGGTCGCCATAATCGGCGCGCTGCTGCCGATAGGACGCGCGTGGCGTCACCAGGCAGGTCGCGCCAAAGCGGATATTGGCTTTCGCCTCGGTATCGACCCGCAGCTTGCTGCGCTGCTGCTCCGATATGAAGCGGTCATAGCCCAGCTTGCCCCGGAGCAATATGTCGTGCCGCCCGATCGGCCGTCCGAATGTCGCCTCTATCGACGGCGTGACGATCAGGTCGCTCTTGGGATCATCCACCGCATCGTCGACGCGATAGACGTTGTCATCATAGAGCAGGTCCAACCCGGCCGTCAGGTGAAAACCATAGTCTGCGAGGCGCTTGCTGTCGGACGGCGGACGCGGGATGCCGTCTTCCTGCGCATGCGCAGCAAAAGGCGTCGCGACGAGAATCGCGGCAGTGCCGATCGCGGTGCGCATGAAGCGGTGCCCGCGCGGCCTATTGTCTTTATCGGGCGCGCCATTGCCCCTCCGCTTGAGCGGACGATGAAGTGCGATCAAAAACAGGAATCCTTGTTGCGTTGCAGCAATGAGGGCATGCTAACCCTCTTTGCATCCCGTGGACACTCGCCGGAATGCAATTGGTCGCAGCAAAACAACGCTTCGGATTGTCCGAAACGGGTCCGTTACAGGCCGGAACCCGCGGCGTCTTACCTGTTAATCTGGCAGCAAGCTAAATCGGGTGTTTTCGTCTTAGAGAATCGCCCAGGCTATTGCCGCCACGGTCGCGACCAGCGCTGCAACGCCGGCCCATCGCGATACGAGCTGGACCGCGATTTCGAGACGATCGACCAGCGTCGCATCTGCGCGATGACGGGCCGGAACGCGCGCTTTTGGACGAATTTCTGTGGCCGAACTGGGTGCAACGATCACAGCAGACTCTTGGTTCCGCATGACACAAAAAAATCCCGCCTGTTCCTGATGGAGGCGGGATATATGTCTTGGGTTAACAAAAGGTAGGAAATCAGGGCGGCGGAACAACGGCTCGTCGCATTCCCGCCGCGCGAAGGTTATTATCAATAGGCGTTACGGTGAACCAGCACGTTAAGCGTGCCGACCATGATGGCGATGTCGCGCATCAGGCTCCAGCCGTGCAGATATTCGAGGTCCGCCTCGACGCGGTTGAGAATGTCGCGGCGGGTTTCGGTCGCACCACGGAAGCCGCGGATCTGCGCCAGGCCGGTAATTCCGGGCTTGAGTGCATGGCGGTGCCAGTATTGGCGGTCGACTTCCCAGAAAAGCTGGTCTTCGGCCTTCGATCCCAGCGCATGGGGGCGAGGCCCGACCAGGCTCATCTCGCCCATCAATACATTGATCAACTGCGGCAACTCGTCGATGCTGGTCTTGCGGATGAACGCGCCGACGCGCGTGATCCGGTCGTCATCGCGCTGGGTGGAGGTGGCGCCGTCCGTGCCAGCCTGGTTCACGCGCATGCTGCGGAACTTGAGGATGTGGAAGATGCGGTTGCCACGTCCGATCCGTTCCTGGCGGAAGAATATGGGGCCGGGCGAGTCGAGCTTGATGAGGATGGCGACCACGGCCATCGCCGGGGCCAGCGCAATCAGCACCGGCACGGTCAGAACGATGTCGAGCAGCCGCTTCTTGGCTCGGTTGGCCAGATTTAGCGGGCCACGCGCCACTACCAGGGTGGGCATGCCGCGGCAGTTCTGGACCGCGAGCGGCGCCATGGAATCCAGGTCGGGGACGATGATCTCGCCCACGATATTGCCACCCTTGAGCATCTGCGCCCAGTCATCCTTGCGGTCGATGGCCGATGCGATGACGACGCGGTCGAACTCCTCCAGGATCGTGCCCAGCCGGTGAAGCATATAGGGATCGTCCAGGTCCGGGCGCAGGCCCGCTGCGTCCGCTTCGATCACGGTCATGCCGTCGACATGGTCGGGCAGGATGCCGCCATCGACGATCAGCAACTGCGCGAACAGCCCGTCGCCGAAGTGCCGACGTACCGCCTGCACCATCATCATCCGCTGGATCATGATGAGTGCCGCGCCTGTGAAAATACCCGACGATACGCCAAGTCGCGACAAGTGGCCGGTCGCCTTCAGCGAGAAGACCACGAGCATGAAGATCAGCACCGTGCCCGCCAACGCCGTTACGGCGCTACGGCAGGATGCAGTCATGCTGGTGAGGCAGCGGGGATTGAAGGCCTGGTTGTGGAAAGCAAGCATGCCATAAACGATCATGCCGCCCGTCAGCGGTTGCCACAGCCAGTTCGACATGACCGGCTGCCCGGCCGCCTTCAGGCCGAGCGCGAAGCCGGTCGTCAGTGCAATCATGTCCGCCACCAGTAGCAGCAGACAGAGCATCAGCCGCACATTCCGCAGGCTGGCGGCGGTAACGGGCTGAAAGCGAGGAATATCTTTGATCGCCAGATCGATTTTCGACATCTGCAACCCTTTTTAGCGTCATGACGTCACAACCATGCACCGAGCTGCTGTTGCTGCCCGGCTCCAGGTCATCCCCTACGCGTTGATTTATGTTGCGAAGCAGCACGCCATAATAATCAGGCGCTGGCAATCCGGATAAAGGCGCGAAGACACGGTTTTCCGATGACTTGAGGGCCGTCATGGACATGCCGCCCTAAAGTTGCGATGACTTGAGCGCCGCAAGCGCTGCGGTGCGGCAGAAATAAACGGGAACAATAGGTCGGCCCGTCAGGCCCGAATCAGTCGATGATCCACCAAGCGATCAAAGCGACTGCCCCCAAAAGAGCCACCGGACCTGCCCATTTGGACAATTGCTGAACTGCGCGTTCTGCCCGTTCGTAGGCTGGCGTTCGGCTGTGGGACGGGGACGCCAATATGTCCGTACGCACGGGTGGATCGTGGCGGGGGGCAACAGTCGATGTTGCAATTTCGCCAGTCTTTTCCTTCGGTTCGGTAGGAAGACCTGTCATATTTCCTCCGTCTTCAACTAACGACCTATCGCCTGAATTCGCCATTTTGTTCCGGCTTTAGTCAGGTACGGTTCAGAATATAGCTTTTCCGTTCCGATTTCCAGCATTGCCTGAATAGGCATGTAGCTGTTCCAAAAGAGTTAAGCCAAAGGAATAAGGTCCGGCGCTATGCCGCGTTCTGCGGGACAGTTCAAAGGACATGGGATGGGCTGTCGCGATCGGTATGGACAGCGTCTGTTACAGCCATTTCAGCTTTTTGAAGCGGGTGTAGAGCAGGGCACAGACGATCGCGATCACCCCCAGAACGACTGGATAGCCGTACCGGTCCTTGAGTTCGGGCATATATTCGAAATTCATGCCGTAAATGCCGGCGATCGCCGTGGGCACCGCCAGTATGGCGGCCCAGGCGGCGAGCTTGCGGGTGATGTCGCCGGTGCGCTGTTGTTCCAGCAGGTTGGAGGATTCGAACACGCTGTTCAGCACCTCTCGCAGATCGTCCACCATCGTCTGAACCCGGCGGACATGATCGCGTACATCGCTGAAATAAGGGCGCGCTTCCGGATCGATGCAGGGCAACTCCACTTTCACGAACTTGGTCGCGACTTCCTGCATCGGCAGCAGGATGCGCTGGAAGCGGATCAACTGGCGTCGCAGGTTGAAGATGCGGGTGATCTCCTGCCGACCCAGGAAATGGTCGATCATCTGCTGCTCCATCTCCAGCACTTCATCCTCTATCCCCTCGATGATCGGCAGATAGCCGTCGACGATGAAGTCGAGAATGGCGTGGAGAATATAGTCCACCCCCTGTGCCAGGCGGGATGGCACTGCCTCCAGTTCCTGGCGCAAAGCCAGATGGGCGCGCGCCGAACCGTGGCGTACGGTAATGATATGACCATGGCCCACGAAGATCGCCGTTTCGCCATAGCAGATGGCGTCGCTTTCGATGTGCGCGGTGCGGGTGACGACGAACAGCTGGTCGCCGAACAGGTCGACCTTGGGCAACTGATTGGCGTTGATCGCATCCTCCACCGCCAGTGGGTGCAGGCCATAAGTGCGCGCCAGCGTCTGCATTTCCCCGACGGACGGGTCGGCGACGCCGATCCAGACGAACTCAGACTTGTCCTCGCTGATCGCGACCCGCTCGTCGATCGAGACGGCGCGCACGCGCTGGCCATGGCGATAGAGATAGGCGGCGACGACGGTCATTGGCGCTTCTGTTTCCTTCTTGTTTCCATCGATTAGCAGATGGCGGCGATGGCGTCTCATTTGACATGCGGTTCGCCCCATGCCTGCCTGTGCCCATATGATTTTTGCCAAAGGGGGTGGCGCCTGACTTCACCCTGACATAGTTGCGGTCGATAGGGGGCGCATGACGAAGCACGCTGAATAGGCTGGAGAGGGCCGGCAGCGTGGGACCGGAGCCTGAAACTTGACCATAATCACAATCGATTTCGAGGCGTCCTGCCTGCCCCGCCATGGCCGATCCTTCCCCATAGAGGTCGGCATCGCGGGCGACGGGATCGTCCGCAGCTGGCTGATTCGTCCGCATGATTGCTGGACGGGGTGGCATTGGGCCATGGAAGCGGAGGCGCTTCATGGCCTGAGCTACGCACGGGTCGAGGCGGAGGGTCTGCCGGCGGCAACAGTGCTGGCGGAACTGGTGGCCGCGACGCAAGGTGCCAGGGTCATCGCCGACAGCCTGATCGACCAATATTGGCTCGATACGCTGGCAATGGCTGTTGGCGCACCCACGCCCTTCCGGATCGATCATGTCGCGACCCTGTTCGATGAGCAGGGCGCGGACGAGGCGCAGATCGCGGCAGCGGTCGAGCATGCGGACAATGGCGGTGCCGTGCGGCATCGGGCGGCGGGCGACGCCCTCTGGCTCGCCGCGCTGGTGGCTCATCTTACGGGCCGCGAGCAGCCCATGCCGGTATTGATGGCGGCGCAATGACAGGCGTTTAGTTGCGCCAGCAATGATTTGTTACATTCAGCCAATTACGCAGACATTCATGGTACCTACACCCGACGCAATCATCCGGTCGTTCCGTCCGGACGCAGCGGAGTAGCATCCATGTTCCTCACCATCGCATCCCAGTTCGTCGCGGCGCTGGCCGCCGCCGCAACGCCCGTTCACAGCGCTGAAATCAGCCATGGCGCGCAGGCATACACCGCCAGCTATCACGCCCAGCCGGCCGTCAGCCTGCGCGAGGTCGAGCCGCGCTTCGCCAATCGCAATGCCGTGCCCGTCTGCCGCTGGCAGGCGGACCTGACCGTCAGCCGCGTTGTCGCCGCGCAGGGGCAGGCTGTGCCTGCCTTCGGCAAGGCGATCCACCGCTTCGCCCCGCTGTCGGGCAGCTATGCCGGTAGTTGCGCCGCCGCGCGGAGCCAGATCGATGCGCAGGTCGCCCGTTATGCCAGGGCCAAGGCGACCGAGTCCGTCGCCATTGCGAAGCAGGACAGGGCCGTTCTGGTGGACGAGATGGACAGCGTGCGGGCATTGACCGTACAGGGCGCCAAGCAGCGCGGATGAATCCACCGCTGGTCCTGATCGCCGAAACCCAGCAGGATTTGCGGCACAATGTGCGTGAGTTTCTGGAGCAGAGCGGCTTCCGCGCGCTCCCTGCCGCTTCGGCGCACGATATCTTCAATGCCCTGACGAGCGCGCCTGTGGGGGCGCTCGTGCTGGACGCCGCGCTGCGCGGCTCGGACGGGCTCGACCTGTGTCGGGACGTACGGGAACGCAGTGACGTGCCGATCATTCTGGTCGGCGCCAACAGTTCTGAGGTCGACCGCGTGGTCGGGCTGGAACTGGGTGCCGATGATTATATGGCCAAGCCCTATTCTGCCCGCGAACTCGCCGCGCGCCTGCGCGCAGTGCTGCGGCGGGGGCGGGGGGAGCGGGCGCTCGGCCTGCGTCGCCAGACCCAGGCGATCTTCGATGGCTGGGTTGTCGACTTCGCCCGGCGCGAGGTGGTCGACCCGCAAGGCGAGATGGTCGAACTGACCGCAGCCGAATTTTCGTTGCTGGCGGTGTTCCTCGATCATCCCCAGGCGGTCATCGCCCGCGCGCGACTGATGGAGCTGGCAGGGGTGCGCGATGCACCCTCGTCGGATCGCAGCATCGACGTGCTGGTCAGCCGCCTGCGCCGCAAGCTGGGCGAGGGCGGGCGACCCGCTCCGATTGTTACCGTACGGGGCGTCGGATACATGTTCAGCGCCGTCGTGGACCGGCGCTGACTGGAGGGTTTCCGCGCCGAATGGCGGTTTTTCGCGGTTCGGCGCGCCTTTCCAATCGTTTATCAGTCAGACATATTATTTAACAAATGCGCTGCGTCGCAGCAAAATCCCTTCTCTATCCTTCAAACTACACCGGTCCGCCCCCTGACCGGCAACGCCATAGAGAGAAGAGGATAGACTCCATGAATGAGCTTATCGGTCGCGTCGTCAATTTCGAGACGAAGGTTTTCCCGAACGAGAGCGCGCTTTACAACCAGCTGGCCAGCCATGGTCAAAGCCCCAAGGCGCTGATGATCTCCTGCGCCGACTCGCGCGTCGTTCCCGAACATATCATGCAGGCCGCACCCGGCGATCTGTTCGTCTGCCGTAACGCCGGCAACATCGTGCCGCCGCATGCCACCCAGAATGGAGGCGTGACCTCGACCGTGGAATATGCGGTGATGGTGCTGGGCGTGCGCGACATCATCGTATGCGGTCATAGTGATTGCGGTGCGATGAAGGCGCTGTCCACCAACGCCGATCTTACCGCCATGCCCAACGTCGCCGCCTGGCTGCGCCACAGCCATGCTGCACAGAAGGTCTGCCGCGAAAGCTATGCCGACGACCTGAGCGATGCTGAAAAGCTGCGCAACATGGCGCTGGAAAATGTCGTTGCCCAGCTTGCCCATCTGCGCACCCATCCATCGGTCGCATCGGGCATCGCCCGTGGTGAGATCGCCCTTCACGGCTGGTATGTCGATATCCATGCCGGCCAGGTGCTCGGACTCGACGGCGAAACCGGCCGCTTCTCGCCCTTGCGTGAAGGCCAGACGATGCCTGTAGCGCTTCCCCACGGCCGTCGCCTTGCAGGCGAATCAGCTTATGCCCAAGCGGCGGAGTAAATCATGTTGAAGGCTCTTTCCGGCGGCTCATTCGGCCGCGACTTCACGGCGTCGATCGTCGTCTTCCTGGTGGCCATGCCGCTCTGCATGGGCATCGCCATTGCGTCCGGCGTGCCGCCGGAAAAGGGCCTGATCACCGGCATCATCGGCGGCATCGTCGTCGGCCTGTTGGCAGGCTCGCCGCTTCAGGTCAGCGGTCCTGCGGCCGGTCTTGCCGTCATCGTCTTTGAAATCGTGCGCGAACAGGGGCTGTCCGCCCTCGGCCCGATCCTGATCCTTGCCGGTGCGATCCAGGTGATCGCCGGCCTGATGAAGGTCGGCGGCTGGTTCCGCGCCATTTCGCCGGCGGTCGTGCATGGCATGCTCGCGGGTATCGGCGTGCTGATCGTGGTCGGCCAGTTCCATGTGCTGTTCGACGACAAGCCGTTGTCGAGCGGCCTACACAATCTGATCGCCATGCCGGGCCAGATTCTCGGCCTGTCGAACAGCGACGCCGCCACTGCCTTTGCGGTCGGCCTCGTCACCATCTTCGGCATGCTGGGTTGGGAGAAGTTCCGCCCCGCGTCGATGAAGCTGGTGCCGGGAGCCCTGGTCGGCGTCGTGCTGGCGACGATCGTAGCCTTCGCGCTGGGCTTGAACGTCGCACGCGTGGTCGTACCGGAATCGATCGTGGCTGCGGTCAGCCTGCCCGAGCAGGGTCTGCTGGCGCAGCTGATGAACCCGGCCGTCATCGCCACCGCCTTTGCCATCGCCTTCATCGCCAGCGCCGAAACGCTGCTGTCGGCGGCGGCAGTCGATCGCATGCATGACGGCGTGCGGACCAACTACAACAAGGAACTGAGCGCGCAGGGCGTGGGCAACCTGCTTTGCGGCTTTGCCGGCGCGCTGCCGATGACCGGTGTCATCGTCCGTTCGTCGGCCAACGTCCAGGCGGGCGCCAAGACCCGTATGTCGGCAATCCTGCACGGCGTCTGGATCCTGGGCTTCGTCGCGTTGCTGCCTTGGCTGCTGCGTGAAATCCCGATGGCTGCGCTGGCCGGCATCCTCGTCATCACCGGCGTCCGTCTGGTGAGCGTCGCGCATGTCAAGCATCTCTTCCACCTCTATGGCCCGCTCCCGGCCGTGGTGTGGGCAGCGACGCTGATCTGCGTTGTCGCAACCGACCTGCTGACCGGCGTGCTCGTGGGTATTGGCTTGTCGATGATCGAACTGCTGCCGCATGCCAGGAAGCTGCGCCTGAAGGTCGAGGAGGAAAGCCGCGGCGACGCGCATGAATTGGCGCTGCGCGGCACCGCCACCTTCCTTAGCCTGCCCAAGCTGTCGGCGAAGCTCGAATCGCTGCCGGCAGCCGGCCTCGTCATCCTGAATGTCGAGCGCCTCGGCCATATCGACCATACCTGCGCGGAAATGCTGCGCGAGTGGGTCGATCGCCGTCGCGGCGCCGGCGCCCCGGTCGAGCTGTTCGGCGCTACCGGACGGATGCGCCAACTGGTCGCCTGACTCCACCCCCGTTGAAGGCGACCCCTTAGCCGCCGTGCCTCCCCCCTTGGCACGGCGGCTTTTCTTTGTCCTGTTGCAATTAGGAAATGAAATAGAAACATTAGTTGCGACTCTAGCAATTAACCGTGGTTTCAATATCACAACGGGCCTCATCCTTTCGCAGTTGCAGTAAAAGCGGTTTGCCTGCGCGACGGGAGGGAATAGTCCAAAGACATCCGCTGGCATTGGGGACGATCAACCAAAGATCTCCGAGCAGCGGATGCAGGACGGAACATTCCAACGTAAAAGGGGAATGTTCATGAAGTACCAGATCGCCTGTGCCGCCCTCGCGCTTTTCTCCAGCGCGCCGGCCTTTGCTCAGGAAGAACCCACCAGCCCCGTCACCGTCTCCGGCAGCGTCGGCCTCGTGTCCGACTATCGCTTCCGTGGCGTGTCGCAGTCGGACAAGGCCATGGCCGTGCAGGGCGGCATCACCGCAACCCATGAAAGTGGCGCTTATGCCGGCACCTGGGCATCCAACCTCGCTGGCTGGGGCACCTTCGGCGGCGCTGGCATCGAGCTGGACCTGTTCGCAGGCTATGCCATTCCGCTCAACGAAAGCACGACGCTGGACGTCGGCCTGACCTGGTACATGTATCCGTCGGGCGCGGACGAAACCGATTTCGCCGAACCCTATGTCAAGCTGTCGAGCCAGTTAGGGCCGGTCAAGGGTCTGCTCGGCGTCGCCTATGCGCCCAAGCAGCAGGCGCTCGGCAAATGGTATAACAGCGCCGACACCTATGCGCTGGGCATTCCCGACAGC
This sequence comes from Sphingobium sp., assembly GCF_035511395.1. Lineage (GTDB taxonomy): Bacteria > Pseudomonadota > Alphaproteobacteria > Sphingomonadales > Sphingomonadaceae > Sphingobium. The sequence goes on from NZ_DATKFP010000126.1 coordinate 26,970, forward strand.
CCCGGCAAGAAGAACGACAACCTCTACATCTGGGGCGATGTCAGCGGTTCGGTTCCCAACACACCGGTCACGCTGAAGGCGCATCTGGGCTATTCGAAGGGCAATAGCGGCCTTGGCCCGAACGGCACTTCGGTCGCGCCGACCGGCAAATATATGGACTGGCTGGTCGGTGCCGACCTTGCCATCCCCGGCACGCCGCTGACGCTGGGCATCGCCTATGTCGATACCGATATCGCCCGCGTCGAGGAAAATTATCTGCGTCCGAACCTGTCGGTCGCGGATGCCGACAATGCCGGCAAGTCGATCGTGCGTAGCCAGGTCGTCTTCTCGCTCACGGCGGCCTTCTGATCCGTCAAAGGAGGTCGGCCCGCCATATGGTGGGCCGACCTCTTTCCCTGTCGTGACAAATTGTTGCTACAGTCGCGATTGCCCCTTTCCAGCCGGCCGCGCGGTTGACCCCCATCAGGGCGGGGCCTATCTCCGGTGCATGTCCTTGTCCGCGCTGACGCTCCCATGACCGCCCCGTCGATCATCCTCGTCGAAGACGATCCGCCGCTGCGCACGCTGACCGCCCGCGCGCTCCAGGAACATGGCTACCAGGTTCGCCCCGCATCATCGGGACCGGAAATGTGGGTGGCCTTCGATGCCGGCCCGGTCGATCTGGTCGTACTCGACGTCATGCTGCCCGGCACCAACGGCATCGACCTGTGCCGCCAGATTCGTCGCAAGAGCGACGTCCCCATCATCTTCATCAGCGCCAAGGGCAGCGAGACGGACCGCATCGTCGGCCTCGAACTGGGCGCCGACGATTATCTTCCCAAGCCCTTCGGCACGCGCGAACTGATCGCCCGCATCCGCGCCATCCTGCGCCGCGTTGGTGTTGAGCGCGGCCCAGACGAGCATCGCGAGAGCGAAGCCCATTTCGACGGCTGGAGCGTCAACTTCCCGCGTCGTGAGTTGCGGTCCCCGACCGGCGCGATCGTCGACCTGACAGGCGCGGAGTTCGACCTGCTCGGTTCCTTCCTCAGCCACCCGCAGCGCGTCATCGCGCGCGAGCGGCTGATCGAACTGTCGCGCACCCGCATGGGCGACAGCAGCGACCGCAGCATCGACGTCCTCGTCAGCCGCCTGCGCCGCAAGCTGTCGACCGAGAACAAGGGCGCGCCGATCACCACCGTCCGTGGTGTCGGCTATATGTTCAACGCAGAGGTCAGCCGCGCTTGAGGCGCCATGTCAGGGGATCGCTGGGGCTGCTCGGCCGGCTCTTTGCGATCCTGCTGCTGACTGTTACGCTGGAATTTGCGGTCGGCACGCTGATCTACGAGCGGGCCAGCCACCTTTCGCTACAGGATGACGAGGCGCGGCGGCTGGCCGAACATCTCGTCATCGCCCGCAAGCTGCTCGCCGAACAGCCGCGCGGGGAGCGTCCGGCGCTCGGCCTGCAACTCACCACCGATCGCTACGACGTCCACTGGTCGCCGGCCGCCCCGCCGCCGCCGCCGCTGTCGCCCGAACTGGAGCGGATGCGGCGTCAGATCGTGACCTGGGAACCCAGTCTCGAAAAATCGGGCCTGTGGCTGCGCCTGACCCCCGGCCGCCATTCGGAGGTCAATGGCGGCGTCCAGCTGCACGACGGCAGCTGGCTCTATTTCGGGATGCACCATAGTGGAGGCAAATGGGCCTTCACCATCGGCCGCATGGGTCTGGCGTTGATCCCGGTGCTGGCGCTGCTGCTGGCGGGGCTGCTGCTGATGCGCCGGACGCTCGCGCCGCTGCGCGACCTGACCCATGCGACGCACAAGATCGGGCGCGGGTCGGAAGTGGTCGTGCCGGAAGCCGGCAGCAATGACGTGCGCAACCTGATCACCGCCTTCAACGCGATGCAGGCGCGCATCCATCGCCTGATCAACGAACGGACCGAGACGCTGGCGGCGGTCGGCCACGATCTGCGCACACCGCTCGCCCGTCTGCAATTGCGGCTGGAGATGGTGAAGGATCCGGAGGTGCAGGAAGCCATGGGCGGCGACCTGGAGGAAATGGGGGCGATGCTCGAATCGCTGCTTGCCTTCCTGGGGGGAGAGAAGGATCCCGAGCCGCCGGTCCGCACCGACATCGCCGTCAGCATCGCGACCGTGGTCGATGCCTTCCAGGACCATGATCAGGACGTCACCTATGAGGGGCCCGACCATCTGGAGATGGAGGTGCGCGGCCTGTCGCTGCGCCGCTCGGTACGCAACCTGATCGAGAATGCGCTGCATTACGGCGATCGCGCCCGCGTCTCGCTGGAGCGCAAGGGCAGCGAGGTGCTGATCCGCGTTGACGATGACGGGCCCGGTATACCGCGCGAACGTCTGGAGGAGGTGCTGCGGCCTTTCTCCCGCCTCGACGATGCGCGCCAGCGTAACACGCGTGGGCTGGGATTGGGCCTTGCCATCGTGGATAAGGCGGTGAAGGCGGAGGGCGGCCAGTTCCTGCTCGCCAACCGGCCCGAAGGCGGGCTGCGTGCCGAAATCTGCCTGCATCTGCCCAAGGCCGCGACCCGCGCCTAAAAGAGAAACTGTCCGACCCCAAGCAAAACTCGTTTATCACCGCGCCCGCGCCCAAGCTATGCCGTCGCCATAGAGATATGAGGCGGATATGATCGCAGACGGACCGAAAGACGACCGCAGCACAGAAGGGCATGGGGTCGAGGGATATTGGGATTTGGACCAGCTTGTCGCGGACCTGGGCGTCGCGCGCAGCCGCTGGCGGCAGGCGCAGCAGCATCATGCCGAATATGGTGCGGAGGGTTTCCCCTCGCGCGACAACCTGACCAAGATCATGCAGTCGCTGTGCGGCGCGCTTTTCCCGCTGCGCCTCGGCCCCAGCTTCGTGCGGCTTCACAATGAAGACGCCTATGTCGCCGAGACGCTGCAAACGGTCCTGAGCCGCCTTTACGGGCAGATCCGGCTGGAACTGATCTACGCGCTGAAGGACGAGCCGGCGCAGGTGGTGGACCGCGAAGCCGCGCGCATCATCGGCGGTTTCGCGCAGAGCCTGCCGGCGCTGCGCGTGCTGCTCGACACCGATGTCGATGCCGCCTTCCTGGGCGATCCCGCCGCGCGCAGCGTGGACGAGGTGCTGATCTGCTACCCGTCCATGCTGGCGATCATCCATCACCGGCTGGCACATCGACTGCATGATCTGGGCGCGCCTCTGGTGGCGCGGATCATTTCGGAAATCGCCCATGGCAAGACCGGGATCGACATCCACCCCGGCGCGACCATCGGCCAGTCCTTCTTCATCGACCATGGCACAGGCGTCGTCATCGGCGAGACGGCGATCGTCGGCAATCGGGTGCGCCTCTATCAGGGCGTGACGCTGGGCGCGCGCAGCTTTCCCGCGGACGAGAAGGGCCAGCTCGAAAAGGCACTGCCGCGCCATCCGATCATCGAGGATGACGTGGTCATCTATGCGGGGGCGACGGTGCTAGGCCGGATCATCGTCGGCAGCCGGTCGGTGATCGGCGGCAATGTCTGGCTGACCGACAGCGTGCCGGCCGATTCCAACGTGCGCCAGGCCAAGGCGCACTATGAAGTCACGAGCCGCGTCGAGGTCTCGGCCCCCCACCGCGTCCATGCACTGCTGGAAAGCACGGACGGGATCGGGGAGAATATCTGAGGTCGGCGCGTCGTCGAGAGGCGTGGAAAGTGGGCCATCCTTGAATTCGTCATCCCCGCGGAGGCGGGGATCCATCTCCCCGGCCTAGTGCTTGGGGTCACGTCAAGAGATGGATTTCCGCCTGCGCGGGAATGACGCAATGGGGTGGGAAGCGGACGGTTAGCTCGCGGTAAGAGCGTCAATTGCCGCTATCAGAACGCCAAGCATTAGCACACAAGCGGGAAAAGCGATGAAAATGATGCTCGTCCATTTGTAAGACCAAAAGCCATGACGCTTGTGTACCGGAACCATGCGAGCAAAAGGGAAAATTTGTATAAAGGTATTCACTGTTGACAGTATAGGAGCGAGAACCAGCCAACCTAAAAATTTCGCGTTTGGATCAGTAATGGACAGCATAAATCCTGCTAGGAGAAGCAGGCTTAGCGTTATGATGTAGCAGGTCATCAAGTAGCGTTTGAGAGACATAGCATATGACTATCTCGCCCCTCAAATGTCCGCAACTGGTCGCTTGTTGCCATTTACCTACAGCCGTCATCCTGACGAAAGTCAGGATCCATTCAGCGCCACGGTCGTGAGGAAGCTCTAAATAGATCCCGGATCAAGTCCGGGATGACGGCTGCGGGAAACGGCGGATTTCAGGCGCGGCCGCGAAACAAACGGACGGCAATTCCTGGTCGTATTCAGGCGCTTGCATTACCGCCGTAACCCAACTTCCGATCGCTTCGGGCGGGTCGGGAAACGGATAGCGCGATGCTCCCCGTTTCCCGACCCGCCCGAAATGAACGGCCACGCATTACTGCGCGCAGCTGTCGCCTTCGCCGGCGATCAGGTCCAAACAGCGCCCATCAATCTGATCCTTGGGCACCGGCAGCTTGATGAGCGCGGCCAGCGTCGGCAGGATGTCGACCGTCTCGACGCCCAGCGGCTGTTCGAAATGGCGCATGCCATTGCGCCAGAACAGGATCGGCACGCGGCGATCCGTGTCCCAGGGCGAACCATGGGTCGCGACATAGCCCTTGGTGCCGTCGGGGATCGACATGACGCGCGGCTTCAGCAGCAGCAGCAGGTCGCCCGACCGCTGCGGGTCGAAGCTGGCGCGGGCTTCCTGAAGCAGGCTCCAGCTTTCGGGCGGACCGGAGGGGGCGGGGGCGGCGGCGATTTCCGCCTTGGTGAAGACGGTCTGCACCTGCGGATGGGCGCGCAGCAGCTTCAGCGTCTCGGCCTCTACCTTCGCGCGCTCGGCCTTCGTCAGCCCCTTGTCGAAATAGAGGTCGCCCGCAGGGCCGTCGCCCCAGATCAGCTTCTTGCCGGTCAGGCCCGTCTTCGCGCCGATCGCCGCGGTCAGAGCCTTGGGCGTCAGTGCCGCATCGACACGGGCTTCCATCGGCATCGCATTTTCCTGATGCCGCTCGGGCAGGTCATGGCCGCCATGGTCGGCGGTCAGCACCACCACATAGTCGATCCCGTCCTTGTCCAGACGATCGAAGAAGGCGCCCAGCTCGCGGTCGAGCCGGTCGACCTGGATGCAGCTTTCCGTGCCTTCGGTGCCATAGGTGTGGCCGACATAATCGGTCGCCGACAGGCCGATCGAGATGATGTCGGTCTGCGCCTGCTTGCCAAGGCCCATGCTCTCGATCGCACCGGCGGCCAGCACCAGCGTCAGCGCATCCTGCTCGGGCGACGCGCGGAACTTCTTGAAGTCGCCCGCGTCGCGCGCGAAGCGGCCGTCGCCGACGGTCTGGCCCGCGCCGATATTGACCGCGAAATCCTTCGCCGCGCACTGGGGTGGCAGCTCGAAGCCCGGATTGGGCTGGGCGAGGCGTGCGGCCAGTTGCTCGTTCACCTTGGCGACCAGCGGTGGGGTAGGAATGCCCTTGTAGCTGACATAGCCCTTGGGCGTCAGCCACCAGCTCTGGTCGGCGGTCGGCCCGCCCATCATGATGACGGCGCGGTCCTTGCCGGCAACGGACACGACGCGGGTGGCGGGGTTCGCGATCTTCATCCGACCGCCCAGCGTCGGCACCTTCAGATGGATGGGCGATGCGACATAGTCGTTGCTGTTGGTGCCCGGCTGGGTCTCATCCTCGGCGCAATAGACCGCCTTGTCCTCGCGCTGGGTGTCGAGGTCGAACCAGGTGTTGGCGATGATGCCGGTGCGCGACGGGCGGCTGCCGGTCAGGATGGTCGAGTGGCCGGGGCAGGTCTCGGTCGCGGCGTGGCTCTGATAGCCGCGCGGGAAGACCGCGCCTTGCGTCGTCAGGCGCTTGAGGCCGCCGGTATAATATTGGCGATATTCGCTGAACAGGTCGGCGGAAAACTGGTCAACGCTGATCGCGACGATCAGCTTGGGCGGAGTCGCGAAGGCGGCTGTTGCGGGCGCTGCGGCAGCAGGTGCCGGAGCAGGGCTTTGCGCCGCGACCGGTGCGACCGGGACAAGGGCGGTAGCGAGCAACAGGGCGGCGGCGACTCTTTTCAACATATGCAGTACCTTCTCATGCCTTGACGGCGGATAGGGAGCGACCTAGCCCCCTTGCATCCACGCGACCAGAGGCCCGATGCGGATTTTTCAAGTCATATTCATGACGCTTGCTCTGCTGGCAGGCCTGTTCACCGTACAGACGTCCACCGCAGCCGCGCAAAGCGCCTTCGGAGGCGGTACGGCGCATATCGCCGCGCAGTTGGACAGCGAAAGCGACAATCCCGCACCGGGCAAGGGCACGACCATTGCCTTCGCGATGGCGCCCGAACAGGGCTGGCACGGCTATTGGGAAAATCCGGGGGACGCGGGCCTTGGCATGACGGTCGACTGGACCCTGCCCAAGGGAGTGAGCGTAGGCCCGCTGCGCTATCCGGTGCCCGAGACTCTGTTGATTTCGGGCCTGATGAACCATGTCTATGAAGGCCCCTATGCGGTGCTGGCGGACCTGAAGGTCGCGCCCGACATCGCGCCGGGTACGCGCCTGCCGGTGCGGGCGAAGGCGCAATGGCTGGCTTGCACCGACAAGGTCTGCGTACCCGAAAGCGGCGAACTGACGCTGGACCTGATCGCGGGCGACGGCAGCGTCGCACCGACGGAGCGCACCCGTTTCGACGGCTGGCGCACCCATCTGCCCCGGCCGCTGGGTTCGGAAGCGACCTATGCGCTGAAAGACGGCAAGCTGCGCCTTTCGGTGCCGTTCCCCGCCAGCGCGCAAGCGAGCGAGGTCCATCTCTTCGCGCTGGCCGAAGGGCTGCTGCGCTATGCCGCGCCGCAGACGGTGACGCGCGACGGCGACCGGCTGCTGGTCGAAACGGATGCGGGTGAGGGGAGCAGGAATGGCGCAGTGCAGGCGGTGCTGCGGACCGGCGATCATGTCGGCTTCCTGCTGACGGCCAGGTCCGGCGAGGTGGCGTCGGCATCCGGCGGAGGCGGCCAGTGGAGCGCGATCCTCGCCGCGCTGGGCGGCGCGATCCTGGGCGGGCTGCTGCTCAACATCATGCCGTGCGTGTTCCCGATCCTGGGCATCAAGGCGATGAAACTGGCCAAGGCAGGCGGCGACGAACGCAGCGTGCGGCGGGAAGCGCTGGCCTACACGCTGGGCGTCATCCTCACCTGTCTTGCGCTGGGCGGGTTGTTGCTGGCGCTGCGGACGGCGGGGAGTGCGGTCGGCTGGGCCTTTCAGTTGCAGGATTCGCGCATCATCCTGGCGCTGCTGCTGCTGGTGACGGCGATCGCCTTCAACCTGGCTGGCCTGTTCGAATTGCGCGCCTATGGCGGCGGCGAGGGGCTTGTCGGCAAGGGCGGCGTTGCCGGCTCCTTCTGGACCGGGGCGCTGGTAGCCTTCGTCGCGACACCCTGCACCGGCCCCTTCATGGCGGCGGCGATGGGGGCGGCGCTACTGTTGCCCTTGCCCGCCGCGCTCGCGGTGTTCGCGGGGCTGGGGCTTGGCCTCGCGCTGCCTTTCCTGCTGCTCGCCTATATCCCCGCGCTGCGCAATCGTCTGCCGAAACCCGGCGGCTGGATGGGCAGGTTCCAGAAGATACTGGCCATCCCCATGTTCCTGACCGCGCTGGGCCTTGTCTGGTTGCTGGGGCAGCAACGCGGCGTGTGGGGCATGACAATCGGTCTGAGCGCAGCGCTGCTGCTGGCGTTGCTGCTCTGGTGGCTGGGCGGTCGCCAGCGGATCGGCAAGGGGGGTGGGTTGATCGCGGCGATCGTCGGCAGCGCCCTGCTGGGCGGGGCTGCCATCGCGCTGCCGACCAGCGCGCCAATCGCCGCAGAACAAAACGGTGAAATTGTCCGGTTCGATGTCCAGAAGCTGGGTGAACTGCGCGCCGCCAACAAACCGGTCTTCCTCTATTTCACCGCCGACTGGTGCCTGACCTGCAAGGCCAATGAAGCCGCTGCCATCGATCGCGCCGAAACCCGCGCGGCCTTTGAAAAAGCGGGCGTCTCCGTCATGGTCGGCGACTGGACCAATGCCGATCCCGCCATTACCCGCTTCCTCGAAGGCCAGGGCCGTTCCGGCGTTCCCCTTTACCTCTGGTATGCGCCGGGCAAGGAGGCCCAGACATTGCCGCAATTGCTGACCCCCGCCACCTTGACCGCGCTGGTGCCCTGATGGCGAAAGTGCGCGCCGACCAGTTGCTCGTCGACAATGGCCTCGCCGAAAGCCGTGCGCGCGCGCAGGCGCTGATCCTCGCCGGCCTCGTCTATCTGGGCGACCGGAAAGTCGAGAAGGCCGGGCAGCAGGTGCCCGCTGACGCGGACCTGGACGTGCGCGGCCGCGATCATCCCTGGGTATCGCGCGGGGGGATCAAGCTGGCCCATGCGCTGGAGGAGTTTGCGATCGACGTGACCGGCTTCGTCGCGATCGACGTCGGCTCCTCGACCGGCGGCTTCACCGACGTACTGCTGACCAATGGCGCGGCAAAGGTCTATGCCGTCGACAGCGGCACCAACCAGCTTGCCTGGAAATTGCGCTCCGACGATCGGGTCGTGGTGCATGAACAGACCAGCGCCCGCATCCTGACCGACGCCCATATTCCCGAAGCGGTCGATATCATCGTCTGCGACGCCAGCTTCATCTCGCTCGTCAAGGTGCTGGAAAAGCCGATCACCTTCGCGAAGCCCGGCGCGCATCTTGTCGCGCTCATCAAGCCGCAGTTCGAGGCGCGGCGCGAGGAAGTGGGCAAGAACGGCGTGGTGCGCGACCCCGCGATTCACGAACGGGTCTGCGCGGAGGTGCAGGACTGGGTGCGTGAAGCGGGCTGGACCGTCACCGGCTTGACGCAAAGCCCGATTACCGGGCCGCAGGGCAATGTAGAATTTCTTATCTGTGCGCGGGCTGGCGGATAACCGACCCAGCTTCGTTCTCCGCCCCCGATACATAATGATACATGCCGCGACACAAGGGTCCATTGTGTCGCGCTGAAAGGCCCGATAGCCCTCCGTCATGCGCCCGTACCTGCCTGTCATTCTCACAGCCCTTTGTCTTGCCGGTTGCACCGGCGAGAAACAGCAGAAGCCGCGCGCCGTGCCGCTGGTCGAAGCCGTTGCCATCGCGTCCGCCAGCTTCACCGACAATGTCGAGGCGGTCGGTACCGCACTTGCCAATGAACAGGTCGTGCTGTCCGCGCCCGTGACGGAGCGGATTACCGCGCTCAATTTCGCGGACGGCGGCTTCGTGTCGCGGGGTCAAGTGATCGCGACGCTCGCGGTTGGCCAGGAAAAGGCCGAACTCGCCTCTGCCGAGGCGACCGCATTGCAGGCAGGCCAACAGCTCCAGCGCATCGAAGCGCTCAAGGTGCGCGGCTTCGCCACCGGCGCGACGCTGGAGCAGCAGACGGCGCTCGCCAACGCCGCCCGCGCCAATGCGGAACTCGCCCGCGCCTCAATCGGCGATCGCATCATTCGCGCGCCCTTCGCCGGTTGGGTCAGTCTGCGGACCGTATCGCCCGGCGCGATCGTGACCGCCGGCACGCCGATCGCCACGGTCAGCGACATCAGCCGCATCAAACTGGATTTCACGGTCCCCGAAACCCGCCTGTCGATGCTGCGCGAAGGCATGCCGATCAAGGCCGTGTCGGCCGCCTGGCCCGATCGTCCGTTCAACGGCACGATCGCGACGATCGACCCGGTGATCGACCCCGCCACCCGCGCGGTGAAGGTGCGCGCGATCCTGCCCAATCCCGACAAGGCGCTGAAGCCCGGTATGCTGCTGACCGTCAGCGTCCTCGCCCGCCAGCGCCAGTCGCTGGCCGTGCCCGAACTCGCTGTGGTCGGCGATGGCGACGAACGCTTCGTGTTCGTGCTGGAGGACCGCACCGCCAAGCGTACCAAGGTCGAAACCGGCATCCGCCAGAATGGCCAGGTCGAAATCACCGGCGGCGTGAAGCCGGGGCAGAAGGTCGTGACCGAGGGCGTGGTCAAGCTGACCGACGGCATGACCGTCCGCCTCGCCGGCGACAGGAAGGCCGACGATAAGGGCAATGGCGCCCCCAAGGCCGCCGGCTAAGGGCCGCGCCATGCAGCTGTCCGACCTTTCCGTCCGCCGTCCCGTCTTCGCCGCGGTCGTCGCGGTGCTGCTCTGCATCGTCGGCATCGTCGGCTGGATGAGCCTGTCGGTCCGCGAATATCCCGACACCGACCCGCCGATCGTGTCGGTCGAAACGACCTATACCGGCGCGGCCGCTTCGGTCGTGGAAACCCGCATCACGCAGCTGATCGAGGATGCGGTCGCTGGCGTGCAGGGCATCCAGACCATCACCTCGACGTCGCAGGACGGCACGTCGAACATCAATATCGAGTTCGATCCGTCGCGCGATATCGACAGCGCTGCCAATGACGTGCGCGACCGCGTGGGATCGGTGACGGAGGATCTGCCGGAGGACGCGCTCGCGCCCGAAATCCGCAAGGTCGATTCCGACGCGCGCTCGATCCTGTTCCTCGCCTTTTCCCGCCCCGGCTGGTCGCCGATCCAGATCAGCGACTATCTCGACCGCAATATCGCCGACCGCTTCGCTGCGATCGATGGCGTCGCCCGCGTCAATATCGGCGGCGAGGCGCGGCCGTCGACCCGCATCTGGTTCAACGCCGAAAAGCTGGCCGCCTTCGGTCTGACCCCGGCCGATGTCGAGGCTGCGCTGCGCACCCAGAATGTCGAACTGCCCGCCGGCCGTTTCGAATCGAAGGACCAGAATCAGACGCTGCGTGTCGAGCGGCCCTTTGCGACCCCCGACCAGTTCGGCCAACTGGTGGTCGGGCGCGGTGCAGACGGGCATCTGGTGACGCTGGGCGACGTCGCCCGGATCGAGGAGGGAGCGGAAAATCCCTATAGCAGCTTCCGGTCCAACCAGGGCACGGCGATCGGCATCGGCATCATCCGTCAGTCGGGCGCCAACACGCTGGAGGTCGCGCAAAAGGCCAAGGCGCTGATCAAGGAGCTGGAACCGACCCTGCCCAAGGGCATGAAGGTCGCCATCGGCACCGACGAGTCCCTGTTCATCGAACGCGCGATCGACAATGTGTACGATACGCTGCTGGAAGCGGCCTTGCTCGTCATCCTCGTCATCTTCCTGTTCCTGGGATCGGTGCGCGCCACCATCATCCCGGCGGTGACGGTGCCGATCTGCCTGCTCGCCACCTGCGCCGTGATGTGGCTGCTCGGCCTGTCGATCAACCTGCTGACCCTGCTCGCCTTCGTGCTCGCCATCGGCCTGGTGGTCGACGACGCCATCGTCGTGCTGGAAAATGTCTATCACCGCGTCGAGCAGGGCGACGATCCGCTCGTCGCCGCCTATCTCGGCACGCGGCAGGTGGGCTTCGCCATCATCTCGACCACGCTCGTCGTGTGCGCCGTGTTCGTGCCGGTGATGTTCCTTGCCGGACAGACCGGCCTGCTGTTCCGCGAACTCGCCATCGCGATGATCGCGGCCATCGCCTTTTCCGGCTTCATCTCCTTGAGCCTCGCGCCGATGCTCTGCTCGAAACTGCTCAGGACAGCCGAGCGCGGGCGGCTGGCGCGCTGGATCGACGACCGTTTCCAGCGGCTGGAGAGCGGCTATGCGCGCTGGCTCGACGGGGCGCTCCGCAAGCCGCTGTTGCCGCTGCTGGGCGTGCTGCTGTTCCTGGGCGTGGCCGGCTTCTTCTTCACTCGCCTGCCGAGCGAACTGGCCCCGGCCGAGGATACCGGCGTGGTCGAGGCGCAGATCAGCGCGCCCGAAGGTACCGGCTTTGAACGGATGATGGCCTATATGAAGAAGATCGAGGATGATCTGTCCTTCCTGCGCAAGGATGGGACGCTCCAGAATCTGGTCATTCGTACCCCGGCGGGCTTCGGCACTACTGACGATTTCAACAGCGGCAACGTCATCGCCTTCCTCCGCCCGTGGGAGGATCGCACCATCACCACGGCGGAAGTCGCGACCATCATCAACAAGGTGATCGCCGACCAGCCGGGCGTCCGCGGTAATGCGGCGCCGCGTTCAGGGCTGGGACGCGGGCGCGGCCTGCCAGTCAATATCGTGCTGGCCGGCGCCACCTATGAAGGGCTGGTCGCCGCGCGCGACCGGATCATGGCGGCCGCCGCTGCCTATCCGGGCCTCATCAACCTTGACAGCGATTACAAGGAAACCAAGCCGCAAATGCGGATCGATACCGATCTGCAACGCGCCGGCGACCTGGGCGTGTCGGTGAACGACGTCAGCCAGGCGTTGCAGAGCCTGCTCGGTTCGCGCCGCGTCACCACCTATGTCGACCGGGGCGAGGAATATCGCGTGCTGGTGCAGGCGGAGGATGCGGGACGCCGGACCAAGGCCGATCTGGAACGGATCAACGTGCGCAGCCGCACCGGCGCGCTGGTGCCGCTGTCGGCGCTGGTGACGATCCGCGAAGTGGCCGGCCCGCGCCAGCTCAACCGTTACAACAAGCTGCGCGCCATCACCCTGACGGCGGCGCTGGCGCCCGGCACCTCGCTGGGGCAGGCGCTCGGCTATCTGGAGGATCAGGCGCGGCAATCTCCTGAAGTGCTGGCGATCGGCTATCGCGGCGAAAGCCAGTCGCTGCGCGAAACCGGCGGGTCGATCTGGCTGGTATTCGGCCTCACCATCCTGCTCGTCTATCTGCTGCTCGCGGCCCAGTTCGAAAGCTTCATCCACCCCGGCGTCATCATCGCCACCGTGCCCCTTGCTGTGGCGGGCGGCGCGCTGGGGCTGGCGATCACCGGCGGGTCGATCAACCTCTACAGCCAGATCGGCATCGTCATGCTGGTCGGCCTCGCCGCCAAGAACGGCATCCTGATCGTGGAGTTCGCCAACCAACTGCGCGACGAGGGGATGGAAATCGCGCAAGCGATCCGCGAGGCTGCCAAGCGCCGCCTGCGCCCGATCCTGATGACGTCGATCGCGACGGTGATCGGCGCGGTGCCGCTGGTTATCCGGGGCGGGGCGGGGGCTGCGGCGCGCCATTCGATCGGCGTGGTCGTGGTGTTCGGCGTCAGCCTCGCGACGCTCATCACCCTGTTCCTGATCCCCATTTTCTATTCACGCGTTGCCAAGCGCACGGTTTCTCCGCAAACCGTCAGCCGGAAACTGGATTCGGCGCTCAAGGATTCGCCTGAACCGGCTGAGTGACATGAGCATCGCGAGAAGCGATGCGACAACAAGGGATTGGAGCGCCCTGCATCGGATTTGATGCAGAGCGCTCCGGATGGGGGGTGTTGCTGTCGATGAACCAGATTGCGTCCCAAGGTCAGTTGCGTCTCGCCTATCTCCGTTGGGCGCTCGTCACGGTTCCCGCCATCGTGTTTCTGGGTTTCCTGTCGGGGAAGCTGGCCAATAGCGGCTATGGCAATCGCTGGTTCGACGCGCTGGAAAAGCCGGCGCTGATGCCGCCGGGCTGGGCGTTCGGTGTCGCGTGGACCATCCTCTATGTGATGATGGCGCTCGCCTTCGCCATCGTACTGCACGCCCGCGGGGCGAGGGGACGGAGCGCGGCGATCGCACTCTTCCTGATCCAGCTGGTGATGAACCTCGCCTGGTCGCCGCTCTTCTTCCGCGCGCATCAGGTCGACAGCGCACTGGTACTGATCCTGGCGCTGTTCGTCGCCGTCGCGGCCACGATCGCGCTGTTCTGGCCGATCCGGCGGTTCGCGGGCGCGCTGCTGCTGCCCTATCTCTGCTGGCTGGCTTTCGCCTCCTTCCTCAACTATGAGATCGGCCGCCTGAACCCGGATGCCCCGACCCTTGTCGCGCCGGCGCTCAAGACCCAGATATGAATTTCGGGCGCGCCCATCCGTGCGCCGCAAAGAGGATAAGTGCAATGCAGAGCGAGAACCGCTTTTTCGACGATCTGGCCAAGCTGGTGAACGGCGCCGCCGGCACCGTGGCGGGCATGACGCGGGAATTCGAATCCAATGCCCGTGAACGCGCCAAGGATTGGATCGGCGGCATGGATTTCGTGTCGCGCGAGGAATTTGACGCGGTGAAGGCGGTCGCCGCCTCTGCGCGCGAAGAGGTCGAGCTGCTGAAGGCCCGGCTCGACGCGCTGGAAGGCAAGAGTGGCGAGCCAGTGACCACAAGCGTCAAGGCCGCCAAGCCCAAGGCAGCGGACGCGCCCAGGGACGCGGACTGATCCCTTCTGTCCTTTCGCCGCACGCGGTGATAAGGCCCGGCGATGATGGATAGCGACGAATTTGAACATGGCGGCCAGGAAGCTGCGCCGATCGACATGCTTGCGGCCTATTTCGAGGCGCATGGCTGGAGCTTCGACCAGGTCGGCGAGGATGAGATCGTCGCGAACACGCAGGGGTCGTGGGCGCAATATGAGCTGCGCGGCATCTGGCGCGACGAGGATCAGGTACTCCAACTGCTCGCGCTGCCCGACGTCCGCGTGGCCGAGGACAAGCGCGCGACCATCTACGAGACGCTGGGCCTGATCAACGAGCAACTGTGGATCGGCCATTTCGAGCTGTGGTCGTCGTCCGGCATCGTCCTGTTCCGCCATGGCGCCTTGCTGGGGGCGGGCGGCGTATTGACGCTCGATCAGGCGCAGTTGCTGGTCGAAACCGCGATCGACGAATGCGAGCGCTTCTATCCGGTGTTCCAGTTCGTCCTGTGGGGGGGCAAGACCCCGACCGAGGCGATTTCCGCCAGCCTGATCGAAACCCGCGGCGAAGCCTGATCCGATGGCGCTGAACTGGCCCGATCATCTGTTTCTCGTCGGCTGCGGCAATATGGCGGGGCAGATGCTTGTCCGCTGGCTCGATTGCGGCCTCGCCCCCGCGCGCGTCACCGTGCTGCGGCCGAGCGGCAAGCCCGTGGCCGATGGTGTGCGCGTCATCACCGACTACCCCGCGATGCTGCCCGCCGGCACGACCGTGCTGCTGGGCATGAAGCCTTACCAGATCGCCGATGTCGCCGCCGCTCTGGCGCCGCTCTGCGGGGAAGAGACGCGGATCGTCTCGATCCTTGCCGGCACGACGCTGGCCGATCTGCGTACCCGCTTTCCGGCGGCTCGTGACATCGTGCGCGCCATGCCCAACCTGCCGGTGGGGCTGGGGGAGGGCGTGACCGCGCTTTTCACCGACGCTGCGACCTCGGGCCAGGCGAAGGCCGATATCGACGCGCTGATCCAGCCGCTCGGTCTTGCCGAATGGATCGGTGAGGAGACGCTGTTCAATCAGGTGACGGCGCTGTCGGGCTGTGGCCCGGCCTTCCTGTTCCGCTTCGCCGACGCGCTGGCGCGCGCGGGCGAGGCGATCGGCATTCCTGCCGATCAGGCGGCGCGCATGGCGCTGGCGACGGTACAGGGTTCGGCTAACATGGCTGCCCGTGCCGACGCCCAGGCCGGTGACAGCCCGGCGACGCTGGCCGACAAGGTGGCCAGCCCCGGCGGCATGACGCGGCAGGGGCTGAACGTCCTCGACGCCGACGATCGGCTGCTGACGCTGCTGACCGACACGCTGGCCGCTGCCCGCGATCGCGGCGAAGCGATGGCGCGCGGGGAATAGGAGCGGTCTCGGGGGAGCGCCATTTGGGACTGAGTTTTCCGTGATTTCCGAGCCGAGGAATGTTCCATTTCACTCGAAATCACTCTAAGGCGCCCGAAAATCGACCCCGGAGTCCTTTATGCTATCGCCCGAAACCCCGATCCTGCTGCTCACCACCGGCGGGACGATCGACAAGATCTATTTCGACGCCCTGTCCGACTATCAGGTCGGAGAGACGGTGATGGCGAAGCTGCTGGAGGTCGCCCGCGTCAAGCGTCCCTTCCGTATCGAGGAAGTGACCCGCAAGGACAGCCTGGAACTGGACGATACCGACCGCGCGCTGATCGCTGCCCGCTGCGCCGCTGCGCGCGAGAAGCATATCGTCATCACCCATGGCACCGACACCATGACCGAGACGGCGAAGCTGCTGAAGGACATGACCGGCAAGACCATCGTGCTGGTGGGCGCGCTCGCCCCGGCGCGCTTTGGCGAAAGCGACGCCAGCTTCAACCTCGGCATGGCCTTCGCTACCGCACAGGTCGCGGAGCCGGGCGTCTATATCACCATGAGCGGCTCCGTCTTCCGCGCCGACAAGGTGGTGAAGGACCGCGCCAAGGGCGCTTTCGTGCCCGTCGCGGACTGACGCGGCCCTCCTGCCTTCCGGAACAACGCCATGAGTCTGCGCATTGAAGCGGACGGGTGGCTTGAAGAGGAGGAGAGATACATGGCCGATTATCAGGTCGATCAGGAACGTCCGGCAACGACGACCACGATCATTGAAAAGCGCAGCGGTGGCGGCGGTGCGATGTTCGCCATATTGCTGCTGGTGGTCGTGGTGGCGGTCGCCGCCTTTTTCCTGATCAGCAGCCAAAGCCGCAAGGACAATGCCGTGTCGACCGCGGCGACTCAGGTCGGCCAGGCCGCAAGCGATGTCGGCGATGCTGCCAAGGATGCAGCCGGTACGGTCAAGGACCAGTAACGCCGGCGATAGCAGGCCAAGTAAGAATCCAAGGAGAAGGGGCGTCCCGACCCGGTCGGAACGCCCCTCCCTGTATCAACCTGCCGTGGTCGGCTCGGCAGAAGTCTGTCAGCCCTCGACGCGGACGTGCCTGGGCGCCGCTTCGTTGAGGATGCGCAGGATCTTCTTGAGCGCGGTCGGCTCGTCCGTCTCTTCCATCGCGGCGAGTTCGCGGGCGAGGCGGCTGGAGGCCGCTTCGAAGATCTGGCGTTCGGAATAGCTCTGCTCGGGCTGATCGTCGGCGCGGAACAGGTCGCGGGTCACTTCGGCGATCGACACCAGGTCGCCCGAATTGATCTTCGCTTCATATTCCTGGGCGCGGCGCGACCACATGGTGCGCTTCACCTTGGGCTTGCCCTTGAGCGTTTCCATCGATTCTTCGAGGGTCTTGTTGGAGGACAGCTTGCGCATGCCCACGCCCTCGGCCTTGTTGGTGGGAACGCGGAGCGTCATGCGCTCCTTTTCGAAGCGAAGCACGTACAGCTCCAGCTCCATGCCTGCAATCTGCTCCTTCTGCAGCTCGATTACACGGCCAACGCCATGCTTGGGATAAACGACATAATCACCAACGTCAAAGGACAGCGCCTTGGCAGCCATTTGATACCTTTCCAATTCACCCGGGGAACGGGTCGTCGCGGGCAGGGGTACCAAGCCGTGGGATGGCCGAATACCGATGTGTCCACGGCGCGACCCGTCGAGACATGAAGTTTATTCTCCAGGACCGGATAGGGGGTATCCGGCCGTTGGGGCGCTATTTAGCAGATTCGTAACAAAATTACCACCCCCGGACACAAAGTCTGGGGGTGTGCCGCAATTTGGGACGCTAGAAGAGCGGCTTGAACGCCGCCCTTGTCAGTTACCCGCGCCGGGCTCGGGAGAGAAGAACTTCTCCAGCTTGTTCTCGACGCCGCTCATCTCGTCGGCATCGGCGGGCGCATCGCCCTTGACCGTGATGTTGGGCCATTCGGCGGAATATTTGGTGTTGAGTTCCAGCCACTTCTCAAGGCCGTTCTCGGTGTCTGGCAGGATCGCTTCGGCCGGGCATTCCGGTTCGCATACACCGCAGTCGATGCATTCGTTGGGATTGATGACCAGCATGTTTTCGCCCTCGTAGAAACAGTCCACGGGGCAGACCTCGACGCAATCCATATATTTGCAGCGGATGCAGTTGTCGGTCACGACATAGGTCATTGTCAGGGCACTCTATCGTTTGGAAAAGCGCCGCCCTGCTATGCCCGGCGCGCGCGAAGGTCAATGAGGATATTGTTGATCGCCAACAGCCTGAACTTCAGCCTCCGACGGTCAACTCCTCATAACAGGCCTGCGCTTCGGGCGCGGCGCCGCGTCGGGCGGGCAGCTGGATCACGCGCACCACCCGCACATTGTCGAAATGGGGGAAAGTGATGAGGTCGCCCGCCCGCACTGCGGCATGGGCGCGATCGACGCGGCGACCGTTCAGGCGGATATGCCCGTCCTCGGCCAGTTTCTGCGCGGTCGACCGGCTTTTGGACAGGCGCGCGAACCACAGGAACTTGTCGATCCGCAGCGCCGGTCCATGGCCGGAGACCGTGTCAGCCATTGCGGCCCAGAAGTTCGGCCAGACCGGCAAAGGCGTTGTTCACCGGCTTGGGGCTGCTGCCCGGCGAAGCGGGACGGGGCGAACCGCCATCCTTGCCGGGACGGCGATTGCCGCCGGCCGGCTTGCCGTCGCGCGACTGAGGGCCGCGCGTCTGCTGTCCTTGCGGCCGGCCGCCTTGCGGGCGATCGCCGCGCGCCTTCTGCCGGCCCTTGAACGCCCAGTTTGCGCCGGTCACAGGCGGCGTTTCGGCTGCTGTTACCGCTTCGTCGCCCTCAGCAGCGACGGCGGGCACGGCCTCCGCTTCGGCGTCGCTGACGGCGGTTTCCTGTGCGGGCACGACCGGCTGCGGCGTTATCGGACGGAAACCGGCGAGGCGCATCAGTTGCAGGAAGGCCGGTTCGGACAGGCCCAGCGACACGATCTGCGGGCTGCTATGGGTGAACGGCTCGTTCTTGGCGATCGCCTCATGCGCGGCGCGGGCCATGCGCTCGGCCATGTCGATGCGCAGCATCTGCTCACCGAAACCACGAAAGCCCGCGATTCGCGCGCCCATCTGCGCGGGCTTCTCGCCCGCCGGAATCAGGGTCAGGCCGGGCTGGGGCAGCGGCAGGCACGGCTTGGCGATGCGCGCCGCCAGCAGCGCCGAACGCCAGCGCGCCGCGCCGGGCTTCAGCAGGCCATGATGATAAATGTCGAGCACGCCGATATCGATGCCCGCCTTGCGCAGCAGGTGGCGTTGCTCCTTGTCGAGATGCCCCAGCGCCGAATCGAGGTCGGTCCGCGCGATCACGCCGCTGGCATCGGCCAGCTGCGCGAAAACGGCGCGCACCACGGGGGGCACGGCGGGATCAGCGGCGCTGTCGGCCATCTTGACCAGTGGCAGCAGATGCTTCTGCTTCTGCGCCTCGAACCAGGCGGCGAGGCGGGCAACGACCTGCTTCTGCACATCCTGGCCAAGCGCCAGAAGCGCGCGATCCAGCCGGATTTCGGGCGTCAGCAGGCTCGATCCCGCCAGCAGGGCCGCTACCGGCGTCTCGCCCCAGGCGATGCCCGGATTTTGTCCCGCCTCGTCCAGAAGCGCAAAATCCGTATCCGTCGCAGCAACCAGTTCGTCAGCCTTCACTCGTAATACCTTTCCAAGGCGCCGTTCCGCGGCCGCCAAAAGCATCTTTCTATCCTGATGCCGCGTAGCGGGATCGACCGAGAATCGGAAGCCGTCAAGTCGTCCGATCGTCTCGCCATCGACACAGACGCTCCCATCCGGCTCTACCGTGACCGGCAAGTTGCTGGCATTCTGGCCGATATCGCGCAGCAGGACCGATGTGCGCCGGTCGACGAAACGCTGCGTCAGCGCGGCGTGCAGCGCGTCGGACAGCTTTTCTTCCAGCGCGCGGGTGCGTTCGGCCATTTCGACCGGATGCGCGAGCCAGTCGGGGCGGTGCGCGATATAGGACCATGTGCGCGCGGCGGCGATCCGGCCCGACAGCGTGTCGATATCGCCCTGCACCGAATCGAGCCGGGCGACCTGCTGCGCGAACCAGTCGCGCGGGATATGGCCGGTCCCCTCCGACAGGAAGCGCCAGATCCGGCTGACCGTGCGGGCGTGATGTTCCGCGCCCAGCTTCTGGAAATCGGGCAGGCCGCAGGCGGCCCAGAGCCGGTCGACCTGGCGCTTGCCCTTCGCCCGCTCGATGACCAGCGGATCGTCGGCCAGCCGGCGCAGCACCGCATGGTCGACGGCTTCGGGCGCGGCGCGCAGTTCGGGGCGTTCGGGCTTCTGCTCCAGGTCGAAGAGCAGATGGTCGAGCCGGTCGGTGCGCGGCGTGCCATTGCGCCAGAAAAGCTGTTCGACCGGCGGGAAACGGTGCGCTTCGATCGCCTCGATTTCTTCGGGCGTGAAGGCGGCATCGCCATCCTCATGGCCGAGGCTGCCGAACGTGCCGTCCCTGTGATGCCGCCCCGCGCGCCCGGCGATCTGCGCCATTTCGCTGACCGTGAGGCGGCGGCTGCGCCGGCCATCAAACTTGCGCAGCGAGGCGAAGGCGACATGGGCGACGTCGAGGTTCAGGCCCATGCCGATCGCGTCGGTCGCGACCAGATAGTCGACCTCGCCATTCAGAAACATCTGCACCTGCGCGTTGCGAGTGCGGGGGGAAAGCGCGCCCATCACCACCGCCGCGCCGCCCCGGAAGCGGCGCAGCATTTCGGCAACGGCATAGACCTCCTCGGCGGAGAAGGCGACGATGGCAGAGCGCTTGGGCAGGCGGGAGAGCTTCTTCGCACCGGCATAGGAGAGGGTGGAAAAGCGCGGGCGGCCGATGATATCGACATCGGGAACCAGCGCCTTGACCACGCGACTGATAGTCGCGGAACCGAGGATCATCGTCTCCTCGCGGCCCCGCGCGCGCAGCAGCCGGTCGGTGAAGATATGGCCGCGCACCGGGTCCGACCCCAGTTGCGCCTCGTCGAGCGCGACGAAGGCGAAATCCTCCTTAATGCCAGTCTCCCTACCCCCGCCGATTGGCATGGATTCGGCCGTGCAGAGGAAATAGCGCGCGCCCGGCGGCACGATCTTTTCCTCGCCGGTGATGAGGGCGACCAATTGTGGTCCTTTGATCGCGACCACCCGGTCATAGACCTCGCGTGCCAGCAGGCGCAGCGGGAAGCCCATCATGCCGCTGGAATGGCCGCACATGCGCTCCACGGCGAGGTGAGTCTTGCCGGTGTTGGTCGGTCCCAGGACGGCGGTGAGGGAAGAACGGGCGAACTGGGCCATGCCCCCTATGTCGGGGAGGACGGGGCGGGGGGCAAGGGGTTTCGCGGCATCAGCATGCAGTTCCCGGTCCCGTCCGGGGACGGGCACGGTTCGCCGCATCGATCCCCATCACCGCATCGTCTTTATTTGACTTTAACCTTGTGCGTTCACAACGGTGCCGCTCACGCGTGGCGGGGATGTTGCTGGCGCGGCAATGAAAAACACCCTTGGGGGTCGCGGATTTTGTTTCAGGACAGGCAGTTCGGGTCTCAGCAGGGCGGTGCATCCGCATCCCTCTGGCTGGCGGACTCGCTCGATCGGGCGGTCGCTCCGCCGTCGCAGGACTGGCGCAGCCGCCTGCGCGACTGGGCCGATGATGTGGAACTGGTTCCCGACCTTGGCCAGCGCATCGGCAGCCTCACCTGGTTCCGCGGCCTTGCCACCTGCTTCGGCCTGTGCGCCACCGCTCTCTATCTTTCCCTCGGTTTCCAGCCCGTTCCCGGCGCGTCCGGCCCGATCCTGTCCGACGCGCATTATGACGAAGTGCGCAGCCAGATGATCACGCCGCTGGCGATGGGCGCGGACAGCGGCCGGCATATGGGGCCGACCGACGCGGTGCAGCCGCTGCGCGAAACGCCTGAGCGCCCGCAGATCGAACTGAGCGCCCAGGTCGGCAGCAGCGACACCTTGCCCCGCGCCCTGTCGCGCGCCGGCGTCAGCAGCGGCGATGTCGCGACCGTGATGGCGATGGTCGGCGGCGACATTGATGCGGGCGTGAAGCCCGGCACGCGGCTCGATATCATCCTTGGCCGTCGCGCCAGCCGCGACCGGCCCCGGCCGCTCGACAAGCTCGCCTTCCGGGCGCGGCTCGACCTTGGTGTCGAGCTGACCCGCAATGGCGGCGTGCTGTCGGTGAAGCGCGTTCCGATCCGTGTCGACAATACGCCGCTGCGCATTCAGGGCGTGGTCGGCGACAGCATCTACCGGTCGGCCCGCGCGGCAGGCGCGCCGCCCAAGGCGGTGCAGGCCTTCCTACGCGTCATCGCGCAGCAGGTCGACCTGGGCGGCATCGCGGCGGGCGATCGCTACGACATCGTCAGCGAATATCGCCGCGCCGAAACCGGCGACGTGGAGGTGGGCGACCTGCTCTATGCCGGCCTCAAGCGGTCGCGCGGCAAGTCGGTCGCGATGCTCAAATGGAACAGGGACGGCCGCACCGAATGGTTCGAGGCGTCGGGCGTGGGCGAACGGCGCGGCGTTTTGTCGGCGCCGGTCGCCGGGCGCATGTCGTCGGGTTATGGCCAGCGTCGCCACCCGATACTGGGCTATACCCGCATGCATGCGGGCATCGACTTCGCCGCCCGCTATGGTTCCCCCATCTATGCCGTGACCGACGGCGTGGTGGCCTTTGCCGGGCGACATGGCGGCCATGGCAATTATGTCCGCATCCAGCATGGTGGCGGCCTCGCCACCGGCTATGCCCATATGAGCCGTATCGCGGCGGTAGCGGGCCAGCGGGTGCGGCGCGGGCAGGTGATCGGCTATGTCGGCTCGACCGGCCTGTCGACCGGGCCGCATCTCCATTATGAGCTGTATCGCGGCGGCGCGACGGTCAATCCGCTGTCGGTCAAGTTCACCACGACGGCGCAGCTGGCCGGCCGCGAACTCGCCGCCTTCCGCGGGCGGCTGGCTCAATATCAGGGGCTGCGGGTCGGGTTGCACGACAGTTTCGCGCAGAAGACCCCGGCCGCTCCGGTAGCGAGCGGCAAATAAGCCGCTTCCTGCGCTCCGCCCACGCCGATCGAACATGATCCGATACTGTTGAGCCGGATCGTGCGCCAATTTCTGTGCTTTCCGTGATTTCCGAGCCGTCAGATGTTCCATCTGACTGGAAATCGCTCTAACGCGCGGCGATGACAGGTTCCGTTACCGCCATCCTGCTCGCAGGCGCGCGCCCCATTCCCGATCCGCTGGCCCTGGCCGCTGGCGTGCCCGTCAAGCCGCTCGCGCCGGTCGCGGGCGAGCCGATGATCAACCGGCCCGCGCGCGCCCTGCTGGACCATCCCGCCATCGGGCAGATGGTCGTGCTGACGCAGCGGCCGGACGTCTTCGCCGCCGATCCCGCCACCGCCTGGCTCGCCGAGCAGCCGCGCGTGCGGTTCGAGACGGGCGGGCAGGGGATCGCCTCCTCTCTGCTGGCGCTGATGGAGCAGGGCGACCTACCTTTCCCGCTGCTGCTGACCACCGCCGACCATGTGCTGCTCGACACAGCCATGCTCGACCAGTTCGTCGGCGAGGCGCAGGGCGCGGACATCGCCGTCGCCATGGTGGAGCGGGCAACGCTGCTGGCGCGCTACCCGGAATCGCGGCGGACCTGGCTCAAATTCCGTGACGGCTGGTGGTCGGGCGCTAACATCTTCTGGTTCGGCAGCGCCAAGGCGAAGCCGGTGATTGCCCTCTGGCAGGAGGTGGAGCAGGACCGGAAGAAGGGCTGGAAGATCCTGTCCGCCTTCGGCCCCTTCGCGCTGATCGGGGCGTTGCTGCGCATCCTCACCCTGCGCGGCGGGATCGCGCGGATCGGGCGGCGCTTCGGCCTTGCCGCGCGGCTGGTGGCGATGAACAGCCCGGAAGCCTGCATCGACGCCGACAAGCCGGCGGACGTCACCCTGATCGAATCGATCCTCGCGCGTCGTTAGATATTCGTCGCCATCGCCCGGCGGCTGGCGAGGCCCATCATCGCGAAACTGGCCAGCGCGGTGATGATATTGGCCATCGCCGCGCCCTTCGTCCCGAAATGGGGGAGAAGCGCGGATTGCAGCCCCAGCAGCAGGAAGGTCGAGATGAAGGTGATGCGCAGCGACAGGCCTGCCCGGTCGGTCGCCATCAGCAGCGGGCGATAGCTGACCCCGATCAGGTCGATGCAGGCCGACACGCCCAGCATCAGCAGCAATGGATAGGCCGGCAGGAATTCCTTGCCCGCGATCAGGCCCAGCAGCGGATGGCCGATCGTCACTATCAGGCCGATGATGACCGCGCCCGCGACCAGCGCCAGCCGGTTGGTGCGGCGGAACAGCGCGCCCAGCGCTTCCCTGCCATGGCTGCTGGTGCGCGACAGTTCGACGAAGATGCTGCGCGAGAGCAGGCTGCTGATCTTGGTCAGTGAATTGGCGAGCTGGTTGGCGAGGCGATAGAGGCCGGCGCCGGTCGGGCCGACAAAGGCGCCGACGATCAGCACCGCGACCTGCTGGCTGATCGAACCGAGGCTGGTCTGGAGGTTGGTGGCGGTGAGGAAGCCGATGATGCCGGGATTTTCGGCGCGCGCGTCGAGCGCCCGGCCCGTGCGCCAGCTGCCGATGCGGCCGCGTCCGACGCGCAGCGCCAGCCACCAATAGGCGATCGCACAGAGCAGTTCGGAAAAGGCCCAGGCGATCAGGAAGCCGGTGATGCTGGGCATGACCGCCAGCGCGACGGCCGCGCCGATCATGCGGCCCACCGGGATCATGGTTTCGGCGAAAGCGGCCGAATCGAACCGGTCGAACAGGCGCAGTACGCCGGTCGGGCTGGACCGGATGGTGATCATCATCACCATGCAGAATAGCCAGACCTGCCATCCCATACCCGCGCCCAGTTCCAGCGCGTCGCCGAAGATCAGGATGATGGCGGCCGCGATGACGCCGCCGGCCAGCGCGGACGCCAGGTCGATGACGATGCAGAAGCGCAGCACGCGGTTGAGGGCATCGCCATTCCCCTCCGTCAGATGCGGCTGGCCGTAGCGCACGACGATCTGCCAGCTGTCGAAGCTGACCAGCGCCTTGATGACGTTGGCGGCGCTCAACACGAGCGCGAAGCGGCCGAAATCCTCTACCCCCAGCGTGCGGGTGACGATGGCGAGATAGGCGAGGCTCAGCACCGCGCCCACGCCCTTGCCGCCCAGCAGCCAGCCGGTATTGGCCAGGATGCGGGCGAAACCGTCGCCTGCCGCTCCCGATCCGCGCTTGAACATCTTTATGACTGCCGGCCTTTCAATGCTGAAGCCGGTCGTCCGGCGCGCGCCTATCTAAGGGCTGAGGCCGCCCGTTTGAAGTCGCCTTTTTTTCGGCCCAATTGCGTTTTAAAGCGCGCGCCATGACGATTACCAAAGCTATCATCCTTTCGGCGGGGCAGGGCTCGCGCCTTCTGCCGCTGACCCGCGACATTCCCAAATGCATGATCGACTTCAACGGACGAAGCCTGATCAGCTGGCAGGTCGCGGCGCTGGTGGCCAATGGCGTGACCGACATCGTCGTCGTCACCGGCTTTCGCACCGAGCGTGTGGAGGATCATGCGCTGCAACTCTATCGTGAAACGGGCGCGCGCATCCGCACCGTCTTCAATCCCTTCTTCCAGGTCGCCGACAATCTTGGCACCTGCTGGATCGTGCGGGAGGAGATGGACCGGGACTTCATCATCCTGAACGGCGACACCATCGTGTCGGACGAGATCGTCGCCAGGCTGGTGAACGGCGCGCAGGACGCCATAACCGTGACCGTCGATATCAAGGCGGACGGCGAATATGACGATGACGACATGAAGGTGAACCGCGACGCGACCGGCCGCCTGCACGCCATCGGCAAGCGGCTGCTGCCGCCCGACACCAACGCCGAATCGATCGGCATGCTGGCGTTCCGGGGCGAAGGTCCGGCGATCTTCCGCAACCAGATCGACCAGATGATGCGCACGCCCGAAGGCGTCGAGCGCTGGTATCTGCGCGCGATCGACATCATCGCCAAGGGCAATCGCGTCGGCACCGTGTCGATCGAAGGGCTGGACTGGCAGGAAGTCGATTTCCCGCAGGATGTCGAGGCGGCCAAGAAGTTGACCGCCAGGTGGGTGGCCGAAGGGCGCTACGCAAAATAGGATTTTGCGGGCTTAACTTCGCATATGTCCCGCATATCCTGAAATTTCCTGTCTTCCTCCCGACATTTTATTACGTTCGTTGCCGGATGTGCCAATCATGGTTTCCGCCGATTAACCCACATAGTGGGCTGCGGCGGCATGGCGTGATCCCCGTCACGGCGCACAGGATGCAGGGATGCAATAGCCGCGGCGACTTCTGACGAAAGAAAGGTCGCCTGTGGATCAAGAGCTTAATGGCTATTGCCGCCCTTTGTCGATTTTCGAGAAATGCCAGGTCGCAATCATCGGCGGCATCGCCATCGGGCTGGGTATCGGTTTCCTGCTCGATTTTGTCAGCTGAGCGGCGGCAGGTTCAAGGAGCCTGCCTGTCCCTATAACCTGCCCGGACCGTGTAGGACAGGGGAAAGCCGACCGAACAATCGGTCTGTCTTCCATCGCGATGACGGTCCGTATATAACATCTCTGGTCATTCCGCGCCGCGTTACCGAGGCTGTCGATGCCGGTCACTCTGAACCATATCATCGTCCATGCTGCGGACCCGGCCGCAACAGCCGCCTTCTATGTCGACATATTGAACCTGCCGCCGGCCCGCCAGCTGGGACATTTCACCGTGCTTCAGGTGGGCGAGACGTCGCTGGACATGTTGCAGACCGATCAGGCCATCGCTGCAAGCCACTTCGCCTTCCTTGTGAGCGAGGCGGAATTTACGGACGTCATGATGCGGATCGAGAAGCGCGGGCTGCGCTATTGGGCCGACCCCTTTCACACATTGGCCGGCGCGATCAATCATTGGGACGATGGCCGGGGCGTCTATTTCGACGATCCCAACGGGCACATACTCGAAGTCTTGACCCGACCCTATGGCAGCGGCGGTCCCGATGCCGCGCATCCGAACCCGCTGCTGCCTGTCGCAGGCGTGTGACCGATCAGGGACGGGCTGCGCTATTGCCGAAACAGCCCTTCAGCCAGTCGCGCAGATTGTCCAGATCATCGTCCAGTTTCACCGCCGCGCCCAGGTCGGGCTGGCCGGGCCATCCTGCGTCCGCGACCGTCACGCCGGCGGCGCTCCGTTCGCCCTCATAGCGGGGCAGGACGTGGAAATGGACGTGCGGGTCGACCATCATCAGCATCAGATAGTTGATCTTGCTGTAGTTCACCGCTTGGGCCAATGCGGTCTCGATCGTGGCCGTGACGGTCTTGAGTTCGGCATGGGCCTGCGCCGGCAGGTCGCCAAAAGCGGTCGCGTCGCTCTTCGCAGCCAGCACCAGCGAACCCAGTGTCGGCTGGGCGGGGCGCAGCAGCACGACCCAATGCTCAAACTCCGCGATCAGCGTCGCGGGGTGGCCGAATTTCTCGATGGTCGCGTTCATGCGGCTGCCGCCTCGGCTTCATCCATCCAGCTGACGATGGGCTTGCCCGACCGCTTCACGCCATAGGCCTGTGCCAGCCGCACGGCATGGACCACGAGCGATATGATCGTCCACCACGCCAGCGCGATCAGGCCGATGTCGGGGCGACCCAGGATCAGCGCGAAGAGCAGGATCACCATGTTCGGGTTGCGCCGCGCGGTGATGAGGCGGAACTGGCTGTCGAACGGACGCCAGACATGGATGTCCATCTTGAAGTCCTTGAGGAACATCCCTTCGATCAGCCGTTGCAGCACATAGCCCACGATCACGGCCGTCATGATGAAGGTGAAGGTGCCGGGTGAGAGTTGCAGACCCCAATAGACAAGGCCGGTACCCCAGAAATACCACCAGAAGGGCGGGTGGACGAGGTCTACGCCATGATCGATCACATTGCCCCATTTGGACGAGGTGATGGTGCAGCGGGCGAGCTTTCCATCGACCGTATCCAGCACCATGAAGATGAAGCCGGACAGGAAGCCGGTCCAGTACATCCCCTTGGCGAAGAGGAAGGTCGCGACGAGGCAGAGGGTGACGCCGATCACCGATACCATATTGGGTGTCATCTTCAGCTGCGCGGCGATGCGGGTGAGGATCAGCGCCAGTTCGGGCCAGAGATATTTGGTGAGCAGGTCGGTCACGCCCTTGTAGGCGCCGAAATAGCTGCGCCGCTCGATCTCCCGCCGGGTCGATGGGGTGAGTTCGCGAACCATCGGCTGCTCCAGCTTGCGCAGCTGGCGGTTGTAGAGCTTGCGGCCGTCCGACAGGTCGACGACATGCGGCGCCGTAAGTGGATCGCTCCCCTGCGCCACCTGCCCGACGATCGGCGTGCCCGCCCAGGCGAACAAGGTGCCCGGCGTTTCGAGCGCCAGGCGCAGCAGCAGCGGGTCGAAGGCATAGGTCAGGTTGAACAGCAGTTCATGCCCCTCCGCCAGCTTGCTGCCGTTCTTGGCGGCGCTTTCCGCCATGCGCCGGTTGCGCTCGGCATTGGACATGCCCCAGATCGGCGTCGCATTCTCGCCGATCAGGCGAACGGGGCCGAGGGTGGTGGTCAGGATCTGGCTCATGCAGGACTCTTGGCAAAATTCAGGATCAGGTCGGCCTGCCGCTGGGAGGCGGGGACCGGAGACAGGTCGATGGATTGCTGCATCGCCGCCTTTTGCGCAGCAACATAGGTCGGTTGCAAGTCGTTCGCGCGGGACAGGGCGTCGGGCAGGGCATCCGCGCGCTCGATCACTTGCCCCAGCCGCCAATGGGCGAAGGTTTCGCTGGATGCGTCGCGATGGTCGAGGTTGAGGAAGATGCAGGGGCGGGGCTGTATGAGAAATTCATAGACCTGGCTCGACACGTCGCCCAGATAGACGTCCGCGATCACGGTGTAGCTCATGTCGATCGAATGGCGGCTACCCATGTCGATGCGGATATGCGGCGCACTGCTCGCGATCGGCGGCACGTTTCGCGCCATCTTGGTGTGGGGCGCGATGATGACGTTCCAGCCCTCAAGCGACTCAAGGGTCGCCAGCATTTCCGGCCCATGTTTGACCCAGGAGGATAGCGCCGGGTCGAAATGCGGATTGTAGAGCAGGACCGGCCGGTCGTCGGGGAAGAAGCGCTGGCGTTCCGCCTTCAGTTCGAACTTGGGATAGCCGCCGACCGCGACCGTATCGGGCGTGCAAAGGCCGCGATCGATCATCCGACGCCGATCCTTCTCGCCAGCGACCAGCGTCAGGTCGAAATCGGCGTGGCGCTTCTTGTAGCCGCCCTCCCGGTCGCCTGCGCCATGCTTGATGAGGATCATTCGGGAGCGGAATCCGGGGACGCGGCGCAGCCAGGCGCTGCTGATCTCGGTCGTCACCAGCGTCGGGAAGCGGGCGATGGTCGCGTAGTTGAGCAGCAGCGTCGCCAGTCGCGAGGGCTGGCGGAACAGCGAGTCGGGGCCGGCCAGCGGGCGGCGCAGCCGGATATGGTGCAGGCTGCCTTCGGCATCATAGCTGCCGATCAGCGCCAATATCTGGTCCGAGGGTGAAAGGACGCTGACCCGGACATCGGGCCGGCGCGCCAGTTCCAGCGCGGCAGGCAGCCAGTGATAGAGCTGCTGCGCTTCTGCGATGGCGAGAAAGGCGATGTCGATCGGCAATATGAAGTTTCCTACAGATTTCGCCGCCCTAGCGTGGATATTGGAGGAAGCAAGAAGGAGCCAGGGTTGCGTCCGAATAATTGCAAGCCATTTGCAACAAGGACTTGAGGGCAGAAACATGGTCCTCAGTGCTGGACCTTTGCAGATTTTTCGTTATGCGGACCCCCAACAGACAGACATCGACGAAGAGGCTCGACGAGCGATGGCCGAATTTGCTTTGCCCAAGAACAGCAAGATCAGCGGCAAGGGTGTAACCCACAAGGCGCCCGACGGTGCGACCAATGTCCGCAGCTTCAAGGTCTATCGCTACGATCCCGACTCCGGCGAAAATCCGCGCTACGACACGTTCGAGATCGACCTCGATACGTGCGGTCCGATGGTTCTGGACGCGTTGCTGAAGATCAAGAATGAATATGATCCGACGCTGACGTTCCGCCGGTCGTGCCGCGAAGGCATTTGCGGCAGCTGCTCGATGAACATGAACGGCCGCAACGGCCTGGCCTGCACGACCGCGATCGACGAGTGCGCCGGCAAGCAGGTGCAGATCACGCCGCTGCCGCACATGGACGTCATCAAGGATCTGGTGCCGGACTTCACGCATTTCTACGCCCAGTACAACAGCATCAAGCCCTGGCTGCAAACCGTCAGCCCTGCGCCCAGCGGCAAGGAGCGGCTCCAGTCGCCCGCCGACCGCGAGAAGCTGGACGGCCTCTACGAGTGCATCCTGTGCGCCTGCTGCTCGACCAGCTGCCCCAGCTACTGGTGGAACAGCGACAAGTTCCTCGGTCCGGCGATCCTGCTCCAGGCCTATCGCTGGCTGGCCGACAGCCGCGATGAATATACCGGCGAGCGTCTGGACGATCTGGAAGATCCGTTCCGCCTTTATCGCTGCCACACCATCATGAACTGCGCGAATGTCTGCCCCAAGGGTCTTTCGCCGGCCAAGGCGATCGCCGAAACCAAGAAGATGATGGTCGAACGGCAGCTGTAAGTTGACGAGCGACGGCGTTGCGG
This sequence comes from Sphingobium sp., assembly GCF_035511395.1. Classification (GTDB taxonomy): domain Bacteria; phylum Pseudomonadota; class Alphaproteobacteria; order Sphingomonadales; family Sphingomonadaceae; genus Sphingobium. The sequence goes on from NZ_DATKFP010000126.1 coordinate 57,404, forward strand.
GCGGGAAACCGCTGACCGAAGGGAAATGGGCGGGCTGGGCCGCGTGGTCCGACCCGCATCCCGACACCTTCCTGCAAGCGATCGGCCGTGGTTACATGCGTGCGGTGAGCGCTACGAAGGCGCTGGTCGGGCTGGAAACGCGCTCCAGCCATCGCAATCGACTCGATACGCTGCACGGTGGCTTCCTTGCCGCTTTTGCCGATCACGCCTATTTCGGTGGCCTCTGGGCGATGGGTCACAAGGATCAGGTCAATGGCGTGACCATCGACCTTTCCATGCAATATCTGGGCTCTGGCAAGGTCGGACCCGACCTGATCGCCGAGGTGGAGGTGTTGCGGGAGACCGGGCGGCTCTTCTTCCTGCGGATGCTGATCACCCAGGACGGTCAGCCGGTTGCAGCGTCCACCGCGACCCTTCGCAAGGCGCCAGCCCCCAAGTGACAAGCGTCATCGCCCGCTACGACGCGCTGGTGCAGGCTGGCGAACTGAGGCCTGACCCGGACCAGCGCGCGGGCGCGGAACGACTCGACCGATTGCAGCAGGAACTGGAAGCCGCCCCGGCGCGTGGATCGACCCTGTGGAAGCTGTTGCGCAAGGCGCCCGAGCCGCCGCGCGGCCTCTACATGTGGGGCGGGGTGGGGCGCGGCAAGTCGATGCTGATGGACCTGTTCTTCGACACGGTTCAGGTGAAACGCAAGAAGCGCGCGCATTTCCATGAATTCATGCTCGACGTCCATGCGCGGCTGGCGGAAGCGCGCAAGTCGGAGACGGGCGATCCGATCCCGCCGGTGGTCGAGTCGCTGGCCGAAGAGGCGCGGCTGCTCTGCTTCGACGAGATGGTCGTCAACAATATGGCCGACGCCGCGATCATGTCGCGCCTGTTTACCGGCCTGCTGGAAAAGCGGGTGACGATCGTCACCACCTCCAACCGCGAACCGGACGAACTCTACAAGAATGGGCTCAACCGCCAGCTCTTCCTGCCCTTCATCGACCTCATAAAGGCGAAGCTGGACGTGATGACGCTGAACGGGCCGGTCGATTACCGGCGCGACCGTCTGGGCGATTCGAAGCTGTGGCATGTGCCCAACGGTCCGGAGGCGACTAGGGCGCTGTCGGAGGCCTTTTTCCGCCTGACCGACTTTTCGGTCGAGGATCGGGCCAAGGTACCTTCGGAGGAGATCGTGGTGCAGGGCGGGCGCACCATGCATGTGCCCAAGAGCCTGAAGGGTGTCGCGGTCTTCTCCTTCAAGCGGCTGTGCGCGGAGGCGCGGGGCGCGCCGGACTATCTGGCGATCGCGCGCAAATATCACACCGTCATCATCGTCGGCATCCCCGTACTGGGGCCGGAGAAGCGCAACGAGGCCGCACGCTTCGTGACGCTGATCGATTCGCTCTACGAATATAAGGTGAAGCTGCTGGCGTCCGCCGATGCCGAGCCGATGCGACTCTATCCCGAAGGCGACGGCGCGTTCGAATTCGAGCGCACCGTGTCGCGCCTGATGGAAATGCAGTCCGACGATTATCTGGCGCTCGGCCACGGGCCGAAATAGTTTTTCGCACATCGATCGACTCGTCGCCGGGTGGAATCCACCCGTCCGATGTTGCGCGCGCCGTTCATCTGAACGCAATTTTTATAAAGGAAAACAGGCCGGGCGCCCCCGAGGAGGAAAGGCGCCCGGCAGGATACCTCTGCAGGGAAGGCTGGGGACCAGGGTAGGAGTCCTCAGCGACAGGGTGTGAATCGGTCTTAATGCAATTGCGAACGAATTGCAAAGATAATTTGGCTTCCACGGGTTTCCGCGGTTGAAACCCCTCTCCGAAGGGCGTAGGCGGGCCAGCAATTCCAGTAGTCACGACTTGGAGGATGATTGCATATGGCCCGTAAGAAGATCGCGCTCATCGGCGCAGGCAATATCGGCGGCACGCTGGCGCACCTCGCGGCGCTCAAGGGTCTGGGTGATATCGTACTGTTCGACGTCGTAGAAGGCGTGCCGCAGGGCAAGGCGCTCGATCTGTCGCAATGCGCTTCGGTCGAAGGTTTCGACGCCAAGATCACTGGCTCGAACGATTATGCCGACATTGCGGGCGCGGACGTCATCATCGTCACCGCCGGCGTCGCCCGCAAGCCGGGCATGAGCCGCGACGACCTGCTGGGCATCAACCTGAAGGTCATGAAGGCCGTGGGCGAAGGCATCGCCGCCAACGCGCCCGACGCCTTCGTTATCTGCATCACCAACCCGCTCGACGCGATGGTCTGGGCGCTGCGCGAATTTTCGGGCCTGCCCCACAACAAGGTCGTCGGCATGGCCGGCGTTCTGGACAGCTCGCGCTTCAACCACTTCCTCGCCGAAGAATTCGACGTCTCGGCCAAGGACGTCACCAGCTTCGTTCTGGGCGGCCATGGCGACACCATGGTTCCGGTGATCGAATATTCGACCGTCGCGGGCATCCCCGTCCCCGACCTGATCAAGCAGGGGCGTTCGACGCAGGAGCGCATCGACGCCATCGTCAAGCGCACCCGTTCGGGCGGCGGCGAGATCGTCGCGCTGCTCAAGACCGGTTCGGCCTTCTATGCGCCCGCCACCAGCGCGATCGCCATGGCTGAAGCCTATCTGGGCGACAAGAAGCGTCTGCTGCCCTGCGCCGCGAACCTGACCGGCCAGTATGGCGTCGACAATCTCTATGTCGGCGTGCCCGTCATCATCGGCAAGGACGGCGTCGAGCAGGTCATCGAGATCGAGCTGAACGACGAAGCCAAGGCGAACCTTCAGGTGTCGGTCGACGCGGTCAAGGAACTGCTGGAAGCCTGCAAGGGCATCGATAGCTCGCTCGCCTGATCCTACCCAGCTTGCACCGGTCCGTCCCAGGTAAGTGCGCAGCCTGGGACGGGTCGCTTTCGACCCAAGTGCCACGTCCACAGAAGATAAAGGGACTCGCATGTCCATTCTGGTGAACAAGAACACCAAGGTCATCACCCAGGGTATGACCGGTGCCACCGGCACCTTCCACACCGAACAGGCTCTGGCCTACGGCACCCAGATGGTTGCCGGCGTGACCCCCGGCAAGGGCGGCACGACCCATATCGGCCTGCCGATGTACGACACCGTCGCGGAAGCCAAGTCGAAGACCGGCGCCGACGCTTCGGTCATCTACGTTCCGCCGCCGTTCGCTGCCGACTCCATCCTGGAAGCGATCGACGCCGAAATCCCGCTGATCGTTGCGATCACCGAGGGCATCCCCGTCCTCGACATGGTCCGCGTGAAGCGCGCCCTGTCGGGCAGCAAGTCGCGCCTGATCGGCCCGAACTGCCCCGGCGTCCTGACGCCCGGCGAATGCAAGATCGGGATCATGCCCGGTTCGATCTTCTCGAAGGGTTCGGTCGGCGTCGTGTCGCGTTCCGGCACGCTGACCTATGAAGCCGTGTTCCAGACCACCAACGCCGGCCTGGGCCAGACCACCGCGGTCGGCATCGGCGGCGACCCGGTCAACGGCACCAACTTCATCGACGTGCTGGAACTGTTCCTGGCCGACGACGCCACCGAATCGATCATCATGATCGGCGAAATCGGCGGCGACGCGGAAGAACAGGCTGCCCAGTTCCTGATCGACGAAGCCAAGCGTGGCCGCAAGAAGCCGATGGCCGGCTTCATCGCAGGCCGCACCGCGCCTCCGGGCCGTCGCATGGGCCATGCCGGCGCGATCGTGTCGGGTGGCAAGGGCGACGCGGAAAGCAAGATCGCAGCGATGGAAGCCGCCGGCATCAAGGTTGCCGCCAGCCCGTCCGAGCTGGGTTCGACGCTGGTCGAAGTGCTGAAGGGCTAAAACAGCTCCTATAATATGAGGGCGGCCGGGCTGCACCCCGGCCGCTATTTTCCCGCTTCCGCGACTGCACGCGGCTGGGATGGGACAAGGCAATGGGTTACGAGAACCAGGATTTCGAAATCGAGCGCGGGCCGAGCTGGGCGCGCGATAACTGGCCGCTGAGCGACACCGACGATCTGACGGGGGCGATGGACCCCACGCAGATGCAGGTCGCCGTGAAGGCCGCCGCCAAGGCTGCGGGCAAGGCCGTGTCGGATGCCGACGCCGTTGCCGCCGCTGATGATGCCATCCGCGCGCAGATGCTGATCCGCACCTATCGCGTGCGCGGTCATCTGGCCGCCAACCTCGATCCGCTGGGCCTGGCCAAGCGTGACCTGCCGGCTGACCTCACCCCGGAATATCATGGCCTGACCGACCTCAACAAGAAGGTCTATCTGGGCGGCACGCTGGGCCTGCAATATGCGACCGTGGCGGAGATCGTCGCGATCCTGCGCGCCAATTATTGCGGCAATGTCGGCCTTGAATATATGCACATCGCCGACGTGGAGGAGCGTCGCTTCCTTCAGGACCGGCTGGAAGGCAAGGACAAGGAAATCCACTTCACGCCCGAGGGCAAGAAGGCGATCCTGGCCAAGGTCATCCAGGGCGAGCAGTATGAGAAGTTCCTGGGCCGCAAATATGTCGGCACCAAGCGCTTCGGCCTCGACGGTGGCGAGTCCATGATCCCCGCGCTCGAAGCCGTCATCAAATATGGCGGTTCCGCAGGCGTGCGCGAGATCGTGTTCGGCATGGCGCATCGCGGCCGCCTGAACGTGCTGGCCAATGTGATGGCCAAGGGCTTCCGCGTCATCTTCCACGAATTTTCGGGCGGCACCGCCAATCCCGAGGACGTCGGTGGTTCGGGCGACGTGAAGTACCATCTCGGTACCTCGACCGACCGTGAGTTCGACGGCATCAAGGTCCACATGTCGCTGGTCCCCAACCCTTCGCACCTCGAAACCGTCGATCCGGTGGTGCTGGGCAAGGTCCGCGCGCAGCAGACCTTCCGCGACGATCTGGAAAAGCATGAGCAGGTGCTGCCCGTGCTGATCCATGGCGACGCCGCCTTTGCCGGCCAGGGCATCGTCTGGGAATGCCTCGGTTTCTCGGGCGTGCACGGCTACAATACCGGCGGTTGCGTCCACTTCATCATCAACAACCAGATCGGCTTCACCACCAGCCCGCAATTCTCGCGCGGCTCGCCCTATCCGTCGGACGTGGCGAAGGGCGTCCAGGCGCCGATCCTGCACGTCAATGGCGACGATCCCGAAGCCGTGACCTTCGCGACCAAGCTGGCGATGGAATATCGTCAGACCTTCCACCGTGATGTGGTCGTCGACATGTGGTGCTATCGTCGCTTCGGCCACAATGAAGGCGACGAGCCGGGCTTCACCCAGCCGCTGATGTACAAGGAAATCCGCCAGCATCCGCCGGTTTCGGAAATCTATTCGGCGCGTCTGAAGAATGAAGGCGTGGTCGACGATGCATTCGTCGGCGGCACGACCGACGAGTTCGTCGCCCATCTGGAGGACGAGTTCGAGGCGGCCAAGAGCTACAAGTCGAACAAGGCGGACTGGTTCGCCGGTCGCTGGTCGGGCCTGCATAAGCCCGCCGACGCGGAAACCGCGCGCCAGAGCGTGGAATCGGCGATCAGCACCAAGCTGTTCGACGGCCTCGGCAAGACGCTGACCACCGTTCCCGAAGGCCAGAACATCCACAAGACGCTGAAGCGCGTGCTGGATGCCAAGGCCGAGATGTTCAAGACCGGCGCCAATTTCGACTGGGCGACTGGCGAGGCTCTCGCCTTCGGTTCGCTGTTGTCGGAAGGCTATGGCGTTCGCCTGTCGGGGCAGGACTCAGGTCGCGGTACCTTCAGCCAGCGTCACGCGGTCTGGACCGATCAGGACAGCGAGAAAAAATATATCCCGCTCTCGACCGTGCCGCATGGCCGTTTCGAAGTGCTGGATTCGCCGCTGTCCGAATATGGCGTGCTCGGTTTCGAATATGGTTTCGCGCTGGCCGATCCGAAGAGCCTGGTGATCTGGGAAGCCCAGTTCGGCGACTTCGCCAACGGCGCGCAGATCATCTTCGACCAGTATATCGCGTCGTCGGAAACCAAGTGGCTGCGTTCCAACGGCCTCGTCTGCTTGCTGCCGCACGGCTATGAAGGGCAGGGCCCGGAACATAGCTCGGCGCGTCTGGAACGCTTCCTTCAGCTGTGCGCGGAAGGCAATATCCAGGTCGCGAACATCACGACCCCGGCCAATTACTTCCACGCCCTGCGTCGTCAGATGCTGCGTCCGTTCCGCAAGCCGCTGATCATCATGGCGCCCAAGTCGCTGCTGCGCCACAAGCTGGCGGTCAGCAAGGCCGAGGATTTCCAGGGTGAAACGCACTTCAAGCGCATCCTGTCCGACCCGAATGCGGCGCCGGACAAGGAAACCAGGCGTCTGGTCCTGTGTTCGGGCAAGGTCTTCTATGACCTGATGGAAGCCCGCGATGCCGCCGGCGACACGGACGTGCAGATCGTTCGCATCGAACAGATCTACCCGTTCGCGACCGAGGCCCTGGCCAAGCGCATCGAGCGCATGACCAACCTGGAAGAAGTCGTCTGGTGTCAGGAAGAACCGCGCAACAATGGCGCCTGGTTCTTCGTGGAACCTTATGTCGAGGAAGCGCTGGCCAAGGCCGGCAAGGCGCCGATGCGCGCCCGCTATGCCGGTCGCAAGGCTTCCGCCTCGCCTGCAACGGGTCTGGCGTCGCGCCATGTGTCCGAACAGGGCGCCCTCGTCGCCGATGCGCTGGGTCACAGCGTCCGTGAAGAAATCCGCCGCCAGAAGAAAGGCTGAAACAGCTCATGGCTACCGAAGTTAAAGTCCCCACTCTGGGCGAATCCGTTACCGAAGCAACCGTGGGCCAGTGGCTCAAGAAGCCCGGTGAAGCCGTCAAGGCCGACGAGCCGATCGTCAGCCTGGAAACCGACAAGGTCGCGGTCGACGTGCCCTCGCCGGTCGCGGGCGTCATGGGCGATCTGGTCGCCAAGGAAGGCGACACGGTCGAGGTCGGCGCGCTGCTGGCCTATGTGAACGAAGGCGGCGCTGCCGCTTCGCCCGCTCCGGCCGCCGCTGCTGCCCCCGCCGCCAAGGCGGAAGCTGCTGCCCCGGCGCCGGCCGCATCGGCCCCTGCCGCTTCGGACGAGGAAGAAGGCGGCAACCTGACCCTGTCGCCGGCGGTCCGCCGTCTGGTGCTGGAGCATGGTCTTGATCCGAGCAAGATCAAGGGCACCGGCAAGGATGGTCGCCTGACCAAGGACGACGTGATGGCCGCCGTCGCAGCCGGCACTGCCAAGGCTGCGGCCGGTTCGACCGCCGCTGCGCCCGCCGCCGATGCCCCGGCCGCTGGTCCGAGCCGCAAGCAGGAGCGCGTCAAGATGACCCGCCTGCGCCAGACCGTCGCCAAGCGTCTGAAGGAAGCGCAGAATAACGCTGCTCTCCTGACGACCTACAACGACGTCGACATGACCAACGTCATCGAGGCGCGCGCCAAGTACAAGGATCTGTTCGAGAAGAAGCATGGCGTCCGTCTGGGCTTCATGGGCTTCTTCACCAAGGCCGTCTGCATGGCGCTCCGCGACATTCCGGGCGTCAACGCGCAGATCGAGGGCGACGAGATCGTCTATAACGACTTCGCCGACATCTCGGTCGCCGTCTCGGCTCCGACGGGCCTCGTCGTTCCGGTCATCCGCAACGCGGAAAGCCTGAGCGTCGCCGATATCGAAAAGACCATCGGCGGCTTCGGCAAGAAGGCCAAGGAAGGCAAGTTGACCATGGAAGATATGAAGGGCGGCACCTTCACCATCTCCAATGGCGGCGTGTTCGGCTCGCTGCTGTCCAGCCCGATCATCAACCCGCCCCAGTCGGCGGTTCTGGGCCTGCACCGCATCGAGGACCGTCCGGTCGTCCGCAATGGCGAAATCGTGATCCGTCCGATGATGTATCTGGCGCTCAGCTACGATCATCGCCTGATCGACGGTCGCGAAGCGGTGACCTTCCTCGTCGCGGTCAAGAACGCGATCGAGGATCCGACCCGCCTGCTGATCGACCTGTAAGCCGATCCCTACAAGCCAATCCAACGTGCTCCTGCGAAAGCAGGAGCCCATGGTGGAGAAGTGCAACGAAAGCGGGATATGTCTATCTGATGGCCAGCAGGCGCAACGGCACCCTCTATCTGGGTGTCACTAGCGATCTGGCCGTCAGGGCGTATCAGCATCGCAACGCTCTGGTGGATGGCTTTACGAAGGAACATGGCTGCACCATGTTGGTATGGTGCGAAGCATATGATGATCTGCAAGAAGCGCGACGACGCGAATTGCAGATGAAGAAATGGAAACGGGCCTGGAAGATCGAGTTGATCGAACGGGAAAATCCGCAGTGGCGGGATTTGTTCGAGACACTGTTCTGAAGACGCCCTGGGCTCCTGCGTTCGCAGGAGCACAAGAATGAGGTGAGAGATGGCAGACTTCGATTATGACGTCCTGGTTATCGGTGCTGGCCCCGGTGGTTATGTCGCCGCGATCCGCGCGGCGCAGCTGGGCCTGAAGACCGCCTGCGCCGAAAGCCGCGAGACGCTGGGCGGCACCTGCCTCAATGTGGGCTGCATTCCGTCAAAGGCGCTCCTGCACGCGTCCGAACTCTATGACGAGGCAGCGAACGGCGCGCTTGCCAAGCTGGGCGTCAAGATCGACAAGATGAGCCTGGACCTGCCTACCATGCAGGGCCAGCGCATCGACGCGGTCAAAGGCCTGACCGGCGGCATCGAATTCCTGTTCAAGAAGAACAAGGTGACTTGGCTGAAGGGCCTTGCCAGCTTCACCGGCGCCAACACCGTCGAGGTCGGCGGCGAGAAGGTGACGGCGAAGAACATCGTCATCGCCACGGGTTCGTCGGTCGCGCCGCTTCCGGGCGTGGCGGTCGACAATGCCGGCGGCAAGATCGTCGATTCGACCGGCGCGCTGGAACTGGACAAGGTTCCGGGCCATCTGGTCGTCGTCGGCGGCGGCGTCATCGGTCTGGAACTGGGCAGCGTCTGGAAGCGCCTGGGCGCCAAAGTCACTGTGGTCGAATATCTCGACCAGATCCTGCCCGGCATGGACGGCGAAGTCCGCAAGGAAGCCAACAAGATCTTCAAGAAGCAGGGCTTCGAATACAAGCTCGGCACGAAGGTCACGGGCGCCGAGGTCGGCAAGAAGGGCGTGACCCTGACCGTCGAACCGGCCGCCGGTGGCGATGCCGAAAAGATCGAGGCCGACGTGGTTCTGGTGTCGATTGGCCGTCGTCCCAATACGGAAGGTCTGGGTCTGGACAAGATCGGTCTGGAGCTCAATGCGCGCAGCCAGATCGAAACCGATCATGATTTCGCGACCAAGGTTCCTGGCGTGTGGGCGATCGGCGACGTCATCCCTGGTCCGATGCTCGCGCACAAGGCCGAGGACGAAGGCATCGCCGTGGCCGAGAATATCGCGGGCCTGACCGGCATCGTGAACCATGACGTGATCCCCTCGGTCGTCTACACCAAGCCGGAAATCGCGGGCGTGGGCCTGACCGAGGAAGCTGCCAAGGAAAAGGGCGCGATCAAGGTCGGCAAGTTCCCGATGATGGCGAACAGCCGCGCCAAGACCAATCACGAGCCGGAAGGCTTCGTGAAGATCATCGCCGACGCCGAAACCGACAAGGTGCTGGGCGTGTGGATCATCGCCACCGTCGCGGGCACGATGATCGCGCAGGCGGCACAGGCGATGGAATTCGGCGCGTCCAGCGAGGACATCGCCTATACCTGCCACGCCCACCCGACCCACAGCGAAGCGATCAAGGAAGCGGCCATGGCCGTGACCGGCAAGCCGATCCACATGTGATCGGTTGCAGGATCGGATTATAAGGAAAAGGCCTCCGCATTGCGGGGGCCTTTTCTTTTGGCGGCTTTGGTCGGTGAGGCGTGGATGACGATCGAGACACCCCTGGCAGCAACCCTGGGACGCGCGGGCGCCATCATGCAGGCGGCGCATGATCCCTGGTGGGTCATCGCCAGTGCGGCGGTCGCGCTCCATGGCGTCGATGCAGGACATGTCGCCGATGTCGATATCCTGTTGAGCGTCGAGGATGCTGAGCGCATCCTGCCCGGCATAGGTGTGACGGTACGTCCGGGCCCAACGCACGCCGCCTTCCGCTCGACGGTGTTCGGCACCTGGACCGGCGCGCCGCTGCCGGTCGAGTTCATGGCGGGCTTTGTATATCGGAAGGGTGCGCAATGGGTGCCAGTGCAACCCGCGACGCGCCAGCCTGTCGAGGTGGAAGGCGTCATCCTGTTCATACCGGAGCGCCGAGAGCTGGCGCGCCTGATCATGGATTTCGGCCGGCCCAAGGATATGGCGCGTGCTGAAGGCCTTTCATCGACGGCGCGGCATTTTTAGAACTGGTCGGCGATGTCCATCAGACCAAGCAGTTTCCTCGGCGCGATCTGGCGCCAGCTGGCGTGGAGCCGTTCCGCGATATGCTCCCAGTCGGTGTCGCCCAGGTCGAGGCGGATGCCGACCCAGTCATTGCCGAAATAGGCGGGGCGATAATAGCGCTCCGGATCGGCCTCCATCAACGTTGCCTGCTCCTCCGGCGCGGTGGTCTTCACCAGCACGGCGATGATGCCGTCGCCATGATGGTCGCGGGTGAAATAGGCGAATTTCTTGCCCTTCACGATGCCGAAGCAGGGCATGCCGTGCGAGACGATCTCGTCCGCCTGGGGCAGGGCGAGCGCGGCCTCGCGCACCTTGTTCAGCAGCCAGTCCGGTTGGCGTTCGCGCGTGACGAAGTCGGCCAGCGTGCGCGAATAGAGCTGATGCTCGGCGATCAGGATGCGGGCGGCGAGGCTGTTTTCGGTGTCGCCGGGCAGGATGGCGACCGGGGTCTGGCCCAGCACCGGTCCGTCGTCCAGTTCGGCCGTCACGATATGGACCGAGCAGCCCGCATGGCTGTCGCCTGCGTCGATCGCGCGCTGATGGGTGTCGAGACCTTTATATTTGGGCAGCAGGCTGGGATGGATGTTGAGCATCCGGTTTTCCCAGCCCGATACGAATTCCGGCGAGAGCAGGCGCATATAGCCGGCGAGGGCGACATAATGCGCGCCGGCCTCCCGCAACTGCGCATCGATGATGGCGTCGAATTCGGCCCTCTTCAGCCCCTTGTGGCTCTGGCCGAAGGTCGCGATGCCCTCTGCGGCCGCGAGCGCGAGGCCGGGGGCTTCGGGATCGTTGGCGGCGACCAGCACGATCTCATACGGACAGTTCTCGGCCCTCGCCGCATAGAGCAAAGCCGCCATGTTCGACCCGCGGCCGGAAATCAGGACGCCGACTTTTGCCTTGTTCATACCCAACCCCGTTCGGTTCGAGCTTGTCGAGAACCCTCGCGCAACGTTTCTCGACTTCGCTCGAAACGAACGGAGGGCGGGTTTCAGCCCAGATGCGTGGCCGACCAGTCGGCCTTCGCGCTCCAGGTTTCGGTGCTGCCCTTGACGGTGCAGCCCTTCTCGCCTTCTTCCACCGCGCCGATGCGGAACACGGTTTCGCCCGCATCCTCCAGCGACTTGGTGACGGCGGCGACATGGGCTTCGTCCACGGCCAGAACCATGCCGATGCCGCAGTTGAAGGTGCGCGCCATTTCTTCCGGCTCGATATGGCCCTGCGCCTGGAGGAAGGCCATCAGGCGCGGCTGTTCCCATTCGTCGGCATCGACCGTGGCATGGGCGCCGTCGGGCAGGACGCGGGGGATGTTTTCCAGCAGGCCGCCACCGGTGATGTGGGCGAGGGCGTTGATCATGCCGGCGCGCACGAGCGGCAGCAGGCTCTTCACATAAATCTTGGTCGGCGCCATCAGCGCGTCGATCAGCAGCACTTCATTGTCGAACAGTGCCGGGCGATCAAGCTTCCAGCCCTTGTCCGCGGCGAGGCGGCGGACCAGCGAGAAGCCGTTCGAATGGACCCCCGACGAGGCGAGGCCGATCAGCACGTCGCCTGCCTTCACCCTGTTGCCGGTCAGCGCCTTGGACCGTTCCACCGCGCCGACGCAGAAGCCGGCCAGGTCATAGTCGCCATCGGCATACATGCCCGGCATTTCGGCTGTCTCGCCGCCGATCAGGGCGCAGCCGGCGGTGCGGCAGCCTTCGGCGATACCGGCGATCACGCGCTCGGCGACGCCCGACTCCAGCTTGCCGGTGGCATAATAGTCGAGGAAGAACAGCGGCTCGGCACCCTGCACGATCAGGTCGTTGGCGCACATGGCGACCAGGTCGATGCCCACGCCGTCGTGGCGGTCATGGTCGATCGCGAGTTTCAGCTTGGTGCCGACGCCGTCATTGGCCGCGACCAGCAGCGGATCGTCATAGCCCGCCGCCTTCAGGTCGAAGAAGCCGCCGAAGCCGCCCAGTTCGGCATCGGCGCCGGGACGGCGGGTGGCCTTGGCCAGCGGGGCGATGGCACGGACAAGGGCGTTGCCCGCGGCGATGTCGACGCCAGCCTTGGCGTAGCTGTAGGATTCGTTGTCGCTCATGACGCAGCGCTCTACGGTCGAAACCGCGTAATGTCGAGTTTTGCGCGGGGCGGGACACGAAGCTGGGGATAAGTCGCGCCTTCCTGCTTGGCAGCGCGGGCAATGTTCGCCAAAAGGGCGCCCGTGACTGTGAGCCTGACCCTTCCCCGCCCGGCAGCCTTTGCGCGCCTGCTTTCGCGGCCTGTCCAGATCATCATCGCGATCGGCATCGGCCTCGCCGCCGCCGCTCTTTTCGCGCAGATGGAGGGGGAGCGCGGCGTGCCGCCGATCGCCAGCGGCGGCGATTTCGAAGTGCGCGGGGTGAAGGTCGACGTCTTTGCCAAGGATGCCGATACGGCGCGCTACGCCGGCTGGCGCATGGCGCAGCGGCAGGCGTGGCGTATGCTGTGGACCCGCACCCATGGCGGGGGCGGCGCGCCGGCCCTGTCCGATTCGCAGCTCGAAGCCATGATTTCCGGCATCGAGGTGGAATATGAGCAGAACGGGCCCAACCGCTATGTCGCGACGCTGGGCATCCTGTTCGACCGCGCCCGCACCGGGCAGCTGCTGGGCGTCAGTGGCAATGTCATGCGATCGCCGCCGCTGCTGGTAATTCCGGTCATGTGGGACGGCGGATCGGCCGTTTCCTATGAGCGCACCAATGAATGGCAGAAGGCCTGGGCGCGCTATCGCACAGGGGACAGCGCGATCGACTATGTGCGCGTCGCCGGCTCCATCGCCGACCCCATCCTGTTGAACGCGGGCCAGATCGGCCGGCGCGGGCGCCTGTGGTGGCGCGTGCTGCTCGACCAATATGGTGCAGCGGACGTGGTGATCCCGATCGTGCGGCTGGAGCGCGCCTATCCCGGCGGCCCGGTCACGGCCACCTTCACTGCGCGCTACGGTCCCGACGACAGCCTGATCGGCAGCTTCTCGCTGCGCGCGTCCAACGACAGCGGCATCGCGCAGATGATGGACGAGGGCGCACGCCGGATCGATGAGCTGTATATTCGCGCGCTCAACGACGGCCGCCTGCGGCCCGACCCGTCGCTGATCATCGAGGAGCCGGTCGATCCCAATGCGCTGGCGATCGAAAATGCCGCCGAAGCACCGATCGAGGCGCTCGACCTGCCGACCGTGCCGACCGCCGGAACGACCAGTGTCTCTATCCAGTTCGACACGCCCGACGTGACTTCTGTCGGGGCGGGCGAATCGGCGGTGCGCGGGATTTCCGGTGTCCGATCGGCCGCGACGAGCAGCCTGGCGCTGGGCGGGACATCGGTGATGCAGGTCAGCTTCGACGGCCCGATCGACGTGCTGCGGACCGGATTGCAGGCGCGCGGCTATACCGTCACCGTCAACGGCAACACCCTGCGGATCACGCGGCGGCAGGCATCCCCGTCGCCGCAATGAGCCAGATCAGCCTGCCTTTCGAATGGCATGGTAGCGCTGGCGCGGGGGATTTCCTGGTCAGTGAGGCCAATCGCCTTGCCGTCGCCCATCTGGAACGCTGGCGCGACTGGCCGCTGTCGGTGAGCGTGCTGACCGGTCCGCCGCTGTCGGGGCGCTCGACGCTGGCCGGCCTGTTCGCGCAGATGAGCGGCGGCGAGATCATAGACGATGCCGAAGGGGCCAATGGGGGCGAGGATGAACATCGCCTGTTCCACGCCTGGAACGAAGCGCAGACCGCCCGTCGCCCGCTGCTGATGATCGGCCGGACGGCGCCTGACAGCTGGACCGTGGCACTGCCCGACCTGCGCTCGCGCCTTGCCGCCGCGCCCCATGTCGCGATCGAGGAGCCGGACGAGCCGCTGGCCCGCGCGCTCATCTGCCGTGCTTTCGACCTGGCCGGGGCCAGCTATGCGCCCGACGTGCCCGACTGGCTGCTGCGCCGGGTCGAGCATCGCTATGGCGCGATATCGGAGGTCACGCGGCTGCTAGACGTGGCGGCGCTGTCATCCGGTCGTAAGATTTCGGTCGCAATGGCGAAAGAGACTCTGCAATCGGTGGGCTTTTTGCCTATAGTCCCACCCGATCCTTCCAACGACCAGCGCGAGTAGTTCGTGGCCGAAGCCGATCCCATCGCCAGCCTGTCGCCCACCGGCGAACGCTATTTCAATCGTGAACTGTCGTGGCTGACCTTCAACCAGCGCGTGCTGGAGGAGGCGATGAACCGCGCCCATCCGCTGCTGGAACGGTTGCGCTTCCTGTCGATATCGGGCGCGAACCTGGACGAATTCTTCTCCGTCCGCGTCGCGGGTCTGAAGGGGCAGCAATTGCAGGATGTGGACATGCGCTCGGCTGACGGGCTGACCCCGGCGCAGCAACTGTCCGCCATCACCGACAGCACCGCGACCCTGATGCGCGCGCAGCAGAAGGTGTGGGGCGCGCTCCATGGCGAGCTGGTACAGGTCGGCATCGAGGTGATCGGCCCGTCCGCCGAGATGGATTCGGTCTGCGGCGCCTGGTTGCACGAACATTTCCTGACGCAGGTCTTCCCGATCCTGACGCCGCAGGCGCTGGACCCGGCGCACCCTTTCCCCTTCATCCCCAATCAGGGGCTGTCGATCATCTTCGACCTCGAACGGCTGTCGGACAAGCAGCCGATCCGCGAACTGGTGATGATCCCGTCCTCGCTCGCGCGCTTCGTGCGCATTCCCGGCGAACCTGCGCGCTACATGGCGCTGGAGGCCGTGATCCGGCGCTTTTCCGCCGATCTCTTCCCCGGTTATCGCGTCCGCAACAGCGGCGTGTTCCGGATCATCCGCGACAGCGATATCGAGATAGAGGAAGAGGCGGAGGATCTGGTCCGCTATTTCCGCAGCGCGATCAAGCGTCGCCGGCGCGGCCGCGTGATCCGCATGGAGATAGAGGAGCGTATTCCCGAGCCGGTCGAGGAAATGCTCCAGGACATGCTCCAGGGGCATGAGGCGAGCGTCGTCGAGGTGGAGGGCTTCATCGGCATTGGCGACCTCAGCGGCATCGTCGACACCGACCGTCCCGACCTGAAGTTCGAGCCTTATGCGCCGCGCTTCCCCGAACGCATCCGCGAATATGGCGGCGACTGTTTCGCCGCGATCCGCGCCAAGGACATCGTCGTCCACCATCCCTATGAGGCGTTCGACGTCGTCATTTCCTTCCTGAAGCAGGCGGCGTCCGACCCGGATGTGGTCGCGATCAAGCAGACGCTCTATCGCGCGGGCAAGCAGTCGGCGATCATCCGCGCGCTGATCGACGCGGCGGAGGCGGGCAAGTCCGTCACCGCCGTGGTCGAACTGAAGGCGCGGTTCGACGAGGAACAGAATCTCATGTGGGCCGATGCGCTGGAACGCGCGGGCGTGCAGGTGGTCTATGGCTTCATCGACTGGAAGACCCACGCCAAGATTTCGATGGTGATCCGGCGCGAGGGCGAGCAGTTCCGCAGCTACTGCCATTTCGGGACCGGCAATTATCATCCGGTGACGGCGCGCATATACACCGACCTCAGCTTCTTCACCGCCGACCCGGCCTATAGCCGCGACGCCGCCGCCCTGTTCAACTACATCACCGGCTATGTCGAACCGCAGCGGCTGGAAAAGCTGGTCATGTCGCCTCGCGACCTGCGCGATACGCTGTGCGCTGGCATCGATGCGGAGATCGAGCATGTCCGCGCCGGGCGGCCGGGGACCATCTGGGCCAAGATGAACAGCCTGGTCGACCCCGCGATCATCGAGAAACTCTATGCCGCCAGCAATGCGGGGGTGCAGATCGACCTCATCGTGCGTGGCATATGCTGCCTGCGGCCGGGCGTGCCGGGCATGTCGGAAAATATCCGGGTGAAGTCGGTCGTCGGCCGCTTCCTGGAACATAGCCGCATCACCGTCTTCGGCAACGGCAAGGCGCTGCCAAACAATGGCGCGAAGGTCTATATCAGTTCGGCCGACTGGATGCCGCGCAACTTCGACCGTCGCGTCGAATTTCTCGCTCCGGTCGAGAATGCGACCGTCCATGACCAGATTCTCGATCAGGTGATGGTTGCCAACCTGATCGACACCGAACAGAGCTGGTCGCTCGACAGCGACGGCCATTACACGCGGCTGGAGCCGGGCGAGAAGCCGTTCAACCTGCACCGCTACTTCATGACCAACCCGTCGCTGTCCGGGCGCGGCGCGGCATTCGACAATGAAGCGGTGCCGACCCTGCGCCTGCGCGGAAGGGCCTGAACCGCATGAATTCGATGCTGAGCCGGATTCGCGACGTCGCCGAACAGATGGTGACGTCACCCCAGCCGGCCCATGCACGCACCGCCATCATCGACATCGGCTCCAACAGCGTCCGCCTGGTCGTGTATGACGGGCCGCGCCGCATCCCTTTCATCCTTTTCAATGAAAAGGTGATGGCGGGTCTGGGCGCGTCGCTGGCGAAGACCGGCGCGATCGAGCCGGAAGCCATGGATCGCGGCTTGCGCGCAGTGGGGCGCTTCGCCCATCTGTGCCGCGCGATGAAGGTGACGGATATTCGCTGCGTCGCCACGGCTGCGGTACGCGATGCCACCAACGGCGCGGACTTCATCGCCCGCGCGAAGGATATGGGCCTGACCGTCGAACTGCTGACCGGCGCGCAGGAAGCGATCGGCGCGGCGATGGGTGTGCTGTCGGGCATTCCCAATGCGGACGGCATCGTCGGCGATCTGGGCGGGGGCAGCCTGGAACTGGCGCGGGTGCGCAAGGGCGCGGTCGAACAGACCATATCGCTGCCGCTGGGCGTGCTGCGCCTGCCGCAGATTCGCGCCAAGGGGCCGCGCGCGCTGGAGCGCTGCGTCGCCAAGATGCTGGACAAGGCCGGATGGAAGCCGGAGCCGGGCCTGCCCTTCTACCTGGTCGGCGGGTCGTGGCGCTCGCTCGCCCGCTTCGATATGCAGCTGACCTATTTCCCGCTGCCGGTGGTCCATCAATATGAGATGGACGCAGCCCGCGCCGAACAGTTGACGCGGATCGTGTCGCATGTCGATCGAACGAGGCTGAAACAAATTCCGGCGATGACCGGATCGCGTGTGCCGACCATGCCCGATGCGACGGCCTTGCTGTCAGTCGTGGTGCGGCAGCTGAAATCGAGCCGGCTGATCGTGTCGGCCTATGGCCTGCGCGAAGGCCTGCTCTACGAGGATCTGCCGGAGGATATTCGCGCCCACGATCCGCTGCTGGTCGCGGCGGAGGCGGAAGGGGAGGCGCAGGCGCGCTTCCGTGGTCATGGCGACCGCATCGACCGCTGGATCGCGCCGCTCTTTCCCGATGATGACGCCGCCGCGCGCCGTATCCGCCGTGCGGCTTGTCTGCTCGCCGATGTCAGTTGGCGCGCCAACCCGGACTTTCGTGCCGAACGGGGCGTGGAGATCGCGCTGCACAGCAACTGGGTCGGCATCACCGCCGCCGAGCGGGCGATGCTGGGGCAGGCGCTGCACACCCATTTCGGCGGTGGCATGACCGCGCCGCTGGAACTGGACCGCATCGCCAAGCCCGACGATCTGCGCCGTGCGACGTTGTGGGGACTGGCGATCCGGCTGGCGCAGCGCCTGTCGGGCGGTGTCGAGGGGCCGCTTGCCCTTTCCCGTCTGGAACGAGATGGCGACCGGATCGACCTGCATCTGCGTGGCGAGGATGCGGACCTCTATGGCGAGGCGGTGGAACGGCGCCTGCGCAATCTGGCCCAGGCGATGGGCGTCAAATATCAGATGCTGAACGGCTGATATCCGGCGGGGCGACTGGCAGGCCGCCCCTCCCTGGCTCATTTCTTCTCGACCAGTTCCTTCGTCAGGAAGGCGTGGAGCAGTGCGGCGCGAACGGCGTCCTCGGCATGGTCGGCGCCGACCGAATGGCCGCCTTCCAGATATTCATGATAATAGACGGTGCTGCCGGTCGCCTTCAGCTTAGCCGCCATCTTGCGGGCATGGCCCGGATGCACCCGGTCATCCTTGGTCGACAGGTAGAAGAAGGCTGGCGGGTAATGCACGCCCGGCTCCACATTCTGGTAGGGCGACCATTTGCCGAGGAACGCCCAATCCTCCGGCTTGTCGGGATCGCCATATTCCGCGACCCAGGATGCGCCCGCCGACATGTGCGAATAACGCTGCATATCTTCCAGCGGCGATCCGGCGATGACCGCGCCATAAAGGTCGGGCCGCTGCGTCATTGCCGCGCCGACCAGCACGCCGCCGTTGGAGCGGCCGGAAATGCCGATGCGCCCCTTGGTCGACACGCCGGTCTTCACCAGATCCTCGGCCACCGCCGCCAGATCGTCGAAGGCGTTCTGCCGCTTTTCGCGCAGCGCCGCCTGATGCCAGGTCGGGCCATATTCGCCGCCGCCCCGGATATTGGCGAGCACATAGGCATTGCCATCCTCCACCCAGAACAGGCCCAGCGGCCCGGCGCGATAGGGTTCGGTGGTGAGGTAGGTGGGCGTCTGCGCCGCGCGGAAGCCGCCATAGGCGTGGATGAAGGCCGGGACCGGTCCCGTCACGCCCTTCCTGCGCGCCAGGAAATAGGGGACGCGGGTGCCGTCCTTCGAGGTAGCGAAGCGCTGTTCGACGCTGAACCGGCTGGCGTCGAAGCGGGCGGGGAGTTGCTGGATGGTGCGCGCCGGGGTGGCGGCGCCCGCGACCATCAGGCTGGGCGGGGTCAGCATCCCTTCGACCGAGGCGAAGACCAGATCCTGCCTGTCCGCCGTGCCGGCCAGATGCACCGTCGCCTTGTCCGCCAGCGGCACGGCGCGGCTGGTCCAGCGGCCGCTGGCCGGGTCGCGCGTCATCGCCAGCAGCGCGCCGGAGACATTGTCGAGCTGCTTCACCCAGAGGACATGATCGCTGGCGCGCACTTCCTCGACTACAGTGGTCTTGGTCGGCTTCAGGATCAGCTGCGGTGCGCCGGCCTTTCCGGCGGCGACATCGGCGATCGGCCAGGAGACGAGCGATCCGGCGGGAATCTCGCCCAGCGGATCGTTCAGCAGCACGATCATCTGCCCTTCGATCAAGCCGCGCATGTCCGCCGTTTCCGGTACCGGCGTGCGGATCAGGCGGCCATTATCGTCCTCCAGATAGAGTTCGTTGCTGTAGAAGCTGAGACTGCGATCGATGAAGGCCCAGCGCCGGTCGCCATCCAGCTCTACGCGTGGGCGCACGGAAATGTCGCTGGCGATGCCTTCCCTGACCAAGGTGGCGGCGGCGAGCGGCGTACCGCGCCGCCATTTCTTCACGACGCGCGGATAGCCCGAATCGGTGAGGCTGCCCGCGCCATAATCGGTCGCGACCAGCAGCGTGTCCCTGTCGAGCCAGGCGACGTCGCTCTTGGCTTCAGGCAGGGTGAAGCCGCCTTCGACAAACTGCCCGGTCGTCAGGTCGAACTCGCGCACCACGTCGGCGTCCGTGCCGCCGGGACTGAGCGAGACGAGACAGCGGCGATAATCGGGGGCGAGGCAGTCCGCGCCGTGCCAGACCCAACTCTTGCCCTCCGCCTTGCCCAGAGCATCGACGTCGATGATCGTCTTCCACACCGGCTTGCCCGCGATATAGGAGGCCAGGTCGCTCGACCGCCACAGGCCGCGCGGATTCTTCGCGTCGCGCCAGAGGTTCGTGACCTGATCGCCCATGACCCGGTCGGGCAGGGCGATCTGGCTTTCATCGTCCAGGATGGCGCGGGCGCGGGCGCGATCCTTCTCGAAGGACGGCGCGGCGCGCAGCAGCCGATCGGTTTCGCCATTCCACTGCTGGACCTGGGCGATGGGCCTGGCGCCCTCGATATCCTCCAGCCAGAGATAGGGATCATCAGTGGCGGCCGGTGCGGCGGCGATCCAGGCGGGGGTGGAGGCCATGGCGATCGCCAGCAGGCCCGAGCGGAGCTTCGCGGGAAAGGTCATGTCACAGGCGATAGGCGAAACGGCACAGGATCGCCAAGCCCGATCGTAGGAAAGGACAGGTGGGTCGAAGCGGGCGGGCCTTGCCGTTCCCGTCAGCTTCATCTTTCCCAGCCGGCCGAAACCCGGTAAGGGCTGCCGATGACCACGACCCACGCGCCCATAAGCCGCTCTCTCTTCGTCTTTTCCATTCTCTATGGCGGCATGGTCTGCATGGCCGGCGTATTGGGGGTGAAGCAGGTGGCGCTTGGGCCGCTCGCGGTGGAAGCGGGCATCTTTGCCTTTCTGCTGCTGGTGATCCTGTCGAGCGCGGTGTCCGAACTGCATGGCCAGAAGACCGCGACCGCGCTGGTGCGGCTGGGCTTCGTGCCGCTGCTGGTGTCCGCCGCGCTGATCCATATCGTCATTGCGCTGCCGCACGATCCGGGCATGTATCCGCCAGCGGTCGATGCCTTCCCGATCGTCGTGGGACAGGGATCGCGCATGATGCTGGCGGGCCTCATCTCCTACGGCACGTCGCAGACGCTCAACGTCTTCATCTTCTCGAAGCTGGCGCGGGGCGAAGGCAAGCTGGTCTGGCTGCGCGGCATGATCGCCAGCGTCGTGTCGCAGATCGTCGACACTTTGCTGTTCATCACCATTTCCTTCCTTGGCGAACGGCCGATCATGGACCTGATGGTCGGGCAGATGATCACCAAGGTGATCCTGTCGATCATTCTCGTGCCGCCGCTCATCTCGCTGGCTGTCTCGCTGGGGCGCAAGCTCGATCGCTAACTTGCAGCGGGGGCCATAAGGCCGTATGCGCGCGCGCATGAACAGCAAGCACGCTCCCGATCCCGCGCTCCTCGCGAAGGCCGAAACCCTTGTCGAGGCGCTGCCCTATATGCAGCGATATGCGGGCAAGACGTTCGTCGTGAAATATGGCGGTCATGCCATGGGCGATCCTGAGGCGGCGCGCGACTTTGCCGAGGATGTCGTGCTGATGAAGGCGGTCGGCATCAATGTCGTCGTCGTCCATGGCGGCGGGCCGCAGATCGGCGCGATGCTCAAGAAGCTGGGCGTCGAATCGCAATTCGTCGGCGGCCTGCGCGTCACCGATGCCGAAACCGCCAAGATTGCCGAAATGGTGCTGGCCGGCTCCATCAACAAGGAAATTGTCGGCTGGATCGCCGGCGCGGGCGGGCGCGCAGTCGGCATTTCGGGCAAGGACGGCGGTCTCGTCCTGTGCGAAAAGGTGCTGGGCAAGCGCGAGGCGGACCCCAATTCGGGGATCGAGCGCAATGTCGATCTGGGCTTTGTCGGCGATCCCGTTTCGATCGACCGCCGCATTCTCGATACGCTGGCGCAGAATGGCATCATCCCGGTCGTCGCGCCGGTGGGCATCGGCACCGACGGCCATACCTATAATGTGAATGCCGACACGATGGCCGGTGCGATCGCGGCCGAATTGAAAGCATCGCGCTTCTTCCTGCTGACCGACGTCGCAGGCGTGCTCGACAAGCAGGGTCAGTTGCTGACCGACCTCGATCCCGACGCGATCCACGGGCTGGAAGCCGACGGCACGATCAGCGGCGGCATGATCCCCAAGCTCGAAACCTGCGTCCGTGCGATCGAGGGCGGGGTGGACGCCGCCGTCATCCTCGACGGCCGGGTGCCGCACGCGATGCTGCTGGAAATCTTTACCGACCGCGGCGCGGGCACCCTGGTGCGGAAGTAAGAAAATCTCCGTTCGCTTCGAGCGAAGTCGAGAAGCGGGAAGCGCCGTACCAGCGTTTCTCGACATGCTCGAAACGAACGGAGGTCTTTAGCGGATCAGTATCCTCGGATCACGCCAGGCGATCCGCTTTTCCGGCAGGGTCCGGCCATCGGGGCCGGGTTTGTCCAGATCTTCGACCTCCACGCCGCCGCGTGATGCATAGAAGCCGCGCGCGGCCATATTGGCGCTATAGCAGAACAGGAACAGCCCGGCCTCGGGCCAGCCTTCCATGCCCCAGCGGGCCGCTTCGCCGAGCAGCGCGGTGCCGATACCGCTTCCTTTAGCCGCAGGCAAAGCGTGGAGATTGTCGACATGCGTTCCCCAGCGCGCGTCGCCGCCACCGATCACGCAGGTGAAGCCGATCGCCTCTCCGTCCCGTTCCGCGATGATGATCCGCTGTCCCGGTCGGGGCGCTTCCAACCGCTGCGTCCAGGTCGCGAGGCGCTCGGCCTCGATCCCGCCATCCAGATAGGCCGGCTCCATGATATGGGCATAGGCGATGCGCCAGCTTGCGACATGGATGGCGGCGATCAGCGGGGCGTCGGCGGGTGTGGCGTCTCGAAAGTTCATACCAGCCCTATAGCGTGCCATCCCGGCAAGTCTGGACGAATTTGTCCTGTCGTTGGTGGATTTTGCGTCGCACCATGCTTGTGGCATGGGTGCAGCCTCGGCTAGAGCGACCGCAAGCATCCAAACGGAGACCCTTGTGTCCTACGCCCTTTATCAGATCATCGTCATCCTTCTGGACGTGCTGTGGTGGATCATCATCATCCAGGCGATCATGAGCTGGCTGATCGCCTTCAACGTCGTCAACATGGGCAATGACTTCGTCCGCACCGTGATGGTCGCGCTCGACCGGATGACCGCGCCCATCTACAATCCGATCCGCCGGGTCATGCCGGACCTTGGCGCACTCGACCTGTCGCCGATGGTCGTGCTGCTCGCCATCCTGATCATCCGCCAGGCTGTGTTGCCGCCGCTCTTCGGCATGGTGTGACCGTCTATGCGCAGTCCGGCGACGACCTGCTGCTCAGCATCCGGCTGACCCCCGGATCGGCGAAGGAGGAAATAGGCGGCGGCTGGACCGATGCGCATGGCGCGCACTGGCTGTCCGCCCGCGTCCGCGCTGTGCCGGAAAAGGGCAAGGCCAATGGTGCGCTGATCGCACTATTGGCGAAACAGCTGGATTGGTCGAAAGGCGCGATTTTGCTGGAATCGGGCGACACCAACCGGCTAAAGCGGTTGCGGATCATCGGCGGAGGCAGTGCGTTGGCGCGCTTGACCGCCCTCCTCGAAAACTGGGTAGAACAGACATGACCATCGGCAAGATCATCGACGGCAAGGCCTTCGCGGCAGGATTGCGCGACAAGGTGGCCGATCGGGTTGCGGCCTTCACGGAAACGGCGGGGCGCAAGCCGGGTCTGGCCGTGGTGCTGGTGGGCGAAGACCCGGCGAGCAGCGTCTATGTCCGCTCCAAGGGCAAGATGACCGTCGCGGTCGGCATGGACAGTTTCGAGTTCAAGCGCCCCGACAGCATCGGCGAGGACGATCTTCTCGACCTGATCGAGGAGCTGAACCATGACGAGCGCGTGGACGGCATATTGGTCCAGCTGCCGCTTCCGAAACATATCGACGAAGCGGCGGTGATCGGCGCAATCGACCCGACCAAGGATGTGGACGGATTCCATGTCGTCAACGCCGGCCGTCTCGCGACCGGGCAGGAGGCGCTGGTGCCCTGCACGCCGATGGGCTGCATCATGCTGCTGAAGGACGAGCTGGGCGACCTTAGCGGTATGGAGGCGGTCGTCGTCGGCCGCTCCAACATCGTGGGCAAGCCGATGGCGCAGCTGCTGCTGGCGGAAAACGCCACCGTCACCATCGCGCACAGCCGCACCCATGACCTCGCCAGCGTCGTCCATCGCGCCGACATCGTCGTCGCCGCCGTGGGCCGCGCCGAAATGGTCAAGGGCGAATGGATCAAGCCCGGCGCGACCGTGATCGACGTCGGCATCAACCGCGTCGCCGATACCGAGGAAGAGGGCAAGAGCCGCATCGTCGGCGACGTCGCCACGGCCGAGGCGCTGGCCCATGTCCGTGCCATCACGCCGGTGCCGGGCGGAGTCGGGCCGATGACGATCGCGGTGCTTCTGCGCAACACGCTGGTCGCCGCCCATGCCCGCGTCGGATTGCCCAAGCCGGAGGGGTTGTGACGGCGGCGCGGCTGGCGCTGCTGACATTCGGGGCGGTCGCGCTTGTCGCGGCGAAGCCGCCCCTGCGCTTCCAGCCCGATCCGAGTTCCGTGATCGCGGCGGAAATCGCCTTCAACCGGCTGGCGCAGGACAAGGGGCAGTGGACTGCCTTCCGCGAAACCGCCGCCGAGGATGCGGTGATGTTCGTGCCGCAGAAGGTGCTGGCGCAGGACTGGCTCCGGAAACAGGCTGATCCGCCGAAGTCGGTCAGCTGGTCGCCCTCGATCGTCTATGTGTCCTGCGACGGCAATCTGGCTGCCAGTACCGGCAACTGGAAACGGCCGGACGGATCGGTCGGCTATTTCACCACCCTGTGGCGCCGCGACAAGAAGGGCCGCTGGCATTGGATTCTCGACCATGGCGACACGCTTGCCACCCCGCGCGAGGCGCCGGAATTTCTGACCGGCAAGGTCGCGACCTGCAAGCGCGGCGCGCGTCCTGATGGCCCGCCGACGCCCCCTCCGGGCAGCAAGCCGGGCAAGGGCGACGTAGCGCCGCCGCCGGACGAAAGTCTGGTGTGGAGCGCCGATGTCGCCGCCGACAACAGCCGTCGCGTCACTGTGAAGATGTGGACCGGCACCGCCTATGAAACCGTGATCGACGATAAGGTGAACGCTGGATCATGACAGCCCTGTTCCTGTCCGCCTTCGTCACCCTGTTCGTGGTGATCGATCCGCCGGGTTGCGCCCCCATCTACGCCAGCCTGACCGCAGGCGCGAGCCAGGCGCAGCGCCGGGCGATGGCGATCCGCGCGGTCGGCATCGCCGCCGCGATCCTGCTGGTCTTCGCGCTGTGGGGCAAGCAGTTGCTGGGCGTGCTGGGCATCGCGCTCGACAGTTTCCGCATCGCGGGCGGCATCATGCTGTTCATGATCGCCATGGACATGGTGTTCGAAAAGCGCACCCAGCGGCGCGAGGAGCGGGCGGAAAAGATCAGCGCGGAAGAACCGCATGTGGAGGACGTGTCCGTCTTCCCCATGGCGATGCCGATGATTGCCGGGCCGGGATCGATCGCTACGGTCATGCTGCTGATGTCGCGCGCCAATGGCCTCGCCGAACGCGCCGTCGTGCTGGGCGCGGTGGTGCTGACGCTGGCGCTGATGCTGGGCGCGCTGCTGGCGGCGGGACCGCTGATGGCGATGCTGGGCCGCAGGATCGAGGCGGTCATCACCCGACTGCTCGGCGTGCTGCTCGCCGCGCTGGCGGCGCAGTTCGTGATCGACGGGATCAAGGCGAGCTTTTAGGGCGATTCCCAAGCGATCGGCATCGATCGCTGGTTAAGATCGCGGCCTGCAAAAGGCGCTCTAAGCCGCCCTGCGCGCCATCCGCGCGCGGGCGGTCAGGAACGGGCCGGTCGGGTCCAGCGAGGGGGCGAAGCGACCGAAACCGACAGGTTCCGGCATGTCGATATAGACTGCCTCCATCGCGCCGCTGCGGCTGTAGCTTTCGTGCCAGAAGCCCGCGCCATTATTCCCCTTGGCAAAATCGCGCCACCAGCCGGCATGGGGCATCGAACGGGTGAAGCGCTCCAGGCTGTCGAGGTCGCGCCAATATTGGCGGATGCCGACATGGTTGAGCGCGAAGAAAAACAGCTCATGCGCCAGCAGGCCTTCAGGCGGGTCGCGCTCGATCATGCGCAGCCCCTTCCCGATCCGCAGCAGCGCTGGCAGGCCGCGCAGGCGCGACACACGAAAACCGAGCAGGATCATGACGAGGTCGGGATAGGCGTCCAGATCGACCGATTGACGGACTTGCATGAGACGACTCCATGCTGTTTATGCTGTAAACATAGCGCGTGTTGATTACGGTGTAAACATACCATGACCCAGACCCAGACCCTGTCCCTGCATGATCGATTGGTGGACTGCTCCCTTTCTTTGCTGGAGGCGGGCGATGCTGATGTCAGCCTGCGCGCGGTCGCACGGGCGGCGCAGGTGTCGGCGATGGCGCCCTACCGCCACTTCGCCGACAAGGCGGCGCTGATGGCGGCGGTGGCGCTGCGCGGCTTCGCGATGCTGGAGGCAGAGGCGGTGCGTGCCGATTCGGCAGACGATGCGGCGGAGGCGCTGACGGGGCAGGGGTTGGCCTATATCGCCTTCGCGCGCCGTCATCCGGCGCTGTTCCGCCTGATGTTCGCCGATGGAGCAGGCAAGGAACTGCCGCACGACCAATGCCAGGGCGCCTATGCGCTGATGGCGGCGCGGGTGGCCGAACTGGTGCCGGCGGAGAGCGAAACGGGCGCGCTGGCCTGCTGGGGGCTGGTGCATGGCCTGGCGACTTTGGCGCTGGATGGCCGTCTGCCGCCCGATCCGGCAATGGAGCGGGCGGCGCTTGGGCTGCTGACGCGGGCGTTCACCACCCGCGTCTAGAGCGCGCTGCGTTAAATCCGAGGCAAGTCGCGCGATCTAAGTCTTTGTTATCGAATCGTTTTAAGCGCAAAAACCGGTTCCCCACTTTTGCGCACGATGCTCTGAGCGGAAAAATCAGCCCTTCACGTCGGCTTCGGTGACGGGCGCGATCTTGATTTCGACGCGGCGGTTGGACGCCTTGCCTTCCTCGGTCGCATTGGAGGCGATCGGCTGGCTCTCGCCATAGCCGCGCGTGCCGATGCGGGCCGACTGCACACCCTTCGTCACCAGATAACTGGCGACCGACTGAGCGCGGCGTTCCGACAAGGTCTGGTTGTAGGCGTCCGACCCGTCGCTGTCGGTATGGCCGTATACGTCGATATAGGTCTTGGGATATTGCGCCAGGACTGATGCGACATCGTTCAGCGTCGGCTGAAACTGCGGCTGCACGTCGGCCTTGTCATAGGCGAAGGTGATGCCCGACGGCATACGGAGCAGCAGATTGTCGCCGTCGCGAATGACGTCGACGCCGGTGCCGGCGGTTTCCTCGCGCAGCTTGCGCTCCTGCGCGTCCATATAGGCGCCGATGCCGGCACCCGCGACCGCGCCGATGCCCGCGCCCAGAATCTTTTCGGTGCGGTCGTTGCGGCCGCCGACCAGATCGCCCAGCAGATAGCCGCCCAGAGCGCCGCCAATGCCGCCGATCGCCGCCTTGGAA
This sequence comes from Sphingobium sp., assembly GCF_035511395.1. GTDB lineage: Bacteria > Pseudomonadota > Alphaproteobacteria > Sphingomonadales > Sphingomonadaceae > Sphingobium. Next base: position 84,788 of record NZ_DATKFP010000126.1, read on the forward strand.
ATGCTGCGCTGGCCCGTCTGCGGATCGGTGGTGCAGGCGGTGGTAGCGAACATCGCGGCCAGACCCGCGGCGCCGATGATGCGGTGAGAAATCCTCATTTATCCTGTTCCCTTGTTCTTCGCCGATCGAGGCGGATGCCCCTTCAATAACCAAGCGATGATCTTTGTTCCACAAGCGAACTGAACTCTTGCTGATCCTGATGTTGTGAAATTGAAAGATTAGCGTTTATAGGGGGACACTGACCACCATGGCCACGATCCCCCCTCCCAATCCGACGCCCTTTCCCTGGGTAGACCTCGTCATCATTCTGGTGCTTGTTGCGATCAATGGCGTCTTCGCCATGTCGGAACTGGCCATCGTGTCGGCCCGCAAGCCACGTTTGCAGGCGATGGAGAAGGCCGGACGCAGCGGCGCGCGTTCCGCGCTGGCGCTTGCAGCCGATCCCGGCAAGTTCCTGTCGACCGTCCAGATCGGCATCACCCTGATCGGCATCATTTCGGGCGCCTATTCCGGCGCCAGCCTGGGCGGACCGACCGGTGAGCGGCTGGAGGCGCTGGGCCTGTCGCCCAACACCGCCGAAAATCTCGGCTTCGCGCTGGTCATCGGCCTCACTACCTATGCCTCGCTGATAATCGGTGAACTGGTGCCCAAGCAATTCGCGCTGCGTCAGCCCGAACCGATCGCGGTTCTGGTGGCGACGCCGATGCTGTGGCTGGCGAAGCTGACCGCCCCGGTCGTCTGGGTGCTGGATGCGTCGAGCAGCCTGATCTTCAAGCTGATGGGCCTGACCCGCGAATCGGAAAGCCATGTCACCGCCGAGGAACTGCACCTGATCGTTGCGGAGGCGAGCAAGTCCGGCGTGATCGAGGAAAGCGAGCGGGCGATCATCTCGGGCGTCGTGCGGCTGGCCGACCGTCCGGTGCGCGAGGTGATGACCCAGCGCATGGATGTCGACTGGATCGATATCGGCGCTGATGAGGAAACGATCCGCGCCAAGCTGCTCGACACGCCGCACACCCGCCTGCCGGTGGGGCGCGGGTCGGTGGAGGATATCATCGGCATCGTCCAGGCGCGCGACATCATGACCGCGCTGTTCCGGGGCGAACCGCTGAATCTGGAAGTGCTGATGCGCAGGGCGGAGGTGGTCCCCGATCAGGTCGATGCGATGGATGCGCTCGAAGTGCTGCGCCGTTCCGATGTGCCGATGGTCATGGTCCATGACGAATATGGCCATTTCGAAGGGATCGTGACCCCGGCGGACCTGCTGTCCGCCATCGCCGGCCACTTCGCGTCGGACCGCGAGCCGTTCGACGATCCGGACGTCGTCGAGCGCGAGGATGGCAGCCTGCTGGTGTCGGGCCAGATGTCGATTGACCAGCTGGCCGATCGGATCGGCATCGACCTGTCGGAGGATCGCGACTATGCGACCGTCGCGGGCCATGTGCTGTGGCTGCTCAGGCGCCTGCCCGAAGTCGGCGACTATGCCGAAGACCAGAATTGGCGTTTCGAGATCGTCGACATGGACGGCCGCAAGATCGACAAGCTGCTGGTCGCGGCGCAGTAACAGCGGCACGAGGTCGGGACCGGCCAGAAACAGCCATTAATCCGACGTGATCCCGGCCCTGAGCCGGGATCCCGCTTCTTCTTCCAAGCCCAACCCTAAAAGCAGCCGGACCCCGGCTCAGGGCCGGGGTGACGAGCGTAGGGAATATCCGCAGTCCACCCACGATCGCGATTCACCCGCCCGGTTCGTGCCGGACAACCCTGACAGTCGCAGGTCCGGTTTTGGGCGGGAAAGCGGACCGGGTGGAACCGACCATTTTGTGCCGTCAGCGGCGATCTGCGCAATTCACGATTGCTGACATTCGACCAACGATGCAGTTTGGCCGAATGCAACACTCCTCAATCGTCGGATTCTTGTCAGGCATAGTGACACCTGAAATTCTAGCCGCAGAGATAGCTGCTGAGGTCGCGGCCTTTAGAGCATCTCTTGAGGCAACTGCACACGGGCATATCGTGATTTCTGACGGCCCGTTGTATCTCGTGACAAGGGACGGCGCGCGTAGGCTACTTGAGGCGGTCGCCAATGGGCAGTTGCCTTTCGACGCGGCGAACTACGTCGCAGATTGCATCGTCATGAATGATGACTTCGACTTCGCAGACGACGCTGTGCGGGATGCCATATACTTTGTGGAAGACGATAGCGGACGTTTTGTAGCAGGTGAGGGTGATTGGCGTCCGACACGCGACGAAACCCTTGCGGCGCTGGCACTGCTCGATTGAACGTCCGATTACATGGTTTCGATCACCGGAAGCAGACAGTCCCCTCTCCACCCTTTTCGTCATTCCCGCGACCCGAAGGGCAGCCGCAGGCCAACGCGGGAACCCATCTCCTGACGTCACCCCAAGCACAAGGCGGGGGAGATGGATCCCTGCCTGCGCGGGGATGACGGTTGGGAAAAGCCATCCCGCTAACCACCCAAACCCACCACCCTGTCCTACATGCCCCCAATCTGATATCCCGGCATCAGACGCTTACAGACCGACTGCCCGCGACATAAAATTTCCGACATTTGTTCTGAAATGTCGAAATCGGCGGGAGATGTGCGAAGTTAGGGACGCGATCTCCTATTTCGCTCAGTTCAGCATCGCCGCCAGCCTGGGCGTCATATATTCCTGCGCGCCCGCCTCGGTCCGCAGGACCAGTCGCGCTGCCAGGGCATGGCGGGTGGCGAGCGCCATGCCGTGCTCCGGTCCCATCACGGTGATCGCCGTCGCCCAGGCATCGGCCAGCATGGCGCTGTCATGCAGCACGGTGACGGACGCCACGCCTTCCGCGATCGGCGCACCGGCGGCGGGGTCGATGCTGTGGGAGAGGCGCGCGCCATCTTTCATGCGGAAACGGCGATAGTCGCCCGAAGTGGCGATGGCGAGGTTGCCGAGCGCGACCCGGAGCGTCGGCACGGTCAGGCCGGGCGGGGCTTCGACATCGACCCACCAGGGCTGGATATCGGGCTTGATCCCGTCGCCGCGCAGTTCGCCGCCAATCTCGACCAGGAAATTGGCGACGCCCAATGCGCGCAATTCTTCCGCGACGGCATCGACGGCAAAGCCCTTGGCGATACCCGAGAAATCGAGCGTTACATCGGCGAGGCGGCGGGCATGGCCGCGCTCGACCTCGATCCGCGTCCAGGGGGCGGCAATGGCATAGGGGGCAGGAGCGGTTGCAGCGGGGCCGAAGCCCCAGCGGTCGACCAGCCGGCCGATCGCGGGATCGAAAGCGCCACCGGAGAGGCGCGCCATGTCCAGTCCCGCGCGCAGCACCGTCAGCAGTTCCGTCGGCAGCGGCATCCATTCACCCACGGGCGCGCGGTTGAAGCGGCTGATGGCGCTGTCCGGCTCCCAGTTGCTCATCTGCTCGATGATGCGCGCCAGCACGGCCTCGATCGCTGCCGCGCAGCCTTCGGGCGGGGCCACGATCTGTGCCGACCAGCTGGTGCCCATGGTGGGGCCGCCATATGCGACGATAGCGCCCTGACGCTGCCGCCCGCCAAATTGATCGGGCGACAGGTCGGGCGCTATCGCGATGCGGATAGCGGGATGCCTGGCGTCGTTCAGGGCGCCAGCACTTCCAGCGTCGTGATGTAGGCGGCGCGGCGCTGCGGCGGGCCGGCGGGCGCTTCGGGACGCGGGGCCGGAGGCGCACCGGCACCGGGGCCGGCATTGGGGCCACCTTCACCGCCAGGACCACCGGGGCCGCCTTCGCGGCCGCCGCCGATGCTGGCGTTCAGCCAGTACATGCCCGGCTGCGGCCACTTGACCGACGCCTTGCCATCCTTGTCGGTGGTGAGGTCGATCTGGCCCAGCGCGTCGCGATAGCGGATGCCGCCGGGGATGACCGTAACCTTGAGGCCGGCGGCGGGCTTGCCGTCGAGCAGGAACTGGAAGGTCGCCGCCTCGCCCGACACCAGGTCGTTCGGGTGCGTGACAGGAACCAGTTCGATGCCCACGCCGGCCGGCTTGAAGACGGTCGTGGTGGGCGCGCCCAGCGTCACGAAAATCTCGTTGCGGTTGGACATTTCGGCGGTCTGTACGTCGGTCGCGCCGGCGGGGATGGCGGTGGCCAGCTTGTCCTTGGTGGTGCCGCGCGGCAACCGCTCGCGCTTGCCGTTCAGCATATAGCTGCCCATGATGCCGGTCGCCACATTGGCGATGCGATAGGTGCCGGGCTTGGTCAGATGCACGTCAAAGGTCGAGCGATAGCGGCCCTTGGCGGCATTCTCGATCTTGCCGACGCTGCCGTCAGGCTCGGTGACGGCGACATTGTCGGTCTGCATCGGGAAATGTTCGAAATAGAAAAGATCGTTGGAAATGGCGGCGTCCACCGTCACCCAGCTTTCATTGCCCGACAGGGTGGTGGCGGATGGCAGCATCCATGCGCGGTGCGCCTGCGCCGCGCCGGCGAGCGAAAGGGCGACGATCGCGCCCGCGATCAGGAACCTGGCTTTCATGGTCTTTTCCCCTGTTACTTGGCGAAGCTGAGGGCGATGGCGCCCAATTCGGTGCTGCCGGCGGCCTTCACGGTCGCGCCGGGCCTGGGTGGCCAGGCGAAGGGCAGGCGGACGACTTCGCGGCCGCCGACTTCGCGCGCAGCCTCGATCAGCAGCGTGTAGTTGCCGGGGGCAAGCTGGCCCAGCGGCCCCTTGCCGGCGGTGAAGGCGATCTTCTGGTCGCCCGGCGCGCGGGTGGCGCCGGTGACGCCGTCGGCCGGGAACTGCATCGCCCGGCCGGAAGCGCGCCACCACTGGCGTACGTCGCGCAGCCATTTGGTGCCTTCGCCATTCTTCATGTCATAGTCGTACCAGACCGACAGGCTTCGGGGGGCTGCACCCTCCTTCTCGATCCAGATGGCGACATAGGGGCGGTGATATTCGGCGACCGACAGGCGCGGAATGGTGACGCTGACGTTCATCGTCTGGGCGCCGGCGGGCGCGGCGATGGCGCCGGCTGCACCGAGCGCAGCGGTGCCGGTCAGTGCCAGGCTGTGGCGGATCTGCATGGTTGGTCCCCCTTTAATGGATGAAGATGATGGCGAGGATTGCCGGGATGGCGAGGCCGGCTGCTACGATCGGCCAGGTGGTCGGACGCTTCTTCGCATGCAGCTGAAGCAGCAGCAGGCCGGTGAGGGCGAAGAGGAAGCAGGCGACCGCAAAGATATCGATGAACCATTTCCACGCAGTGCCGGCGTTGCGGCCCTTGTGCAGGTCGTTGAGATAGCTGATCCAGCCGCGGCTGGTGCTTTCGCTGGTGACGTCGCCGCTGACCCGGTCGATCGCGACCCAGCCGTCGCCGCCGGGGCGTGGCAGGGCAAGGTAGACTTCGTCGGCGGACCATTCCGCCTCACCCGCGCCGCTCTGGCCGATAGTCTTTTCAACCCATATGGCGATGGACGCCGGCAAAGGTTTCTTGGCGTCGGGCTTGTCGTCGGGCGCGACCTGCTTCAGCAGGTCGGCGGGCAGCGTCGCGCTTTTCTCCACTGTTTTGGGCGCACCCTCGACATCGGCGGCATGGTTGAGCGTTATCCCGGTGAAGGCGAAGAGTAGCAGGCCGATGAGGCTGATCGCCGAACTGACCCAATGCCAGGTGTGAAGCTGCTTCAGCCAGAATGCCTTGGCGCTCTTCTTTTTCTGGGTCGGGATACGGGCGGTTCCGTGCATCGGAGAAGCGGCAAGTCCTGCGGGAAATGAGGCGGTCCGCATACCGCGAACGACTCGCAATTGCAAACGAGTCGCAGAACCAATTTTGTATCAAAATGTAAGCGAGGCGATATTGCGCGATGGACACGGTTCAGGGAGCGACGGGTTTCGGAGCGAAACTATTGACGGACAGGGGTTACCCAACTAGCCGCGGTGTTTGCTGCATGTAACACGGGTTAAACATGACCGGGCATGCGGTGTGGATCGGCCTGTTCTTTCAGGAGAGCGAGCAGCGGCCGTTGATAGGATAAGAGCATGCTGTTGCCGGCCGTTGCTGCGGGAATGATGATGATAGGGGCGCAGGCGGAAGCCGATGGTCCGCAACCGGCCGTTGCGGCCGTGGCCGAAGCCGGGGCGTTGCAGGACACCGCGCCCGCGGGCGTCGTAACGGACCCAGCCGCGCCTGCGTCTACGTCGGTTGTCCCGCCTCCGGCTGTCGTGCAGACCGTTCCGCCCGCCACGGATGATGATCCGGCGCAGGATATCGTCGTTACCGGCGAAAAAGGAGCGCCCAAAGGCGATCCGCTCGAACAGCTGAACGCCAAGAGTTTCGAGGCGGTGCAGTCGGTCGACAAGGCCGTGGTGGAGCCGGTGGCCAAGGCTTATAACAAGGGGTTGCCGCGCCCGGTGCGCAAGGGGTTGCGCAACTTCTTCTCCAATCTGGGCGAGCCGATTGTCGCGGCCGCCTATCTGCTCCAGTTCAAGCCGGGCAAGGCGTTCGAAACGGCGGGGCGCTTCGGCGTCAATACGACGCTGGGTTTCGTCGGCCTATTCGACGTCGCAAAGCGCAAGCCGTTCCACCTGCCCCATCGCAACAACGGTATCGCCAATACGCTGGGCTATTATGGCGTCGGGCCGGGGCCTTATATGTATCTGCCGATCGTCGGGCCGACCACGCTGCGCGACATTATAGGCGATACTGCGGACAAAATGATCCTGCCTGCCGTTCTTGGCGGCAAGTTTTTCAAGCCCGAATATGTCATCCCCGCCACGATCCTCAATCAGCTGGGTGAGCGCGCCGCGTTCGACGAGACGATCCAGGCGATCCGCAAGGAAGACGACCCCTATACCGCCTATAAGACCATGTATCTACGCCAGCGCAAGGCGGAGATCGAGGCGCTGCACGGCCGCGTGTCCGACGAGAAGTTCGTACCCATCTATGGCGAAGATATCCGCACGCCGGGCAAGAAGGATGCGCCCAAGCTGGTGGTGCCTGATACTTATGGCTATGACGTCGAGGATGAGCCGGCAGCGGATACGCCGCTGCAATAGGCTTTTACATCCGTTCGTTTCGCGCGAAGTCGAGAAACGCAGGCACAGCGTTATTCGCTTATCGACTTAGCTTAAAGCGAACGGTTCTTGGACTGAATAATGAAAAAGGGCGCCATCCACTTGGGATGGCGCCCTTTTTTTATAAGGTGGCGATCAGCGTCCGAGCAGGCCGCGCGCCTGTCCGGCGATTTCGGCCAGCATCGCGACATTGGGCGTCGCGGCGGCCTTGGCGCGCTGGACCAGCGTGCGGAACTGACGGACGCGCGCGCCCTTGGCCTGCAACCATTGCTCGACATGGGCGGCTACATCCTTGCCGCTGTTCTTCGCGCCTGCATGGGCCAGGAAGTCGAGCCGGACCTGCTGCATGTCGCGGGCGACGCCGGATATGAGCAGGCGCTCCCATGGATCGGTCGGTTCCATGCGGGCTGCGGCGGACTGCACCCAGTCGATGCCGACAGCTTCGCCCAGATGGGTGAACGCGCGGGTCAGGGCGATTTCATCCACATCCATGCGGGCGGCGAGGGCGGCAATGCCGACCGCGCCATCCAGTTTGAACAGGCCGGCGGTGCGCAGCGCCAGCGCTTCGGGTGCGCCGAGTCCAAGCAAGCGGTCGGTCACGGCGTTGGTGCGCCGCTGGGCTTCGCTGGTGAGCAGATCGTCGACCTGCGACGCCAGCTTGCCGACGCCCGCGGCCAGACGGTCATGTCCCTGCGCAGGCAGCACGCCGGCGGGCAGGGCGCGGAGAATGTCCGCGATCTGCGCGCGCATGCCGCTGGCAATGTCGCTGAACAGCGCAAGGCGCGCGCCTTCCGACATGTCCGCCCCGTCGATATCGGCCCAGAGCGTGCCGATGTCGTAGAGCCGTTCCGCGATGAGGAAAGCGCTGGCAAGGTCGGCAAGCGAGCAGCCCTCCTCTTCCGCCAGTTCGAACGGGTGGATGAGGCCGAGGCGGTTGACGATTCGGTTCGCGACCTTGGTGGCGATGATTTCCTTCTTCAGCGCATGGGCCGCGATCGCATCCGCTTCCTTCTTCTGCATCGCAGGCGGGAAAGCGGCGGCAAGTTCGGCGCCCATGGTCGCGTCGGTGGCGAGATCGCCCTGTTCGATCGCATCCTGCAAGGCGAGCTTGGCAGTCGAGAGCAGCACGGCGAGTTCGGGGCGGGTCAGCCCCTGACCGTCCTGCCCGCGGCGGAGCAACTGATCGTTGGCCGCCAGCCCTTCCACCTGACGATCCAGACGGCCTGTCTCCTCGAACGTCTCGATCAGGCGAACATAGGAGGCGAGGTCGGCCGCGCCGCCCGCTTCGGCGATGGACAGACCCAGCGCCTGGAGACGGTTATTCTCCAGCACGATGTCGCCGACCGCATCGGTCATGCTTTCGAGCAGCTTGTTGCGCTCCTCGAAGGGCAGGCGGCCTTCCATCATTTCCTTGTTGAGCGCGATCTTGATGTTCACTTCATTGTCCGAGCAATCGACGCCGGCCGAATTGTCGATGAAGTCGGTGTTGATCCGCCCGCCATGCAGGGAGAAGGCGATGCGGCCCGCCTGGGTCGTGCCCAGGTTCGCGCCTTCGCCGATTACCTTGACGCGCAGCTGTTCGGCGTTGACGCGCAGACGGTCGTTGGCCGGATCGCCGACATCGCCATGGCTCTGCGCGGCCGCCTTCACATAGGTGCCGATGCCACCGAACCAGAGCAGGTCAGCAGGCGCCTTCAGGATCGCGGAAATGAGCGCGGTCGGCTCCATTTCCTTGTCGGTGACGCCCAGGATTTCCTGCATTTCCGGCGTGAGCGCGATGCTCTTCAGGCTGCGCGGGAAGACGCCGCCACCCTTGGAAATGAGCGCCTTGTCATAATCGTCCCAGCTCGACCGGGGAAGCTGGAACAGGCGATTGCGTTCCTCCCAGCTCTTGGCCGGATCGGGCGCTGGGTCGAAGAAGATGTGGCGATGGTCGAAGGCGGCAACCAGCTTGATCGCCTTGCTGAGCAGCATGCCGTTGCCGAACACGTCGCCCGACATGTCGCCGCAGCCCACGACCTGCACCGGCTCGCTCTGCACATCGACGCCCATTTCGGCGAAGTGACGCTGCACGCTGATCCACGCGCCGCGCGCGGTGATGCCCATCGCCTTGTGATCGTAACCGTTGGAGCCGCCGCTGGCGAAGGCGTCGCCCAGCCAGAATTTGCGGTCGAGCGCGATGGCGTTGGCGACATCGCTGAAGGTCGCGGTGCCCTTGTCGGCGGCGACCACGAAATAGGGGTCTTCGCCGTCATGGATGACGACCTGCGCCGGGTGCTTCACCTTGTCGTTGACGATATTGTCGGTGACTGACAGCAGCGCCCGGATGAAGATGCGGTAGCTTTCGGTGCCTTCCGCCAGCCAGGCGTCGCGATCGATCTGCGGGTTGGGCAGTTGCTTGGGATAGAAGCCCCCCTTCGCGCCGGTCGGTACGATGACGGCGTTCTTGACGCGCTGCGCCTTCATCAGGCCCAGGATTTCGGTGCGGAAATCGTCGCGCCGATCGGACCAGCGCAGGCCGCCACGCGCGACCGGGCCGGCGCGCAGGTGGATGCCCTCGACGCGGGGGCTGTAGACCCAGATTTCGCGCCAGGGGAGCGGAGCGGGGAGGCCAGGTATCTGCGCGCTGTCCAGCTTGAAGGCGATGGCTTCGGCCGCCGCCTTGCTGAAGAAGTTGGTACGCAGCGTGCCGACGATGACGGCGCGCAGTAGGCGCAGCACGCGATCCTCGTCGATGGCGGTGACATTTTCCAGACCTGCGTCGATCGCGGCCTGCGCCTCTGCAATCCGGTCGTCGGCACCTTCGCGGCCAGCGGGATCATGCAGCGCCTCGAAAAGAGTGACGAGGCTGGCCGCAACGGCCTGCGCGCGGCGCAGCGTGTCGGCCACGGTCGCCATGCCATAGGCCATGCCGGTCTGGCGCAGATAGCGATAGAGGGCGCGGAACAGCACGACCGATCGGGGGGCAAGGCCGGCGGTGACGATCAGTTCGTTGAACCGGTCGTTTTCGGCGCGGCCTTCCAGCACTTGTGCGATCGCTTCGGTGACGACCTCGGCCCGGCTGACCACCGCGTCGGCATTGCCGCCGGCGGGCAGTTCCAGCACGAAGCGCTGGACATGGCCCAGCGCGCCGCCGTCGACCGGCGTGGTCATTTCCTCGATCACGCGGAAGCCGAAATTCTCGAAGACGGGGACGACTTCGGACAGGGCGATGGTGACGTGGCTGTAGAGTTTGAGGCGCAGTCGCTCGACGCTGTCTTCGGGATTGCGGTAGATGCGGATCGACTTGTCGCCTTCCCCCGACAGGCCATGGATCAGGCGGATGTCGATCGCGGCTTCGGCCGGGCCGGCGCCGTTGCGATAGGCAAGCGGGAAGCCCGAGGCATAACGCTGGGCAAGGGCAGCGGCGCGGCCGCCTTCCTCGGTTTCGGCGAGCGCTTCCTCGACCGCCGGCACCCAGCCGCGTACCATCTGCTTGAGCTGATGATCGAGCGCGGCATCGTCCGGCACCACGCCGCCTTCGCGCAGGTCGAGCGTGATGCGCAGCAGTGCCAGGCCGCCTTCCTCAAGCGCGATCGACCAGCTCAGCACCGGGCCGTTCGCCGCCTGCGACAGCATGTCCTGAATGGCCACGCGGCGCGCGGTCGACAGCTCATCGCGCGGCAGCCAGACGAAGGCATAGAGGTGACGGGCCAGTGCGCTGGTCGCGAGCGCCAGCTTCGGACGCGGCCGGTCGCTAAGCGACATGAAGGTGAGCGACAGCCGTTCCAGCGTCTCGCGATCGAAACCGATGGTGATGTCATGCGGCAGCGATGTCAGCGCATGCGCCAGCGTCTTGCCCGCATGGCCGGCCGGGTCGAAGCCGAATTTGTCCATCAGGGTCGACAGCGCGGACCGGAGCAGCGGTACCTTGTCCGGCGTCGCCGACAGGCCCGAACTGGTCCACATGCCGGCGTGGATCGACAGCGCCTTGACTTCGCGGCCGTCGCGAATGGGGACGATGATGAGATCGAGCAGCACCTGGCGATGGACGCGCGACAGGCGGCTGGACTTGATGATGAGGGGGACGCGCTTGCCTTCCTCGAACCAGGTGAAGGCGGCTTCCAGCGAAGCCGGCGCGATCAACGGCTTGTCATGGCGGGTGCAGATGCCCAGCCGGGCTTCGCTGCTGCCGTCGCGGCGCAATATTTCATGACCCACCTGGGTGAAATGGCGTGCCAGGAACCAGCGCAGCAGCGCGGCGCCTTCCTCATCGGGAACCGCATCGGCGTCATTGGCCATGGCGGTCTGCATCGTGGCCCAGTCGGCCACGGCGGCACGCACGTCGGCGAGCGTATCCTCCAGCGCCTTTTCCAGCGCGCGGCGCGCCTTCGCATCGGCACGGTCGGCCTCGATATAGATCATGGATTCGCGGCGTGCGCCGGGCGTATCGTCGTCCAGAATCGCCGAAAGCGCGCCGTCGCCGTCGCGCGCCACGGATAGGACCGGATGCAGCAGGCGATGGATGGTGATGTCGGCCGCCGACAGGGTGTTGGCGATCGAATCCACCAGGAACGGCATGTCGTCATTCACGATGGCGACGCGCATGAAGCGACCGGTCGCACCTTCGCCCAGCGTTTCGATGGCGATGGCGGGCTGACCGTGCTTGCGGCCGTTGGCAGTGCGGCTGAGGAAGGCTGCCGCTTCGGCGACGGCGGTGGGATCGAACCCCTCCCGCTCGCCGGGGAGGGCCCCGCGTGCGAGCGCCGCTTCGAGCGCCTCACGGATAAAAGTATCGACTTCCTTGATCTTCGTCTCAGCCGGCGCCGTCATTCGCTCACCTCTTTGCGCGGGTCGACCCCGCTTTTCTGTCAAGACGGAGGAGGCGCTGGATGGCCGCCATGCGACTCCTCTGCATTGGAGCGCCTATATGCGCCCGACTGATGTATGGCTCAAGACGATAGCGAAATAAAATTTCCAGGTTTTGAAATAAAATGATGCAGCGCACAATCGCCCGTCCGCCTGAACGGGGCGTTGGCGCAAGGCTGCAACCATGGGTCAGCGATGGCGGTCTGTCGAGCGCCGATCTGGATGGCGCGAAGGCATTTAGCGGCGAATTGTCGTTGATTGACAGTAGGAGATGCCGATGCGGTCCGTCAATGCGAGGCTGCGGCAATAACGCGTTTTCCCAGATCGCAATCTTCGGGCAGCGCGCCGACCAGCGACAAGGATCCATCCGCTTCTCGCCGCGCGACGACCACCGCAAAGCCGTCCGCATCGGTCGAGATGGCGACCGGATCGATCGGGGCGGCGGCCTTCATCGCGTCGCGCGCCACCTGCCGCCTGTCGGGCCGGTCCGGTTTGTCGGAGCGGCGCTGGGCGCGTTCGTCGCGAACGACCGCCTTGAGGCCGCCGACATAAGCGGACAGATATTCGGCGAGCTTGCCGACGCCAAGGTTCGCCGCCAGCGCATGATCCAGCGCCGTGGCATATTCGGTGATGCGCGTCTTGTCGTAAGTCGCGCCGAACACCAGCTTGATGATCGCGGTCATCGGGCTGCGCGCCTGCGCCTTGATGCCATAGTCGGCCAGCAGTTCGGCATAGTCGTCGGGACGGACGCGCGCGACAAGCGAGAAGTCGTAGGCGAGGCTGACGGCGCGATAAAGCGCTGCATGGCTGCGCGCTTCGCTGATGCGGACGCGTGCTGCGCCGTCGCGAGCAAGAGCGAGCCAGTCGGCCAATGCGGCGTCCTCGCCCGGACATTCCATGCCAGTGAGATCGAGCGTGTCCTCGTCATCGTCCGAATCGGTGAGCATCGTCGGCGCACCCGCAGGGCCGTCGGCCCAAACCGGCGCCACCGGGCGCGGTTCGGGGGCGGTGCGCAGCGCTTCGCCGACTTCCTGCTCCAGCGACTGGAGCAAGGCCTGTCCCGGCACTTCCTTCCAGTTGATGACGCCGAACACAAAGTCGATCGTGTCGCCATCCGATGAGAAGGGCATCAATATGCCGCGATAGAGAATCTCCGCGTTGCGCTGATTGATGAACTCCGCCTCGAACCCGATCGGCGCGGCATTGGCGATGATCTGAAGATAATGGTCGGTCAGGCGAGAGAGCAGCGAGCGGGTTGGCACATCGTTGATATAGTCGATTTGGCCCTCGATCTCGCATTCCTGGCGGAGCGCCGACCCGAGATAGACGATGGCGGGATTGTCGAGGCCGGTGCTGAAATCGAGCAGCACGCTGTAGGGGCCGAAATCCTCCAACTGTTCGGGCGCCAGATCCTCGATCGAGGGCAGGGCGCGATCGCCGAGCAGTGATGCCCAATAATTATAGGCGCGCACTTGCATGCGCCGCTCATCGGACCCGACGGCAGGCGGCGTTTCGATCGCAGCGTCGCCGCCATCGTCGAAATCATCGCGGTCGCTGGCGACATCGCGCCCCCGCAGAGTGTCCATCTCGTCGGTCCCTAATCCGGAGGAAAGCCTTCTCAAGGAAGGTACATTGGCACGGGATGGTAAAGAGGGGGTAAAGAGGCTGGCACGAAAAAGGTTGCAATGATGCAATTTGCCCGCTTGTGCAGCACGCCAACCACTGTTATCTGCCCGCCCCGACGCCGCTTTAGCTCAGTTGGTAGAGCACATCATTCGTAATGATGGGGTCACGTGTTCGAGTCACGTAAGCGGCACCATTGCCTTCATAAGGCGGTGATTTCTCAGGAAAATACGGAAATCTGCGGTTTCTAGGCCCGCCAGGGTACATGGCATGGGTACAAGGAATCTGCTATGGGTTGGCTCGTGAAGCACATCCAGAACCATCCGGGAGGCAGAAAATCCTTCCGACGTCAATTTCCAAATCACCTCCGTCCCTATCTTTCTGGGACCCAGCTGCGGGTGTCTCTGGGGCATCCTGACGCCCCCGACTTCCTGAAGCGCTACGACGCAGCGGCGAGCCAGTATGATCGCGAGGTGGCGCAGGCGACGCGGAAGCACTCCGGCCAGTTCAATGAGCTAACGCCAGAGCTCTCCAAATATCTTTGTGAAACTTGGATTTCTGAGGGGTTGGCGCTCGACGAAGACGTTAGGTGGGTCAATCGGCCTAGCTGGCGCAAAAGGGAAGCACGAGCCAACCTCATCGCTGATATTAAGGCAGAACTTGAGGAGGCGCTTGTACTTCGAGCGCTGGGCGATATTGAAGCAATCGTCACGCTCTGGGGCCCCGAAGCGGAAGGTCACGCGGAGGTGCTAGGGTTTCTGCTAGACAAAAACGCCCCCGAGTTTTCGGACTACGTCAGGGCCTTCCATAATGCCCAGATCGAGACGTGGCAGGCTATTCTCAAGCGGCTGGACGGCAAGGATGTTCCGACGCCTGTAGAGCCCGAAGCGCCGCGCAGGAAATCGGCGGAAGCGCAGCAGCCTGTATTTCTCATGCCGACATTTGAGGCCTACGCGAAAGCACAAGGGGTATCGGCGGGCGTCAGCAAGGAGTGGCGCAACTACATTCAAAGCCTCATAGGCTTCTTGGGGCACGATGATGCCCGCAGGCTCACACGAGACGATCTAACGAACTGGCGCGACCACCTGTTGGCGACACCAGGGCGGCAAGGCAAATTGCGCAAGCCCGTGACGGTGCGCGACAAGTATGTAACTGCGGTCCGGTGTACCCTCGCGTGGGCAACCGAAGAAAAGCTGCTGCCGGAGAACGTCGCGGCTGGTCTCAAGGTCCGCATTCCAAAAGAGGCTGTTACCCGCGACAAAGACTTCACCGGCGATGAGGCCTTGGCGATCTTGCGTGCCAGCCTTGAGGCTCCAAAGGGGCGACTGTCTCAGCCCTATGTTCGTGCGAGGCGATGGATACCTTGGCTGTGCGCCTATAGTGGAGCGCGGGTCAACGAGCTCAGTCAGCTCCGAAAGCAGGATGTCGTGGAGGTTGAGGGCGTCTGGGTCATGCGGATTACGCCTGAGGCGGGGACGGTAAAGACGCGGGTTGCTCGCGAGGTGCCGCTACATCCTCACCTAATCGAACAAGGATTTCTCGCAGTCGTAAAGGCGTTGAAGGCGGGCCCGATATTCTACGATCCTTCCAAGCTCCGCGCCACGGGCGAGAATGCAGAAGGCAACCGTCATGTCAAAAAAGTAGGCGAGCGTTTGGCGGCATGGGTCCGGACGGAAGTCGGCATTATCGATCCTGCCATCAAGCCTAACCATGCTTGGCGGCACCTCTTCAAAACGATGTCCGCTGATGTGGGCATGGAGGAGAGGGTGGCGGATGCAATCCAAGGCCACGCTGCGACAACCACCGGCCGAAAATATGGAAAGGTATCTGTCCAAGCCAAAGCAGCGGCGATTGAGCGCCTGCCGAGATTCAAAGTCTGAAAGGTTACTGCGGAGCCCCCTGGGATCGTTACCTGCACCCACACCTCCGTGTTACCGGAGGAGGCAAAACTAGGCCCCCGCAGCGCCGCCAGAGTAACCCAGCCCTTGCACCATGCAAGCCGGTCTTTTTCCGTGCGGTTGCGGACAGTCTGCAATCCCGGAAAGCCTTTGCCTCCGTACGCCCGGTCCACCTAAGCCCCCCGCTGTTCAACTCGGAGGGCAACATGGCGTCACTCGACACGATTGCGCGGGCACTGGGAGACTTCCAGAGGTCTTTGGGGTACTCCATGCCCTTGCACCGCCTTAAGCTTCTATTGGCGCTGAAACAACGGTCCAGGGCAACGTTACCGGAGCTGTGGCGTGCAATCTCGTCAACGAGCGCTCTCGCGACCATACACGATAGTCTCCAGAAACTTGCCGGGCCCCAGAAAGGTGGCAACCCCGCGCCACTCGTGTACGCAACGCGCTCGGAAGACCCTGGTGGCACCGTAAGATACAGCCTGACGCCTCGGGGTCACAAGATCGTGGATGATTTGGCGGCAGCGGCATTCGGCAGCAGCAATGAGTGAGGAGGCTCTAGACCGCCTTCTTGCGGCGCTTCGCGTGTTGCGGGGAAACCCTTGGTACGACATATCAATCGAGAGTACGGAAACGTTGGTCAATGTTCTCCGCCGGGAAGGAGAAACGCTCGCTTTCTATTGCGCCTTTTCCTCCGATCCGCCCGCCCAGGTCCGCAAGGTAATCCTTAGTCGGACGGCTGAATACGGGAATGTCACGGCCCCGACGGCGCTCTTCAAGATCGAGAGGGATGTTGAAGGGGCTGAGAGAGTATCGCTGACGCCGCGCGGGCGTCGCTGGAAACGCAAGGTTTTGGCACATCTAGGCCGGTGAAAGAGAAGGCCCTCCGAAACGACCAACCATACAAAACTAAAATATCGCTTCGAGCGATATCGTATTGACGCTGTGGTTGAATTCGTCCATATAGTTCGGGTGATGGTTGCTCATCTACTGAACCCGTCAATGTGTGGGGCCTGGAGCCCTGAGGAGGCAGATTGCTTCCGAAATCAATCTCGTGGCTGGTCGGGACCGTGGCGTGCGCCGCACCCGTCGGGCTCCGGGTGCGGCATGTTCGAGGTAAAACGTCGCTGAACAGACCTTTGTTTCTACGGGCGTCCGGTAATCCTACCGGCGGAAACGAAGGAAACGATGATGAGCAAGAAGAATCGTCACCAGCGGCGGCGCCGCTGCCCTAACCGGGGCTGGCTTTGGAAGCTGGTGGTCGGTGGCGGGCAGGCAGCTTACTATGTTGCCCGCTTCTGGGTCTGGTTGTCGGATCGGGAGTAGGCGGTGACCTCGAAATAGCCGGAAAGGAGCGTAACATGGTAAGAGCAAAGCGGCCCATGATTAATGACGCGCTTCGTTTGCTGCGTCTTTATCTTGGCTTATCGCAAAAACAAATCGCGTCTGAGCTTAACATGTCTCAGTCGATGATCTCCGACATCGAAAGTGGTTCGAAAGAAGTTACGATGGAGGTGTTGGAAAAATATAGTGCAAGTTTTAATGTTAAGATGTCTCAACTTCTCTTCTTTGCTGAAGAATTGGACGCGCAAGGGGTCAAGACAAGAGGGAAGCTGATCGTTGCTCCTCGAGTCTTGTCATTGTTGGAGCGCCTTTCCCCCCGAGAGATAGTTGATGCATAGTCGACCGTTGAAACTGAAGCAGATTGAGCGGTACGAACTCGCTCGATCGCCGTTCGCTCAGTTTCCCACGCAGAGAGATATCGCGTCCTTGGTAGGGGAAACGCGTGACGATCTGCGTCGGTTGGTCAATTACAAAGAACACTTTATTGTTCGGCGACAGGCCGAAACAGGGAAAAAGAAAAAGCTACGCGACCTCGCTTATCCCTCAGGCCGCCTCCGAAGCGTTCATGAGCGACTGAAGTTTCACCTCAACAAGATAAAACAACCCGATTATCTATTTAGTCCTAGAAAAGGTAAGTCCCAGCGCGACAACGCAGCTGCACATATCGGCCAGTGTCAGTATCTAACACTTGACCTGAAACAGTTCTACCCTTCCACAAATAGCAGAATGGTAAAGCGCTGGTTTGAGAATGTGCTGCGGATGGAAGAGGATGTGGCTGGTTTGCTTACACATATAGCGACGGTGGATGGAAAAGTCTCTTTTGGCTCCCCGCTGACGCCTGTGTTGTGTAGCCTTGTACATCGTCCGATGTTTGATAAGATTTCTGAATTGTGTCATCATAGAGGTTTAAATTATACTGTTTGGGTGGATGATCTTACTATATCAGGCCGGTTTGTCCCTCAAAAAATGCTATCGAAGATCAGGAAGATTATTCAGGAGCATGGATTAAGAAGTCATGATATTCGCTTCAGGACCGGAAACCGTCCAGTCTTCATCACTGGAATAGGTGTTTTAGGAAGAGAGCTAGTAGCGCCTAGAGCCTTACACCTCTCAATTCGTGCATCTTTCGAAGAATATCATGACGCGGTCACCGATGTTGAGCGGGACGCGGTTGAGCAAAAGCTCCTTTCGCAGCTCGGTACCCTCCGGCATGTAACAGGCGCTGGCTCGAAGGCAGGCCAAAAAGCAGCGGATCAGATGCACTCTCTCCGGCAAAAACGCGATAAGCGGCAGAGGCTGGTGCAGGAGGCGTTAGTTCAAAAGGCCAAGCTGCGATCTCAACGCGTGCCGATCGCCCAAGGACCTGCGCCGTTTTAGGAGCAAGGGTGTCGCCATAATTGCTCGAATTCGAGAAGTTGGCTCCGACTGTGCGAGCGGCCCTTTGCCGCAGTTCATCGCAGGACCTCATAGGTCCAAATCATTTCCTGAAGCCTCGCCGCGTCATACGAGACCACTCCGTCACCCCAAGGCAGCGGAAAGTCCCTGCCGTCCTCCAGCCGTATCCGCGCCACCGCCTCGCACATGGCAATCCATTCGCCCTCCATTGCCCCGCAGGAGTCCATGAGGTCGCCTAGGAGTCCCATTCGGACCGAGAGGGCCTCAGCGGCCACGGTAGGGGACTTGAGGTGCTGACGGGCCGCAAATCGCCTCAGTCGGGCGCGGCGAGTTTTTTCCGGCCCCTGAGCATGGACGAAGGCGTCCACGAGCATATTCCCGGTGAGTTCTACCGCGTTGATTTGGTCCAGCGGCAACCCAGCGGGCGAGGCGGTTGCGGAGACGGGCATAGGGTGCATTTCGATCCTCCAAGGCGACTCATGACGTTGCCCATGGATAGAACAAAAAGAGAACAATGAGAATGGTCCAAAATGAAAGGGGCCATTTGCACGCCGACCTTCTGCCGCGCTATGTCCAGCGTTGCGCATCTTGCGTACAGGGGGGACTTTGACAGTGAAATTCGCGCATGTTTTACGGGCGGCGATCGTGGCCGCCTGCATGATGTTTTCTGGAACCGCCATGGCTTCCTATGTAAACGCCGATGGCGTGAATTGTCGCTCAGCGCCGAACACAAAGGCCCGGGTGGTCGCGAAGCTCCGCAAGGGCCAATCGGTCTCATCGGTCGAGGGTGGCGGAGGCTGGACGAAACTTGAAAAGCCCGCTTGCTGGGTTAGCTCGCGGTTCCTGTCCTCAGACTACGTTGCAGCGAGCACGCGGGGGGCGTCGAACGGATATGATAGCTTCCGGACCAACGCCGTGCGGTCATCCCGGAAGCAATCTTCCGGCAACCTCTACTCGTTCAATTCATCGCCTGCTAAGACAAAACGGAAATCGCGCTCCAGCCGGTCGCGAAAGGGGCGCTCTGGCGGAAGCGGATATTACAGCGGGTCAGGCTGTCCATGCAGCGGCGGGACGGTGTGCATCGGCCCACGCGGTGGCCGCTACTGCATCACTAGCGGTGGAAATAAGCGCTACGGGGTTTGAACAGCGCAGAATTTGCCAATTAATGCAGGGTTATGGGCAACTATCGCCGGCCGCTCGGAGTTCTAAGGCTTCGGGCGGTTTGCCAATCAGCGAACGTCAGTACGAAATGCTCCTATGCGACCTCACCGCTCGTTCCGCTGCGCTCTGGGCGCCAATCGTCGCCAAAACAGCAAAGCCGACCGCAAACCACAGGAGGACCTTGCTGGGCTTGTAGATAGCGTCGGCTTCCGCCCGGCCTAGGCGATACCTTGCGATCTCATTGGGATCGCGAATAGCGCTGTCGCGAAAATCCATGCGCCAAGCGCTGCCGTGCCTCCGTCCATTTACCCCTCTCACACTCTGATTCGGCGGTAGCCCTTAACGGGTTGAAGGCGGTTAGCAAGGTGCCGCCGCGAAAGGCGGTATAGGCATGGGACGCCAAATTAGTACGGACTTATTTATGATGAATGTTCGCAACGGCGGATCGTCCGCGATAGCGTATCGTCTGCGGATTAGCGGAAGATTTCCTACCACTATGGACTGTAGGGGTCCGGCGAGACCCCGAACTGCCATACCCGTCGTTGATTTCAATCAAAAGGAACGTGAGCCATGCACGGATTTACTCCGATGATGGACCTATTCCGTCCTGACGGTGTCGCCGATAGGCGCGATGCGAGAACCTTCGGGCGTTCGATGCTTCTCGGCGGGGCTCCGACTTCCCCCCAGGCAAATGCATTGGTGTCCGCTATCGCGGAGGGCGTCATATGCCCCTACAAGGCTCAGCGAGGGCAACTCCGACACTCCTCGGTCCGGAAGTACCACCAGATCGTCGCGCCGTTCCTGACGGACCTCCTAAGGGCGGCAGCGGACGACAGATGGAGCAAGCTGGCGACCAACACTAACGCCCTCCCTGATTACCCTGGCGGCGCTGAGGCCTTCAAGGCGATGCGGGCGGCCATGGGTGCGGCAGAGCTGATTGACGAGCTCCCAGGATACACGCGGTCCTACCAGATGTTCGGGGAGACCCAGACACGGACCAGCCGCACCAGCTTCCGGCCAACACCGAAGCTCTTGCAACTTGCCGAGAGCCATGGCGTCCATCTGAGGGACCTAAAGGCGCACTTTCGAGCCAGCACGGGCCTCCGACCCCGGGCGGTGCTTGAGGCCCGCGCGGCTAAAGATAGCAAAAAGACCGCTCCGAAAGCTGCGGAAATCGATCCAAATGACCCGGTGGCCTCTTTTATTCGCGAAGGGGTCCAGGCACTTAACGGCCATCTCCTAGAGGACGGGCGGATTGAGGGTATCTCGTTTGCAGGGCTTCGTAGGGTCTTTTGCAATGCCGATCAGCCGGGGTTTTCCTGGCAATGGCATGGCAGGTATTATTCGGCCCGTGGCGCCGATGCATACGAAGCTATGGAAGGCGGACAGGCATCCCGGCAGCGGGTCATACGGATCGACGGGCACCCGGTCGCGGAAGTCGATATTAGCGCCGCGCATCTCACGATCCTGCACGGCCTCCTGGAGCTGCCGTTCGATGCCTCAACGGACCCCTACGCCCTAGACAGCGTGGACCGTGTACACGTCAAGAAGTGGCTAACGATCGCCTTGGGCGCCGCTGATCCGACAGCAGGAGGCGCCACGCTCTCGAAGGCCCGAGCGGCTGGGCTGGAGCGATACCCGTTCCTGAAGGACCTGCCGGCGCTGGGGATTTCCGCATTGGACCTCCAATACCATGAAGCCGAGATTATGCGGCTCGCGATGGACGACTTAAGGACCCTGCACGGGATCGGGTTCTTGCCGGTCCATGATGCCCTTATGGTCGCCACAGGGAACGAGGAGAAAGCCGCCCAAGCGATCCGGTCGGGCTTCCAGAGGCACTTTGAGGGTAGGGGGCTGCCGCCGATCATACCTCGGGTCCGCTGAGACTGCGTGGCCCCTGCGGGTCCCTCGATCTCTCAACGTCCGGCCGCCAACCTGCCACGACCTCAACACAAATGCAGGTGAGAAAACTGGCGGAAAGCGGCGGCTGAAATTATCTAACGCACTGATATTATTTAATTACAAGCTACCCGATTATTTCCCCGACATCGCCCCGCAGAGCGGAAATGCGTGAAAGCAAATTTCTTACCGATGATGGGTGCCACAGTCCCCCTCTCGGGGTAGCCATGTGGCGCTCGTTTAGACCCTTAGCGAGAGCGGGGAGGGATGATAGCCCTTGCAGGCGGAGGTCATCAACGATCGGAGCGAGATTAAGGGCGTGCCGATCGGCATCCGCTTTGACTGCCCCGACAGCCGCCTTATTCCCTTTTCCGGCCCGCTGGAGCGCTGCGGCGCCGTTGGGGTTGCCCAAACGGGTGCCCCGTTCCTTTGCGGCTGCAAGCGCCGCCTTAGTCCGCGCCGAAATGGCCTCGCGCTCTTGCTGAGCTACCAGCGCCAAGATGCCGACCGTAAGGTTGCATGCCTCGGGCATGTCTGCCGCGAGGAACTTTGCGCCGCTGTCTTGGAGTTGAAGGAGAAAGGCAGCGTTGCGGGAAAGCCGGTCCAGCTTGGCAATCACCAGCGTGGCGCCCGTGACCTTTGCATAATGCAGGGCGCGAGCAAGCTCCGGCCTGTCGTTACGCTTTCCTGTCTCAATCTCTGTGAACTCCGCCAAGACCTCACAGGCCCGACCTTCACAGTAGGAAGCGATCGCTCGTCGCTGAGCCTCAAGGCCTAAACCGGAGCGGCCCTGCGCGGCTGTTGACACGCGATAGTAGGTTACAACCTTCACCGAACGTTCCTTTACAAATCCGACTTACGAACGTTACGCAGTTTTGTAAGGTGCTGTCAACAGACCTCGCGGCCCTGAATGTCACGGATGAATGAAGATGCTCGGTGGCATCAAAGCCAATGTCGCTTCGGCTGCGCTGCTGCGCCGATAGGTATCGCCTTTACCGAGGGCAGGGCCGAGGACAGGCCCAGCTTAGACCGACTTCAGGCCGAGGGTCCCCACGGGCCTTTGGGTCCCTTTGGGTCCCCTCCAGGCCGCAGCGGGTTCCCCCCTCGGGCCGTTGGTAAATCCGCATTCGAAACTGGCGGCTTCGCTAGATCAACTTAAGCGAGCTCGGACCCTCATCGCGCACATGCCGCCCTGTAGATTTCTTGGGGGACCCAGCAAATTAGGGTCCCCTATCGAGCCTTAAGGTTCCATTCCCGTAACAATTCAACGCGCTGAAAAATGGGTCCCCCTGAAATTCTCAAGGGGTTCCTAGGGTCCCATCCGCCCCATTCCGGTTCCATCTGCCAACCCGCAAGGTTCGCAAAAATCGAACCTAGGCGCACTCAATTCTTGCCGGTCCCTATGGGCCCAAGACCACCCCGGCCCGCCAGATCGCGACGGCAGGTCTAATCTTAACCTCTGTACAGAATGAACAATGTCTAACCTTTCGGTCCTGAAGGACCCCAATCTAATCCGTGAATATAAAGGGCATCCGGTTCGTGTCCTCATACTCGACGGTGTCCCCTGCTTTCCTCCCGAAGATATTGGCGAAGCTCTCGGATATTACCCGCAAGCTGTTGCCGAAGTTGTCAGCCGCCTTCCGGCCCATGCGCTGATGCCCTGCCTGGAGGATACGGAAAGCGGACTTACTGACGTCGAGCTCCTCACCCCCATAGGCGTTTGGCTTTTGACGAACATTCTCGATCCTCGTCGGGACGCCGGAGTTGCCGCTTGGTCTCGCAGGGTCGCTACCGAACTTGCGCCGACCGCCGACCCGAAAGACCCCCGCGTGTTCCTCACTGTGTCCGCATCGGGCACGCTACCGCCCCGGCCGGATAAGTATTCGGGCAGGCGTGCAGAATGGTACGTCCTCAGAGATTCTCCTGAATACGAAGAGGCGCAAAGGGCGAAGATTGGCGAACGCGCCGAGCTACAGCGTCAGCTGCTCGAAGAGAGCGAAAGTCTCCGGCTGGAACGACAACTTGCAGCGCAGGGGGAAGCACGATGAGCTTATTCTCCAGAACCGGCACCACGGCAATGAGCCCTCAGGACCCCTACATGAACCTTCCGAAGCCGCCCCCCGGCATCGGCGCGGCCCCAATAGCCTCTGGCTTCCCGCAGTCCGCGCTACCCATGTCGAGGAGTGACCGCCTTCAGCAGGATAGCCCAGGCAATGGCAATATAGCCGCTCAGCTTCCCCCGGCGCCTCCCGTCCGCAAAAAGGCGAGCTTGTGGGATGACGACCACCGCCAAGACACCCTCCTTGCGATCAGCGCCGGGATGCTGTCCGGCCGCGACTTTGCGGATGGTATGGGACGAGCCGCCCAGGGACTCTTAGCCCAGCGGCAAGCTCTCCGTGAAGAAGGGCGTTCGGCACTTGGCGGTCCCGACGATGCTTTCGAAATCTTCACGGACCCGCAGACCGGCCAGCGCTCTTATCGGCCCGTCGAGGCCTTCACGGGTTACATGAAGGACAAGCGGGAAGCGATGAAGCCAACGGACATTGCGGGCTTCACCTCTCGTTATGTCGAACAGCTTGCCCAACTGGCGCCAGAGGATCGCTCGCAGGCCCTTGCGGACATGCGGGCACACCCCGAGGCGTATCCGGGCCTTGATCCTCGTTTCCTTCCCGTTGAGTGGAACGATGCCCAAGCTGGAATTCTCGGCGGCATCGGCATGACGGCCGCGCAGGCCCGAAAGGACCATCGAGCGGGCGTAGAGGCCGACCGCAAGGAAGCCCATCGGAACGCCGCCGCCGACGACCGGGCGGAACGCACGCGCATCATGCGGGAGCGTGCAGGGACCGCAGCGTCCCAAGGCTCGGCAAGAATCGGCATTGCCCGCGAGGCTCTCGGCCTCCGCAAGGCCGGAACGGGCGGCAAGGGCGGCTCGAAATGGACCCCCGCCTCCCAGCAATCAAACGCTGACCTTCTCTCTTTCATTCGAGGCAATTAATCATGGCATCTACAGATCGTAAACTTGAAGCGCTCCTAGAATTGGAACGGCGCGGCGCATTGGAGCCCGACGCGGCTCGGATGCTCCAGGCGTACCGAGACCAGGGCGTCTCGAAGACAAATCCACTTGGTCCCAATGGCCGCGCCCAGACAAACGAGGAGCGGCTAGAGCTCAAATCTTCTCGCGATAAAGCGCGGGCAGCATTGGCGCTCATCGGCCGTGTGCAGCCTCACCTTGATCGGGTGCGGACACTGTACGACGCCAATTATCGCGGCTCCGGTCCAATCCAATCGTTGCGAGAATATCTGCCAAGCCAGCAGAACGCGCAGTTTGACGCAGCGGTGGCCCCACTTAGGCAAATGGTCCGCCAAGCGAACCATAAGCCTGGAGAAGGCGCCATGTCGGACTTTGAGAGCAAGCTGGCACTCCAGGGCGTCCCCGATCGCTGGAGCTTCGACGGGGCCAATGAGGAAGCCCTGAAAGGCCTCCAGACCTTCTTGGACACCAACAAGGCGTCCTATTCGAAACAACTCGGCCTCCCCACGCCCCCTCCGAACATCGGACGCCGAAAAGCCCCGGCTCGGGGGGCCTGGACCATTGAGGATGCCAACTGATGCAGCGGAAAAAAGTCACCACGCCCGACGGCCAATCCTTCATCATTACAGTCCCGGACGGCGCGACAAACGCGGAGATTCAGTCTCGGGTGGAGGCCCACGTTCGCCAGAAACAGGGAGGGTCCGCTAAGGACACCCTCGCGGGGGTCGCAGGCAACTATCTGGACGGCATCCTTCCAGGAGCATCGGGGGCCGTCCGGGGAACCCGTGAGGTCCTCTTGAACGCCATTCGCGCTCCCTTTGATGCCAGCGAGGACTTCGAGCCCGCCAAGGCCTACAGTCGGGGTCAAGCGTTCCAAGAGGCCCGCCAAAAGGCCGCCGCGCAGTCGCACCCGAGAGCCAGCAACGCCGCTGCATGGACTGGAATGGGCGCAGGCCTGTTCCTGCCCGCCTCGAAGATCGCGAAGGGGGCCTCTCTGGGCCAGAAGGCTCTGGCGGGCGCTAAGACTGCGGGCCTCTACGGGGCCGCCTCGGGTGCCATGTCGTCCAAAGACGAAACTCTCCTAGGCCGCGCCAGTGATGCCCTTTCGGCTGGCGGTGTAGCGTCGTTGGCGGGCGCGGCATTTCCGTATGTGACAAAGGCAGCGTCTATCGCTGCTCGCCCGCTACGCCCCTTCACCGACCCTGTGGTGCGGCTGGCGGGTAGGGGGCTCCAGACGGTGGGCGATTACCTGCCGGGAGCGGTGGGCCGGTCGGTTGCGGCCGAAGGGGCTCACTTGGCTCGCGACCCAGCGCTTGCTGCCGCCAATGCCCAGCTTGGGCGAGAAATCGGTAACACTCTGCATCCCCAAACGCGGCAACCGATGCGGCCCCAGCAGGTAGCCGAAGAGGTCGGGAAGCGGCAGGCTGTTGGCGTTCCAGCGGTGGCGGCCGACCTTGGCGATAACCTTCGGAGCCGCTTCAGCAAGGCGGTTCGGACCCCTGGCCCCGCGCTGTCCTCAGTCCGCCGCCATATCGAAGCACGGCAACAGCAGGAAGCGGAACGCGCCGCGCGGCACATTGCGGAGACGCTGGGACCCGTGGGCAATATCGAACAGCAGGCGGCAACGCTGAATGCAGAGGCAAGG
>NZ_DATKFP010000127.1:0-1503 GCF_035511395.1 Sphingobium sp.
GTCATCGAGTCCTATCTGGGACGCTGATCTTGCGGGAAACAGACGATGCTGAACATTGAAGGATTGAACCAGTTCTACGGCGGCAGCCACATCCTGCGCGACGTCTCCATGACCGTGCCCGACGGCAAGCTGACCGTGCTGCTCGGCCGCAACGGCGTCGGCAAGACCACCCTGCTGCGCTGCCTGATGGGCGTCGTGCCGGCCAAAAGCGGCGCCATCGCCTGGCGCGGCCAGCCCTTCACCAAGCTGCCCACCTACGAACGCGTCGCCCGCGGCCTCGCCTACGTGCCCCAGGGGCGCGACATCTTCCCGCGCCTGACGGTCGAGGAAAACCTGCTGGTCGGGGCGGCCAGCCGCAGGGCGCCCGCCGGCGTGCCCGAGCACATCTACGCGCTGTTCCCGGTACTCAAGGACATGCGGGCCCGGCGCGGCGGAGACCTCTCGGGCGGCCAGCAACAGCAACTGGCCATCGGCCGCGCCCTGATGAGCGAGCCGCAGCTTTTGATCCTGGACGAACCCACGGAAGGCATCCAGCCCTCGATCATCCAGGAAATCGGCAGGACCCTGCGCCGCCTCGTCGACGAAATGGGACTGACGGTGCTGCTGGTCGAGCAGTATTACGACTTCGCAAAGGCGATCGCGGAGCGGTACTGGGTGATGAACCGGGGGGAAATCGTGGCCAATGGGCTGGGTGCGGACATGGATGCGCAAGGGGTGCGGGAAATGATTGCGGTCTGACAACCGGAGCCGCCGCAGGCAGCAGGTGCCAGCAGCACGCAGGTGCTGATCAGGGTGCGCGGGAACATGTATGGCGTCTCCGGCGACGGCCCGAATATCGATCAGCGCTCGTTGGATCATGCTCCTTCTGTCTGGCTTGCGCTGGCGCTGGGATTTGTTACCAACATAAAATCTCGACGACGCCCGAGCGCAATAAACTCCACTTCCCGCATCCATAGGAAATTCCATGAAGCTAGTAGCCGCTCTCGTTTTTCTTGCCTCGACATTGACTGCCTGTGCCGTGTACACGCCTGATGGAGCAGTGATCGTTGATCCAGGGATGAGCCGTGGAGGTGGGGGTGGAGGTGGTTTCTGCCCCCCGGGCCAAGCGAAAAAGGGGAACTGCTGACTGCTCCCCGGGGGCGCTACAGCTGCACGGAGGCATGATCTCTGTGCGCCATGTGTCGCCGCGCTTGCGATAGGACGGCATCGGCGATTGGCGCAAGTAGTGCGATGGCCGATGTATCCGTGGTGCCCGAGGCCGGAATCGAACCGGCACGCCTTGCGGCGGGGGATTTTGAGTCGGCGATTTACAGTGTTTCTACAGGGAAATGGGGCGAATTCTAGCGTAGGGTGGAATAGGTAAAACCAGTTTCAAATCAGTAGATTGGCGTATTTTGTCGGAATTGGTCAAAACTGGTCGCTGTACCTCTAATGTACCGAAATTTCGGTACAGTGTTGACGAGGGGGCGGCGCGCCGGTGAGCGCACTCGAATCAAAGTAGAG
>NZ_DATKFP010000128.1:0-37976 GCF_035511395.1 Sphingobium sp.
CAGGCCCAATCGCTCAGCGGCACCTTGTGCTCCGCGCCCGCCTTCATTCTCGTGGTCGGCACGGTCCAGAGCCGCTGATCGAGATTCACTTCGCGCCACATCATCCCGATCGTTTCGCCCGATCTGGCGGCAGTCAGGATCGTGAAGGCGAGCGCCCGCGCCGCCGGGGCTGGCCGATCGGCCAGTTCGCGCATGAAGGCGGCGATCGAACCGAAGGGAAGCGCTGCGAGATGTTCGGGCGCGGATTTGCGCCGCCGCGGCAGGATGAGTTCCAGATGCCCCTTCCACCGCGCGGGGTTTTCGCCGGACCGGTGGCCCGCCACCCTGGCAGCATCCAGAACCCGTTCGATACGCCCACGCACGCGCGAAGCGGTTTCAGGTATCTTGTTCCAGATGGGCCGCAGCACGGCGACCACGTCATCGGTATCGATCTGATCCAGCGGCTTGGCGGTCAGTGCCTTCGCATGCGTGGCAAACGTGATCAGTCTGCCGGCTGATCCCGGTGCCGCCTAATTGATCAAGCCGCGCAGAGGTCGAGCCTTTTGTTAGCCCGCTGAATAAGTGGACGCTTCCCGAACGTGGCGCCGCCAACGCTATGGCGACCATCTTGGCGACATCCACCCGAGGTGCCAAGCTCCCGCGAACGGCAGCAAAATTCAGTGTGGCTGCCGGAAACCTGCCAGACCCGACACGCTCCAAAATTGGGACCATGCTTGGCAGCTAGGGCGAAACGGACTCCGAATATATTCTGGTCCTACTTTCAGTCCCAATTCTACTGGAAAGAGCCCAACCAATGGGAGTTCCCCGATTCTTGGCTATGCCATTGAATTTATAGGAATTTTTCTAGGGTTAGACGGAGGCGGTCCTCCTCCTAATTCATTGATTTTATTATATTTTTTTATGGTCTGGCGGAGCGGGAGGGATTGTAACGAATGCCTAAGATGCTGATTTTGCGCGCAGAAAAAAATAGGTAACTCTCAGTCCCACACTCAGTCCCACATCAACCTTTACAGCAGACCGTGTCGTTCCAGATATGGCCTGATCTGGTCCGGCAATTCCTTTTCCGGCGAGAGCATAGTCAGAGCCCTCAGTGCGTGGGCGATTGCCCCGTCTGGATCGATGTCGCCCTCCTCGAGTGTCGCTAGAGGATCGCGATCTGCATGCTTAAGAAAATTGTACGGCTTCACGATGTAGGTAAGCATGCCACGCCGTTCATCGGCGTTCAGATTGATAATGAGGTCAGCTGGTTGCGTAACCTCACCAGCCTCAATGCCTCTCATCACGTTTTCGATAACGGCCTCCATTGCAGCGTTCGTCGGCAGTGAAATCCGATCTCCACGCAGGCGAGCGGCCGCGATCGTAAACGCCCCCAACTTAAGGGTTTGCTCCACATATTCGTCGCCCCGCTTCTGAATAAGGTCGCGCAGAACATTCAGCGCCGATGCTGCCACAACGTGGATGGCGAGCGCATCATCCCCTCTCTCGGCCATAGTGATCGCCGTCACGACCATGCGTTCGGCGGCGCTGGCCTTATCGATGGTCGCCATGGGCGCGCTCCTTGGATTGGGTTGGAAGTTCAGAGGTACTGTGCACCGTGATCGAGGAGGTCTGTCAGAACGTCGCTCCGCGGCCGGGCTGTTTGATGAGACAGGTTGATCAATCCCGCCGTGACCCTGCGCGCTATCGATCGTGCCATCACACGTTTGGCAGTGGAGATCTTCTGCAAGCCGGCGCGCCCATGAATGAAGGTGCTGCGGAGTTCGAATAGTTCCTGATAGTCCCGCGCAGCCGAGCCATCATTCAGCATGCCGCCAATGCGCGCAGCCACGCGCTTCGTAGCAGACAAGCCTTTGTGTAGATCGGGCTTCGGGCGAAGCTTGGCCTTGTGGTCCATTTCGAGTCCCACCGCCGCTTCGATGGCAGTCATATGCGCGATGACTTCATCGATTCCATCGGACAGAAAGGCCCGCAGAAGGAAATGCGCGACCGGGGTCTCGAACAACGGCCCTTGCCGGGCGGCGTCAAATTCCATCCATGCCGCATCCGTGAACAATGTCAGGCCGGCCTTCGCTGCGTCGCGTATTCCAAGAGAGCCATATCCGACAAGGCAGAGCCGGCGACACCCCCTGGAAAGACAAGATCGCAGTCCTTGATGCGGAGCGTCTTGGCGCGACGAAAGACGTCAGCTGCTTGCCGGGAGAGAGGTACGACATGCTCCTCTCCCATTTTCATGCGATCCTCCGGAATCGTCCAAAGGGTTAGCTCCTCGTCGAGCTCAGACCATTTCGCGCCCCGGATTTCACCGGACCGGACCGCGGTCAGGATGAGCGCCTCCAGCGCGAGCGTGCTGGCGCACGCAGGCTTGGCCGCCAAGCGCGCGATAAAGTCGGTCACTTTCGAATGAGGAAGAGCCGCGAAATGTCCCTTCTTCTTGGGCTGCCGTGGAAGCCCCTTCGAAATGGAGCGCATTGGAGCCTCGCTATCTCGAAAACCGTTCGAGTACGACCAGTCCAGTACGGTTCCGATGCGCTGGCGCACACGTCGCGCGGTTTCCGGAATCTCGAGCCAAATATCTGCCAGCACGTCCCTGATCATAGGTCCATCGATCTTATCGACCTTGAGCTTGCCAAGCTTCGGGTAGGGTGCTGTCAGTCTAATGCGAACTCGTCTCCACCGGATGCACTTCGGGCGAAGAGGGCGGGGGGCTAGCTTGCAAAGGATTGCCACTCCGTGAGGGCCGCGGAGCGTCTTTCCTTATATGTTTTTCGATCGACGAAATGACGTTCCAGTGAGAAGTGATTGTGGAGATTGGCATGGACGGAGGCGAACTTCTGTAGCGCCTTCATCTGCCTGAAGCGCAGCATCGCCCGCTCTCGTCGTCGGAAGGGCAGGTGGCTGTTCTCCACCCTGTTGTTGGCCCAGCGTCCGATCTCCTGCTTGTCGCGGTTACCCAGCTCGTTCATAGCCGCACCGTAGGATCGAAGGCCATCAGTAGTGATCGCTTCCGGTGATCCATGGCGCTTGAGCGCCTTCTTCATGAACGCCAGAGCCGCCTTCTTATCCCGGGTTTTCGTGACGTAGCTCTCGAGAATCTCGCCCTCGTGATCGACCGCACGCCAGAGATAGACCATCTCGCCATTGATCTTCACGTACATCTCGTCAAGGTGCCAGCGCCAGTGGTGGAAGCCCTTCATGCGGCTAATCCGCTGCCGACGAATGTCGCCTGCGAACAGCGGGCCAAACCTGTTCCACCAGAGTCGCACCGTCTCGTGGCAGATGTCGATCCCGCGCTCGAAGAGCAGGTCTTCGACATTTCGCAACGAAAGAGGATAGCGAACGTACATCATGACCACTAGCCGGATCACCTCGGGCGATGAGTTGAAGTAGCGAAACGGATTGGTGGGCTTGCGGGCGCGGGGCATGAATTTCCGCTAACGCCAACTTCCTAACGGCAGGTGCATTTGCTTTGACAGAGCCGTTTTCCACCCTGTTGTTCGCCCAGCGTCCCACCTCCTGCTTGTCGCGGTTGCCCAAGTCATTCATTGCCGCGCCGTAAGAGCGCAGGCCGTCGGTGGTGATCGCTTCCGGTGATCCATGGCGCTTAAGTGCTTTCTTCATGAAGACAAGAGCTGCCTTCTTGTCCCGCGTTTTGGTGACATAGCTCTCTAAAATCTCACCTTCGTGATCGACGGCGCGCCAGAGATAGAACATCTCTCCGTTGATCTTCACGTACATCTCGTCGAGATGCCAGCGCCAGTGGCGGAAGCCCTTCATGCGGCTGATCCGCTGCCGGCGGACATCTCCAGCGAACAGCGGACCGAACCTGTTCCACCAAAGGCGCACAGTCTCATGACAGATATCGATGCCGCGCTCGAACAGCAGGTCCTCGACATTACGCAGCGACAGCGGATAGCGAACATACATCAGCACCACGAGGCGAATTACCTCGGGGGATGAGTTGAAATAGCGGAATGGACTGGCTGGCTTGCGACGGCGGGGCATGGACCGGCCCTTATCGCCAACATCCTAACGCCGGGTGCATTTGTTTTGACAGAGCCGATGAGGCGCATCGAAAATCCGGCGCAGATCAAGCTCATCTTGCCCGGTCATGACAGCAGTTTTAACGGGTTCTCCGCTGTAAGCGTAACATCGGCCCAGCATCTTCGGGTTATCGCGAGCCGGTTGGCCAGCCGCGTCCGATGGGCGGTAACGCCGACCGACGGCTATGAGCCATGTACGCGCCAGGATGGTGGCGGCTTCGAGTTGATCTTCCTTAAAGGCGATACTAGCCCACGCTGCGAAGCCGGCGCCCAACGTCTTTCCACCCAGTTCCAAGGGTTCGATAATCGCACTCTGGTGGACGAGCCAACGAAATACCAGTCGACCGTTGAGCCAGATCGTGATGGGGACAGGCAATTCGACTTCGTCAGGCACCTCTGCTTCATAGAATAGGTCCGTCGGCGGCCTTTGAGCATGACCAATTGCCATGACCGCGAGGTCGAGAAGGTGGGTGCAATGATGGCGCGCGACGCCTCCGCTATAGAAGTCGCGCCTTGCTGTGCCGATCGGGAGCCCGCTCAGGGCCTGAAGCTGGCTGACTGCGCCAGGGCAGGCCGTGGTGGGAATGCGGATGGTCTCGCCAGTGATGGCAGTCACGATCGAAGCATCATGCTCGATGGAACAGCGCATCTCGTGGAAATTGTCGAGGAGACGTCCGTCGACCCGATTTGCCTGCGAGCGCAGGGACACCCGACGGATGGTGGAGCCGGTCCCGTAATCGGGATTGGGGGAGAAGTTGAGCTGTTCGGGTCTCATGAAAAAGGGCAGACTTGTGGGGGGAGCAACTTTTATGTGAACTGTAGCGTACCTTGTTTATCAATGCGCGATTACACGAATTGCGGTAGCCGTTTTTCAAGGAACGCAGCGACTCCTTCCCGCCCCTCAGCTGCGCCAGCGGACTCGGCAATCGATGCGGCTTCGCGGTTCAGCTGGGTAAGAAAGTCGGCGGTCGCCGATTCAACCAGCAGAGCGCGGCATCTCGCCAACGCGCGGATCGGACCCTTCGCGAGTGCTGAAGCGACGTTCGCCGCCTCGGTACGGAGCGCGTCATCGGCAACCACGCGAGTTACAAGGCCAATGGCGGCTGCTTCCTCCGATCCGATCCGTCGATTGGTCAGTATCATCTCTTGTGCCCGTCGCATCCCGATCAGGCGCGGCAGCCACCAGGACGCACCGCCATCGGGCGTCAGTCCGACGGCGCTATAGGCCGACGTGAAATGCGCGGAGGCAGCAGCGAGCGCGATATCTCCCAATATCGCGAGGCTAAGCCCCGCGCCGGCGGCGGGGCCATTGATCGCGGTGACCAGAGGCTTCTCCATCATGGCGAGCCGGTAAATGCCGGCGTGGAAGCTTTGTGCGAGGGCACCAACCGCCGCTTGCGCATCTTTCCCAGCGGCGGAGAAGGCTTTGATGTCGCCACCGACGCAGAAGAATTTGCCGCCTCCAGTAAGAACGACGCAACGTATGTCCGGGTCTGTCGCGCATTGTTCCGCCAGTTCATGCAGGCGGAATGCGAATTGAGGATCGACAGCGTTGCGCTTCTCCGGCCGCGCCAGCGTCAGCCACGCTATGCCGTCATGGATATCGATCGTGATGGCAGGAATAGTCATCGTGCGCTCGCCTTTTCGGCCTGCTGCCATGCCAGGCGCATGAGTTCGGGGAGCACGGCAACACGCTCGCGCGCCTGCGCGGAGGAGGCGGTGCCGCGAATGACCCGGCCCTTGATGCCGTGGAAGATGGCAGCAAGCCGAAAAAAGTTGAAGGCGACGTAGAAGTCATAGCCCAGCAGGTCCGACAGCCTCCTGCGCCTGCAATAGGCGGCCAGATAAGCCTTTTCATCTGCTATGCCCAGTGTGGCGGGGTCGCTCCCACCGAGGCCGGCAACGATATGCGGCGGCATCCGATACATCATCGCATGATAGGCGAAGTCGGCGCCTGGATGGCCCAGCGTCGAAAGCTCCCAGTCCAGAACGGCCAGCACGCGCGGCTGCGTCGGGTGGAAGATCAGATTGTCGATGCGAAAGTCGCCATGGACGACGCTCGTTTCATCCCCCGGCGGTATGTGTTCGGGGAGCCATTCCACCAGGCGGTCCATATATGGATCGCGCCCGGCCTCTTGGTCTTCAAGATATTGGCGCGACCAGCGTGCAATCTGTCGTTCGAAGTAATTGCCGGGCCGACCATAGTCCGCCAGCCCGACGGCCGCATAATCGACACTGTGAAGGTCGGCGATCGTCGTGTTCATCGTATCGAACAGTGCGGCTCTTTCCTCGTTGGTTACGCCGGGAATGGCGGCGTCCCAGAATATGCGGCCCTCCACCATGTCCATAACGTAGAAGATCGTGCCGATGACGGCGGGATTGGTGCAAAGGCCATGGACGGAGGCGACAGGGAAGCCCGCCCGCGAAAGGCCGGCAAGCACTCTTGCTTCGCGGTCGAGCGCGTGGGCGCCCTTCAGCAATGTGCCGGGCGGCTGCTTGCGTAGGACGTAAGTCTTGCCCGGCGTGATCAGCTTATAGGTCGGATTGGATTGCCCGCCCTTGAACTGCTCGATCGTAAGCGGCCCGTCATAATCTGGAACGTTGGCACGCATCCAGGCATCCACCGCTACTAGATCCAGCGCGTAGCCGGGGCGGACGGCTGCGGTTCCGCTGTTCTGTCCGATTACGGCATTCATCACGCGTCGCCTTCCTTTGCAATGGGCGGGGGCAGCCACTGGCCGTTCAGCATATCGGGCTTTGGCCCATAGGCGCGGATCACGACGAAAAACGGTCCTGCCGGTGCGGGAAGCCAATTACCATCGGATGACGGCGCGTGCTGAATGCGGATGTCGATGGAGCCGTCCTTTTGCACTTTCAGCCTCTTGGTCCGGTCGCTTACCAGATAGCGGCGCAGCGGATTGGGATAGAGAGCGAATGTCTTCGCATCGTAGAGCGTGACCGACCAGAAGCTGTTGACGGGCGGAGGCGTTTGCAGGCGGAGCGTATAGGGGGACGCCGCACCGTCCAATGCTGCGCCCTTGCCGTCCACGAACGTGGTGTAGGAAGCGTTTTCCTCCCGCACGTTCGCGCCCAGACCCGCCATATTGATGACGGACCGGCGCAGATAATTGAAACCGTAGACGCCTTTATTGACCTTCATCCAGCCGGTGCCGGTGGGTTCGCCCAGTTGCGACTTGGCGTGGGAGATCACCGCCAACGCATCCGCATAGCCGCTTTCGATCGCCGCGCGCATGTCCGGGGTCAGCCTGTCGGGATTGAACGGGCGGTCGCCCATGATGCCGAGGGGGCGGAACCTGGACACGAGCGCCTCCTCGCCTGGTTGCCAGCCGTTGGTCCGGACTAGATAGTCGAGCGCCCTAAGATAGCCGATCGCGCCAGCGGCGGGCGGCGGCGGCGTTGCCTCGCCATGTCCGCCCGCCGCTCTATCGCCTTGCGGCGCGATGATCCTGACCGCATCCTGAAACGCGCGCGCTGTTCGGACTTCGGCGTCGGACTGGGCGAAAGCGCGCATCAATATCCAGAGCTGGGTCGTGGCGGCCCGATAGACGGTGACACCGGCAGGCGGGGTCCCGTTCCAGCCGCGCGGCACCAGCAAAAAGCGGCCGCCTTCGAACCCGACCGTGCGGTTGGAGAGGTTGCCGGGATTGCCGAAGATATCGAAGATGTTGAGCGTGAAATATTTGAGCCGCGTGGCCGGGATGTCGATTTCCACCGGCCCTTTGCTCAGGTCAATCCAGGCAGTGGAGTAAAGTGTGTCCGTGTTGGGCACCCTGAACGTGGCATAGTCCGGCCCGGCAAGGTTCCTCTCATGCGCGAAGCGGTTGAACCCGGTGTGTTTGCTGGAATTCCGATCAAATACCTGCCGATAAAGCTGCTCATAGTGGAGGTAGGCAGCCATGCCATAGACGGTCGCGTCGAACGCGACTGTCCGGAGCAAGGTGGTGCGATCCTTCTCATCCCTGGGAAGCAGGTCGTCGCCATATCCGGCTTGCGAGGTGGGGGCTTCGGGCGCAGCGAAATTCGCGGGCTGGGTATGGCCGGCGCTCGATAAAAGGAGTGGCAGCAAAGCCAGAAACGGCCGCATGGTCATCATCGCACGTCGCGTCTTCACGCCTGTCCCGCCTTCCAGTCGCGCTTGATCTTCTTGGCCAGACTCCACTTATGGACCTCGGTCGGGCCGTCATAGATTCGGAAGGCGCGAATTTCCCGGAACGCCTGCTCGACGATCGTGTCGCCGGACACGCCCGTCCCGCCCATCACCTGAACGCAGCGGTCGGCGACGCGGAACAGCGCATCCGACACCGCGACCTTAGCCATCGAGCTTTCCGTCGTACCGAGTGACCCGGTGTCGAGAACGCCCGCGCACCAGTCGATCATGCGTTCGGCCTGCGTCAGATCGATGAGGTTGTCCGCCAGCATGAAGCCGACGCCTTCATGATCGACCAGCGGTTTTCCGAAGGCATGACGGCGGCAGGCATAATCGGTCGCGATTTCCTGCGCGCGTACCGCCAGGCCTAGCCAGCGCATGCAGTGGGACAGGCGAGCAGGGCTGAGGCGTATCTGCGCGTAGGCGAAGCCCTCTCCGCTCGCGCCGAGCATATGGCCCGCAGGCACGCGCAGATCAACGATTTCGACTTCCGCATGGCCACCGGGCATCGAACTGTCGATCGTGTCGATCACGCGCACCGTGCGGATCGCCGGATCAGGCAGATCGACGAGGAACATGCAGGCACCGTCATCGGATCGAGCCATGACGATGCCCACCTGCGCGCCTTGTGCCCCGGTGATGAATTTCTTGCGGCCGTTGATGATCCAATGGTTGCCGTCCAGGCGGCAGGTCGTCTGCATCATCGACGGATCGGACCCCGCGCCGCCAGCTTCGGCAGGCTCGGTCATGAAAAAGGCGGAGCGCGCTTCGCCCCGCACCAGCGGTTCAAGGAAGCGCGCCTTCTGATCCGTGCTGCCCACCTTCCCCAGCAGATACATGTTGCCCTCGTCGGGCGCCGCCGTGTTGCAGGCGAGCGGACCCAAGGGCGACAGGCCCGTCTTGATGAGGACGATGGCCGTTTCCCGCTGCGTCAGATGCGATCCGTCGGGCAGGATATGCGGGGTGAGTAAACCTGCCTCGCGCGCTTTCGCACGTAACTCGTTGACGAGCGCGTCCTCCGGGCCATGAAAGCCCAGACGGCCGTCCTTTTCGTAGGGAACGACAATGTTCCGAACGAAGGTTTCCACCTTCGCGGCGATGGCGGTTGCGCGCTCGCTCATTGCGCGGTGCTCCCCCCGTCGATCACAAGTTCGGCGCCCGTCATGTAGCGCGACTCGTCGCTTGCCAGGAAAAGGATGCCATCTGCAATCTCCTCCGCTTGTCCGATCCTTCCCAGTGGGACATCGGCCAGAAGCGTCCTCGCAATCTCTGCATCTGCATAGGCGGGTGCGGTCAGAGGCGTCGCGATGTGACCGGGATGAATCGAATTGACGCGCACACCATTGCCGGCCTCGGCGCATTCGATGGCGCTCGCCTTTGTAAACAGCCGAACGCCCCCCTTCGCCGCGCTGTATGGCGCTGCGTTCGCCCCTCCTACAAGGCCGCGAATGGAGGACATGTTGATGATCGAACCCCGACCGGAGGTGGCCAGCAGTGGCATCATATATTTGGTCCCTAGGAAAACACTGTCCAGATTGACGGCGATGATCGAGCGCCATTGCGCCAACGTCGTGTCCGCGATCGATCCGAACTTGCCGAACCCGGCGTTATTGACGAGGATATCGAGCGTGCCGAACCGTTTTTCGACCCGATCCGCCAGCGTCGCCCATGCCGGCTCATCGGTGACGTCCATGACGACCGACTCATGGCCCTCGCCGGACAATGACTTGGCCCCATCCAACAGGGCGTCCCCATTGCGGTCCGCCAGGATGAGCGTCGCTCCCTCCGCTGCGAAACGCCGGGCGGTAGCGAGTCCGATACCCGAAGCGGCGCCCGTGATGAGCGCGATCCGCCCCTGAATCCTGCTCATGCCCGTTCCTCCTCTGCGTCGGCCTTGCCCTTGCTGAGCGCCATCAAACTGTCGAATACCGGATTTTCGCGGGCAAGGATCGATTGCGTCCGCTGCGCAATCACCGGGTCGTACCGCGCCGATGTGAAGACATAGAATTGATCCTCACGGATGCCTTCGAACGCCTGCGCGGCAACGTTCTCGGGCGAAGGCGCGTTCTGGAACAGATTGTCTGAAATCGACTGGAACTCCGTTGCTTCGGCCGGTGGGCCGTCATGGGATTGCAGATGAGCAGGGCGGGATCGCTCCGCCTCGTAAATGCGGGTCGCAACCAGGCCGGGGCACAGCATGGTAACGCCAATCGGGGCGTTCTGCCGACGCAGGCCGGCATAGAGCGCTTCGGTGACGCGCACGACGGCATGTTTGGAGGCGCCATAGACGGCGGAGCCTTCCCCGCTCACGAAGCCGGCAACGGACGCGGTGTTGAGGACATGCCCAGGCCGTCCCTCGGCCAGCATCCGGGGCACAAAGCTGCGGATACCGTTGACCACCCCGTCCATGTTGACGCCGAAGGCCCAACGCCAGTCTTCCAGCGCATATTCCCAGACGAGCCGGTGACGGCCGCCGGGAACGACCCCGGCATTGTTGCATAACAGGGATACCTCACCGAAGCGCGACCAGGCGAGGTCGGCCAGGGCCTGTACCGCCTCCGGATCCGCAACGTCGGTTTTGTGGAGCGCGATCGCCGCGCTGTCTATCGTGTGGGCCACGGCTTCAAGGTCGGTAAGATTGATGTCGGCGAGCACAAGGTTCATACCTTCTCGCGCGGCCTGACGTGCAAGTGCTGCACCGATGCCGCTGCCGGCTCCCGTGATGACTGCCGTCCTGCCCTCGAAATCCTTCATCCGGGCTCGCTCCTCTCACATCGGCCGAAGCGGGATCGGCCTAGTATCGGCCAGCGATGTACCCGACCGTCCGGTCGGGCGTCAACTCTATATCTGACGTTGACCTCGATTGCGAAGCAGCATAACCATAACCACCCGACCGGACGGTTCATCGATTATCGGAGAGACAATGACTGATCTTCTGCCACCGCTCGCCAGTCTCGGTCGGCTGCGTCGCGATGCTCCCAAAACTGTTGCGGGATTTCGTCGCTGGCGCACGATCATCGATACCGATGGCGCTGTCCCGGCCAAGATGAAGCGCCTGTTCGTTGCTTGCGCCGCGACGATGAAAGGCTATCTGGAGCTTGCAAATCGTGAACTGACTGAAGCCCGTGCGGCCGGTCTCACCGAGGCGGAGGCAGGAGCGGCGATCGCAATCTTGGCCAGCGTACGGGGAGAGGGTGCGTCGCTGCGCTTCCATGATGTTTTTCGGGAGGTTTATCCGGAAGCCGTCGATCCCGATTGGCCTGACGACGATCTGGTAGTGGAGGACGGCGCAGCGGAGGCCAATTTTCTGCATTATTTCGGCACCATGCCGCCGTCTCTGGGCAAGCTGTTCGATGTCAAGCCGCTGGGCGCCGACGCCTATTATCTCATGCGTGAAGGAACGCTGTCGGGAACCGCGCTGGGACCTGTCCATGCCGAGCTTCTGCTCGTGACCGTCCTCGTCGCCGACTATAGTTCGTGGGCGTCGGTCCATATGAAGGGCGCGCGATCGGCCGGCGCGAGCGAGGAGGCGGTGGCCGAAGCGGTAATCTGCGCCGTGCCAACCGCCGGCTTGTCCGCCTGGGTCATCGGCGCGACCGCCATGGATGCTTAAGGCCCGTTCGGAAATGCGCTGATGCGCGCATTCCTGTTGCGCGCTGATCCTCAGAGGCCGCTTACCAGATGTCCTCCATCGACCGCGATGACCGCCCCCGTCATGTAGCGCGACTGATCGGAGCATAACAGCAGGAACGGTCCGTCAAGATCATGCATCTGGCCAAGGCGCTTTTGTGGGATGCGAGAGACGAGCCGCTGACCGGCGTCTGACATGAAAAATTCCCGGTTGAGATCCGTCTCTATATAGCCCGGGGCCAGTGCGTTGACCCGGATGCCGATTGACGCCCATTCCAGCGCGAGCGCCTTTGTCAACTGGATGAGGCCGGCTTTGCTGGCGGCATAGGCGGCCAGCCCTTTGGACACGCGTTCCCCCAAGATCGAGGCGACGTTGACGACCGTGCCTCCTTCGCCCCGCATCATGCGCGCAGCCTGCTGGGCGACGAAGAAGGCGCCGGTCAGATTGGGCTGAAGCACCTGCGTCCATTCAGTCGCGCTGAGATCGATCGCCGCCCGCGTGTGCGCTACGCCTGCGTTGTTGACGAGGATCGAGAGAGAGCCCTCCAGTTCGGTCGCGATTTGCTCGAACGCCCCGGCCACGGCCGCCGGATCAGTCACGTCCATCGCGATAGGGATGCAGGTGCCGCCCTGGTGCCCGATCTCGTCGGAGAGCGCGGCAAGCGCGTCGATCCGGCGCGCCGTAACGACAACCGTGGCGCCTTCGCGCGCCAGCAGGCGAGCGAAATGTCGACCCAAACCCGAACTGGCCCCTGTTACCAGCGCCGTCTTGCCTTCAAGTTGCATTGTCCGCTCCCTCACGCTTGCATTCTAGTCATCCCGTCTTATTTCTAGAGGGAACCGACCATACGGTCGACTTACCTTTGTGAGAGGTAGGACGCAGGATAGGGATCAAGCCGCAGTGGCGCGAGAAGCAACGAAGAAGCGGCAGACGACCGAGGCGCATGACGAAAAGCGCAACGACATATTGAGGCATTGCGCGGGGTTGTTCGACCGGATCGGATATCACAAAGCGTCGATGCAGATGCTGGCGGACGAGGTAGGCCTGGGAAAGCCGACGCTCTACCATTATTTTCCGAGCAAGACCGCCATTCTTTTTGCGATGCACGACGCCCATATGAGCGCTTTGCTGGCGGGTCTGGACGAAGAAGGAGAATCGGACGATCCGCTGGTCCGCCTGCGCGCGGCGTGCATCGACATCTTGCGGCAGATTGCGGAGCATCCGGGCTATGTCCGGGCATTCATGGACCATTATGAAGATCTGGAAGGCAAGATGCGCGACCATATTCGGGCGCAGCGCAACGCGTATCTTCAGCGGGTGCGGGACATCATCGAACATGGGATAGCAAACGGCCATTTCCGACAGTGCGACCCGGGGATCACCACGCTCGGCTTCCTTGGCATGTGCAACTGGGCCTATAAATGGTATCCGCCTCTCGCACAGCGCAGGTCGCCAGAGGATGTCGCCGATGCAATCTGCCGGCCCTTTTTCGAAGGGTTGAGCCTGAAGGGCGGTTGACCATGGCCACCTCGGGCCACGCTTGCACGATGCCGTCCTGCGACATGATCGGAGCGGTCCGCTTCTCGGAACCGGGGGGCATAGGGCCAGCGGCAGAGCGACTGCGTGATGCAGTCGCCGAACTGTGCGGGCTACGCACGGCGATCACGCATAATGTGGCATCCCGCGAACCGATGCGCGACGGGAATGGGATTGTGCTCGCCAGTGAGGTTTTCGGATTTCGTGGTGAGGAGTCGCGCTGGTGGGAGGTTCCCCAACTCGCGCTATCGTCGCCGATCGTGCACGCCTGTCGAGTGGAAGCCGAGCCGTTCTGGTGTAACGCGCATGGGTTTCGCACGCGCCTGCCCAATCCATTGCTTGATGTCATCGACCTGCATGATTTTCGCATACGGGCCATGACGGCCGCCGCGATCGTGATTCCAATCCACCTTCCATTCGGACAAATCGGCGCAGCGAGTTTCCTCTCTCCCGAGCCCGAGGCCAATGACTTGTCTAACGCATATTCCTATGCTGCGGATGCTCTGGCCGTGCTGGCGCGGGTGTTCGTGCAAAGCTATGTCAAGGTGACGGCGCGGGCGCGTCCAGGTTTGGGAAGTATATCATTGACCAAGCGCGAAGTGGAGTGTCTGCGCTGGGCGGCGGCAGGCAAGACGAATGAAGAAATCGGCATCATTCTGGGCCTGCAACGCACCACCGTGCGGTTTCATATCCGGTCGGCATCGGTGAAGCTGGACGCGGTCAACCGTGACCAGACGATGTTCAAGGCGGCACAGCTTGGCTTTCTGGCATGATCGATTAGCCCCTGTCGCATTGGTCAGAAGCCGACCGAACGGTCGGGCGCTATATCTTCGCAAGGAGATAAGCAATGCACAACACGCTGCACGTTCCGATAGCCGACGACCTTATATTTCAGGATGGAGATGGCATTGCGCTGCTTGGCTCTAGAGAGCGAGCAACCAATCGCTTTTGTTTCCCGGCGCGGACGGTAGACGATACGCGCTATGACCGCGTCGTGCTGCCACGCACTGGTCGGCTTTGGTCGTGGACCGTCCAGCGCTTCCGCCCCAAGTCGCCGCCCTATGCAGGCTCAGAAGCATTCGAACCCTATGCCGTGGGCTATGTCGAGTTGGAAGGGGCGCTGATCATCGAGGGCCGCCTGGTCGATGTGGCGTTCGATGATCTGGCAATCGGCATGGCCATGCGGATCGTGCCGCTGCCGTTCGAGATGTTGGACGGATCGCTGCGCACCAGCTTTGGCCTCGCGCCGGACAGGGACTCCGGAATATGAGCGACGACGTCTTCATCATTGGCGCGGGCATCCACCCTTTCGGTCGCACGCCCGGGCTTTCGGGCCTTCAGCAGGGCGTATTTGCCGTCCGCCAGGCACTCGACCGCGCGGGGCTCGCCTGGCCTGATATCCAGTTCGCGTTCGGGGGGTCGGATGCCGCAGGGAATGCCGACACGATGGTGTCGGAACTGGGTCTGACCGGCATTCCCTTCATCAACGTCGCCAATGGATGCGCGACGGGCGGCTCGGCTATGTTCGGTGCGTATAGCGCGATCAAGTCCGGCGAATTTGAGCTAGGTCTTGCCGTCGGCTTCGACAAGCACCCGCGCGGCTCCTTCTCACCCCTGCCAGCGGACTGGGGTTTGCCGGACTGGTATGGCGAAACGGGGCTGATGCTGACCACCCAGTTCTTCGCGATGAAGATTCAGCGCTATATGAGCCTCTACGGCATCACTTCGCACATGCTGGGCGCGGTCGCTGAAAAGGCCTTCGCCAACGGCGTTCTTGCCGATCATGCCTGGCGGCGCGAGGCGGTAGACATCGATACCATTCTCAATTCGCAGATGGTCAGCGATCCGCTCACCAAATTCATGTTCTGCTCGCCGGGGGAGGGCGGCGTCGCGCTGCTGCTGGCAAGCGGGAGGAAAGCGCGCGAACTCGGATTGCCATCCGTGCGGTTACGCGCCGCTGCGGTTCGCACTCGCCCGCCCGGTTCGTTCGAGGTTTTCTCGCCAGCACTCGATCTGGAGCGTGGCGGTTCGCCGACGACCGTCGCCTCCCGATCAGCCTATGAGATGGCGGGCGTGGGGCCGGAG
This sequence comes from Sphingobium sp., assembly GCF_035511395.1. Classification (GTDB taxonomy): domain Bacteria; phylum Pseudomonadota; class Alphaproteobacteria; order Sphingomonadales; family Sphingomonadaceae; genus Sphingobium. The sequence continues at coordinate 15,461 of NZ_DATKFP010000128.1, forward strand.
GATATCGATATCGCGCAGCTCCAGGACACGGAGGCCGGGGCCGAGATTATGCACATGGCTGAAAACGGGTTCTGCGCGGATGGCGAGCAGGCCGCCTGGATCGCCGAGGGGCGCACGCGGATCGACGGCACCCTGCCGGTGAACACCGATGGTGGTTGCCTTGCCTGTGGGGAACCGATCGGCGCATCAGGCCTTCGCCAGGTCTATGAAAATTATATGCAGCTGATCGGGCAGGCGGGGGCACGACAGGCGCCGGGCAGTCTGCGCCTTGGTTATAGTCATGTATATGGTGCGCCCGGTGTGTCCGCCGTCGCCATCGTGGAGCGCTAACGCCATGGACCTGACGCTGACCCAAGAGCAGCAGGCGTTTCGCGATGAGGTGCGTGCTTTCCTCTCCGCGTCGCTTTCGCCGGCATTGCGGCGTGGGGCGGCCCTGACATCCGGTGTCTTCGCTGAGCCGGATATCGCACGCGAATGGCAGGCAATATTGGAAGCGAAAGGGTGGCTCGTCTATCACTGGCCTACCCATGCGGGCGGGCCTGGGTGGACGCCTGTCCAACGCTGGATCTTTGAGAAAGAATGTACGGAGGCAGGGGCGCCGGTTTTGCCCGGCATGGGCCTGAAGCTGGTTGGGCCGGTGCTGTACGCATATGGCACCCAGGCGCAGAAAGATCATTATCTTCCGCGCCTGCGCACGGCTGAACATGTGTGGGCGCAGGGTTTTTCGGAACCAGGCTCCGGCTCCGACCTCGCAAGCCTGCGCACTCGCGCGGTGCGCGACGGGGATCACTATGTCGTGTCCGGCCACAAAATTTGGACTACGCAGGCCCAGTATTCGAACCGGCTATTCGCTCTGGTGCGGACAGATCCAAATGTGAAGCCGCAGCAAGGCCTCAGCTTCCTGCTGATCGACATGGCGTTGCTTGGCGTGACGGTGAAGCCGATCCTCAGCGCATCAGGCGACCACGAACTGAACGAGGTCTTCCTCGACGAGGTTCGAGTGCCGGTGTCCGAGCGCGTTGGCGACGAAGGGCAGGGTTGGTCGATTGCGAAGTTTCTGCTGGAAAACGAGCGGGGCGGGTCCAGCTTCGCGCCGGCGATCCTGGCTGATCTTGCCCGGTTGCGGACATCGACGGGGTCTCTGACAGGCGAACTGGCGGACCGTGCCATTCGGCTTCAGCTGGAGGCAGAAGCGCTGGAAATGACCGAGCTTCGGACGTTGATCGAGATCGAGCATGGTGCCGCGCCCGATCCGCGCAGTCTGACCACCAAGCTGCTGGCGTCCGAAATCCGTCAAGGCGTGGAGGCGCTGGCGGTCGACGCCTTCGGCCTTGCCGGCCTGCAACTGCCGGTCGAGCGCCCCTTCTATGGCGACACCGTGCCTGCCCCGGTCGGTTCGCCGCAGGCGCAGGTCGCGGCCGCCCGCTACCTCAACGCGCGCGCCTGGTCGATCTTCGGCGGGACCAGCGAAATCCAGCTCACCCTCATCGCGAAGGCCGCGCTCGGCCTCTAGACAAAAGAAGGATGCATCATGCCTGAAGCCTATATCGTTTCCGCCCGCCGCACCGCCGGTGGCCGCCGCAACGGCCGCCTTGCCGGCTGGCACCCCGCCGATCTCGGCGCCCTCGTGCTGGATGCGCTGGTTGCCGACGCGGGGGTCGATCCCGCCGCGATCGACGATGTCATCATCGGCTGCGTCAGCCAGATGGGCGAACAGACCTTCGCCTTTGGTCGCAACATAGTGTTGGCGTCCAGCCTGCCCGACAGTGTGCCTGCGGTGACGATCGATCGGCAGTGCGGTTCATCCCAACAGGCTGTGCATTTCGCGGCCCAGGCCGTCATGTCGGGCCTTCAGGACCTCGTCATCGCAGGCGGTGTGGAGAGTATGACACGCGTGCCGATGGGATCGCCTATCACGCTGGCCAAGGCGGGCGGTATCGGAGCCAACCCCTTCTCCGAAACGGTCCAGAAACGTTACGGCGTGGAGATGTTCAGCCAGTTCCAGGGCGCACAAATGATCGCCGATAAATACGGGTTCACGCGCGATGACCATGACCGGTTCGCGCTCGCCAGCCACCAGAAGGCGGCAGCGGCCATGAACGCGGGCGCGTTCGATCGCGAAATCGTACCGGTGCCCATCCTTACGGCGGAAGGGGAACAGGCCATCCACGACCGTGATGAAGGAGTTCGTCCGGATTCCTCACTGGAATCGATCGGCTCGGTCAAGCTGCTGGGTGAGGGCGGCACACTGTCCGCTGCAACAGCTAGCCAGATTTGCGACGGCGCGAGCGGCGTGCTCGTTGCGTCCGAAGCGGCCGTCAAGGCGCACGGCCTGACGCCCATCGCGCGCATCGTCAATTTGGCCGTGACGGCGGGCGACCCGGTCATCATGCTGGAAGAGCCGATCCCGGCGACGCGGCGGGTCCTCGATCGTGCCGGCATGACGATGAAGGATATCGACCTGTTCGAGGTGAACGAGGCCTTCGCGTCGATTCCGATGGCCTGGATGAGGGCGCTGGACGCTGACCCGGCGAAGCTGAACGTCAATGGCGGCGCGATTGCGCTTGGTCACCCGCTCGGCGCGACAGGTACGAAGCTGATGGCGACGCTGATCCATGCGCTGAAGGCAAGGGGCCAGCGCTATGGCCTCCAAACGATGTGCGAAGGCGGCGGCATCGCCAACGCCTCGATCATCGAGGTGCTCTGAGCCATGAACCTCGCGCTCAGTGATGAGCAGGCTATGGTCCGCGACATGGTCCGCCGCTTCCTGGCGGACCGTTATGACGCGACGACCATGGCGAAAGGGCCGATGGCGCCTGAGGATTGGCGGGCGCTGGGGGGCTTGGGTCTTTTCGCCCTGCTGACGCCGGAGCAGGCAGGCGGTATGGGCGGCGGCGCGGTGGAAGTGATGATCGTCGCTGAAGAACTAGGGCGCGCGCTTGCGATAACGCCGCTGGCTGAGGCCATTCTGCTCTGCGGCCGGGCGATCGCAGCTGATCCCGCCGTCGAGCGCTGGAGCATCGGACTGATGCAGGGGGACGCCCTGCTTGCATTCGCACACGGCGGAGAGGTTACTGACGGAAGGCTAAGCGGATCGGCGGCCATCGTGCGGGACGGCATGGATGCCGGCGCCTTCGTCGTAGAGACCGAGGCGGGCGCGTTGTTGTTAATCGACGGGCAGGATAGCCGTGTCCACAGAGCGGAAGTTCGTCTGGTCGATGGCAGCAACGCGGCCAATGTACGGTTCGACGGTGTGCAGGCCCAACCGCTCACGGTCCCGGCAGGCCTCTGGGCGGAGGCCCAAGCCCTAGCGGGCCTGTCGATCGTTGCCGAGCTGGTCGGCGCGATGGCGACCTTGCTCGACCTGACTGTCGATTATGTCAAGCAGCGCCACCAGTTCGGCAAGCCGATCGCCGGCTTTCAAGTCGTGCAGCATCGCTGCGCCCGGATGTACACGCAGTTGGAGCAGTCCCGCTCATTGCTTTTGAAGGCGGCTTTGGTCGAGGAAGACGCGCGGGTTCGGGCCGTGACGGCGGCGAAGGCTTATATCGGCGATGCTGCCTTGAAACTCGCGGAAGACGCGGTGCAGCTGCATGGCGGCATGGGCGTGACCGATGAACTTGCCGTCGGACGTGGGCTGCGCCGCGTGTTGCTGCTTTCACGCCTTCAAGGCGGCGGGATTGCGGCCCGTGCCGCTTTTGCGGCGTGACTGGCGCGGAGATGGCTTCAAAGGGCAGGGTCGAGGGGAAAGTGGTCCTTGTAACCGGCGCGGCGCATGGGCTGGGCTGGGCCGATGCGCAAGCCCTGGCGCGCGAGGGCGCGCAGGTGATCCTCGCCGATGTTGACGAGGAAGAAGCGCGGCGACTAGCCGACACGCTGCCTGGTGCGATGGCACTCCGTCTGGACGTGACTTGCGAAGTGCAGTGGCAGGGTGCGTTGGCCAAGATCATGCAGGTGCATGGCCGCCTTGACGCATTGGTTAACAATGCAGGTATCGCGGCGTTTGAAACGGTCGAGCAGTCATCGCTGGAGTCATTCCGGCGCGTCATGTCCGTTTCCGCAGAAGGGACGTTTCTGGGATGCAAGATTTGCCTGCCAGCACTGGCGGCCAGCGGCGCGGGATCAATCGTCAATATCGCGTCGGCGGCCGCGATCCGGGGCAATCCGACGGTGTTTGCCTACAGCGCGGCAAAGGGCGCCGTGCTTTCGATGACACGCAGCGTGATAGTGCATTGCCAGCAGCAGGGCTATCCTGTCCGCGCCAATGTGGTTCTTCCTGGCTCGCATGACACGCAGATGGTCCGGGATGCGTATCGCTTCGCCCCGCCTGAATTGCGAGAGGCGGCCCAGAGGCATGAGGGACAGCCTGAGCATGTCGCCGATCTGGTCCTGTTCCTGGTATCGGACGAGTCCGCTCGCTTGAACGGGGCGGAGATCGTGATCGATAACGGCCGGACTGTAGCCTGACGCTAGGGTTCCCCGCAGTCCCCTGCGTAAATTGCGACTGGCTGGACAGCCGGCGGACGCCAGCGTGCTTCTGTCGCCTTTGCTTCTGGCCGGTAAAGGCGCATCATCAGCATGAACGGTTCGTGCGGCGCGGGCAGCCAGTTCGATCGTTTGTCCACGCCGGGATCGCCGTTCTGAATGAGAAGGCGAAGCGATCCATCCGGTCCATAGGCTAGGCCCGGAGTCCGGTCCCCGATCGAATAGCGATTGAGCGAATTGGCGGCCAGAAAGCCCTTTTCATAATAGAGCGTGATCGACCAAAAGCCGTCCACCGGCGGAAGATCCTGCTTGGTGAAGCAGAGGCTGTAGCTGTTCCTGCCGTCCAGCTGTCGCCCCCGTGCGTCGAGGTGGGCAACGGGATACAGCGCCTCGTTTCTGTCCAGCACATAAATCTGGTCCATCGCCACGGCCGCGCGCAACAAGAAATCCTGGCCGAAGCGGGAGCCGGCGTAGCTGGTCGACCAGCCGCCCGCAAGCGTCCCGAGATGGCGGGTCTTTTCCTGAATGATGGCCAGGCCGTCGGCGACGCCGCGCTCGATGGCGGCGCGCTCGGCCGACGGCAGATGCGCGTAGCGGAAACCTTATCCGGCGATGAGGCCGATGCGGCATAGCGATGCGCCCAGGTCGGCATCCTCGTCCGACACCCGCCAGTCTTTCAGCACGGTACCCAGGTTAGCGAGAAGTTTCAGCCCATCGGGTACGTCATCGCGGTCCCCTGCTAAGAATCGCTGCGATGTTATCGGCGCTTGCACTAAACGTCCCCTGCCAAGCCATTTACGCAATAGAATCGCGTCCTGAAGCCGGTGTACGTTCGGCAGATCCAGCGATCCATCAACGAGGACGCGCCCGGCCACCATGAGATACCGCTGCGTACTGCGGACGACTTTGGCCCCGGTGGGAATTTTTCCGCGATAGTCCGGGCCGACGATGAAAATCGGTGGAAGCCGCTCGCCATGGCTGCTTTGACCATAGGATTGCCGCGTCTCGCTATCGGCTTCGCCGAACTGGAAGACATAATAGCGTTTCCCGAAGTCCGGCGTGTCGAGCTGAAACGGCCCCGCCTGCGTATCCAAAAAGGCAAGGCTGTAGAGCGTGTCGTTGTTCGGCGCGAAGCCTATGCGCGTGTCGGGGCCAGCAAGATCGCGTGCTTGGCCCATCCGGTTTATCGGTGCCGTGGCGACCGTCGTCGGACGCGGCGCAAAAGGTTGTTCCGGCCGGGTTGCCTTCAGCCGCAACTCCGCCGCCCGTACCAGCGGATAGCCCCAGACAGTAGCGCGGACTGCCAGTATATACGGGTCGGTGCTCGCGCCGGCGAATATCTGCTGCGTACTTGTCGCGCTTTGGAGCGCCTCTGCTCGAAGCGGCTGCGGCGCAAAAACGCTCAGCAAGAGAGCGAACACCAGTCTATGAGACGATATTGGCGACATGGGAGGGCTCAATGTTGCTTGAGGTCGTTCGCGTAAAAGCGAGATGCCAAAGCGATGCTGCCTGCGCCAGCGAGCGAGAAGAGGACGACGGTGGCCAGCGCGTAACGCAGTGAGGCTTCGTGCATCCCGTCCGCCGCCGCCAGATGATCGCTAAGGAACCCTGTGACCGCCGGTCCCAGGCCAAGCCCGAATAGGTTGAACACGAGCAGCGTCACGGCGGAGGTCAGCGCCCGGATACGGGGCGGGACGACCGACTGCGGCACGCCGATGATCGGGCCGTAATAGAAAAACATCAGCATTGTCGCGATGAAGCAGAACGCCAGCGACGCCGTGAGTGAAGGGATCAGGAACTGGACCATGGCCGCCGGCACCATCAGCAACATCGCGGCGGCACTCACCCAGACGCGGCCTGCCGGATTGCGCGATCCCGCCGCGTCAGATAGACGGCCGCCCAGATAGATGCCGATACCGCCACCCAGCCCGTTCATCAGCGCGAGCCAGGAGGCCACTTCACCGAGCGGCATGTGATGAACGCGCATGTAAAAAGGCGCGGACCAACTCATCATCGCATATTGGGCGAAGGCATGAAGGGTCGTGCCAATCAGCATATAGCGATAGGTCCGCAAGCGCCAAAGGAAGCGCACGGCTTCGCCAAGGGGCGGCGCCTGTTCCCTGCTGGCCGGAAGCGCCGATCCAGTCCGGACTGGTTCCCGCACGAGCAGCAAGACGAGCGGCGCAAGGACCAGCCCGGCAATGCCTATGAACCCGAATGCCAGACGCCACCCAAGGGCAGCGGCGATCCAGCCCCCCGATGCATAGCCGACCATGATCCCCGCCGGGAGCGCGAGGCCCCACAGGGCAAGCGCGGTGACCCGCTTTTCAGGCGGATAATAGTCGGCGATAATGGAATGGGAAGCCGGTACGGAACCTGCTTCACCCAGCGCTACCCCGATGCGGAAGGCGACGAGGGAGCCAAAGCCGGTCGCCAGACCCGAAAGCGCCGTCATGCCGCTCCAGGTGGCGAGCGATGTGGCAATGATGTTGCGGCGATTGAGGCGGTCGGCCAGCCGCGCGATCGGCAGGGACAGGGTAGCGTAGAACAACGCGAAGGCAAGGCCGGTCAGCAGCCCAAGCTGGCCGTCGCTCAATCCCAGTTCGCGCTTGATCGGCTCCTGAAGCACTGAGAGGACCGTGCGATCGATGTAATTGAACATCGACACCAGACCCAGCATGACAAGCATCGTGCGGCGCAACTTCGCGGCGGGGACCGCCGGCGGGACGGTAAGTCCGATGGGAGGGCTGTTCATGCGACTACCTCTTGACGGCTTTTTGATTGAGTGGCGGCGCACATATGCGCGCCGCCTTGATATCGAACGTCCCTCTCTGACACCCGTCAGAACTTGAAACGGACCCCCGCCGTGAGCGTTCGCCCGGCCACGTTGTAGAGCGTGAACAAGGTGGGATAGAGGAGCCCTGGCGCAGCTGCTGCGGCCACCAGCGGCGGCTTTCGATCGAGGAGGTTTGTGGCCGTCACGAACAGCTCCGGTTCGCCGCGAACGTCGAACTTATAGGATGCCGTGGCGTCGGTGTAGAAGACCGGCTTGATCGCCGGAACAGCGTAAAAGGACGTCGGGTCGTTCTTCAGGTTGCCGATGGTTACCTTGCCGATCATCGATTCCTGTACGAACAGAGTAAGGCCGCCATTGGAATAATTGGCGCTCAGCGTACCCCGGAACTTGGGATAGGCATAACCGGTCTGACTATTGACGCCATGGCCGGCATAATCGATCACCGGTGCTATGGAATTGGTCTGCGATTTGTAGCGATCGAGATAGTTGGCAGAGGCGCGCAGCGCGAACTCACCAGCGCCTAGCTTGGTCCGGTACGACGCGGTGATGTCCAGACCGCTGGTCCGCAGGAAGCTGATATTCTGCGTGATCAGGCTCACCGAAATCGGATAGTTAGCGGCTGACCGGTCGCTGAACGCCAGCGGTCTTTCGATGAGAGCGCAGGTTGGTGAAGCGCCATTGGACGTTTCGCACTCGTTGATCACGTCGTTCAACCCCTGCGTAGCGATGGCGCCCTTGATCTTGAGATCGTAATAATCGACCGACAGATCGAAGCCGGGTATAAAGCTGGGGCTGAGGACCACGCCCGCGGCGAAAGTATCGCCGGTTTCGGGATCGAGGTCGCGGTTGCCACCGCTGAGCTGACGGATCGAACCCGATGCACCCGTGTGGGGATCGTTGAAGTTCACCGGCGCGGTCTGAATACCCGCAAATAGTTCGAACAGCGAAGGCGCACGAATGTCGTGAGAACGCGTGACACGGAACATGATGTCCTGGATGGGCTTGTAGACCGCACCGATCTTCCAAGTCTTGACGCTGCCGCTGGTGCTGTAATCGGTGAGGCGGAACGCGCCGTTGAGGCTCAGTTCCCGGGCGAAAGCCTGGTCCTTGAATATCGGTACCTGTGCTTCGGCGAACACTTCCTTCACGTTCAGCTTGCCGAATGCAGCACCGACATTGGTGTTGTTGAAACGAGTCCTGCGGTTAGCAGGAATACCCCGCAAACCGGCGAGATCGAGGGCTATCGTGGGATCAGAATTGGACGTCAGATCCAGCTTCTGCCTGCGATACTGTCCGCCGATTGCGACCGTAACCGGCCCTGCCGGCAGCTCGATAAGGTCACCACGCGCCGACACGACAAAATCGTCGGTGGTGTTCATGGCGCGGTAGCGCGATATGCCAAGGACGGTTTGCAGATCGGCGGTGGAAGGCATTCCAGCGCCGAAGACGTTGAGCGGCGTACACCCCGGATAGAGGCCGGGGTTGGTCAGCGTCACGCGACAGACGATCGAGCCGCCCGGCCCACGAACCGCGTCAAGCGCCGCTGCAAGCTTTGGAATTTCGACCTGCGTCTGGGCGAATTTGGTAACGGAGTTTCCGTGAGTATAGTCGGCAGTAATATTCCAGCCGCCCAGATTCCATTCCAGGCCACCATTAATGAGATAGGCATTGGTCGTTTCCCGCGTCGGGATTGGTCCCTGCTCTCCGATGAAACGGAAAACTGTGAAACTGTCATTGGGTCCCATTCGAGCCTGGACGCCCGGATCGAGGAATGCGTTGCCGCTAAAGAAGGTGAAACCTAGCACGGACTGGGCCTGCGTATCATAGCTGGTGACGCTGCGCGAGTAGCTGCCCTGAGCATGCGCGGTCAGCCCATCCGTCAGGTCATAGGTGAGGCGGCCGAAACCTTGCGTCGTCGTCAGCGGCGCGATCAACTGGTTGAAGCCGGGAATATAGAGGCCGTCGCCGCCTACATTGGTGCCGGGCGTGCCGGTCGGCGTGCCGCGTTGGATCGGGCGCACCGCGCCGCCAGGCAGGAAGATGTTGTTGACGAGCGAGGGTACGGTGCTCGACGTGATGATGCCGTTATTATAGTCGTTCGTCGTGAAGCGTAGGTTTGGCAGAAAGATGAACGGGTTTGCCTGCCGGCCCGGTGCGGCGGCGGAGCCGGGGACCGAACCGACCGCTGCATAGGCGTCGCTGCCATAGATGCGTGCGCTGCGCTTGATGCCGTCGCTGTGGAAGCGCTCGATCGAGCCGAGGATGTGGCCGCGATCGCCGCCGAAGCTGAATCCGCCGGCAACGCCGAGGCGGTAGTTGCCGAGGTCACCGCGGGTCGAAACGCCCCTCTGCGCCACGCCCTTGATACCCTCGAATTTCTTGTCGAGGACGAAATTGACCGCGCCGCTGACAGCGTCGGAGCCGTAGACGGCCGATGCGCCGCCAGTTACGACATCGACCCGCTGGATCAGCAGCTGGGGGATCGTGTTGACGTCCACTGCGCCACGGAACGTCGTGGGCGGCACGCGGATACCGTCGAGCAGGATCAGCGCGCGAGTCGGACCGACACCGCGCAGGTTGAGCAGGTTACCATGTTCGCCGCTATTGCCCTGCAATTGGCTATTGGATTGCGGGCTAACCGAGTTGGCGAATTGCGGCAGTTTGTTAATCGCGTCGGCGAGGTTGGTGGGGGTCGCTTTCTCCAGCTCCGTGGTTGGCGCGACAGTCACTGGCGTCGGCTGATTATAGCCGTCGCGCACGACGCGCGTTCCAGTGACGATGATATCGCGTGTAGATGGCGCGGCGGCGTCCGTTGCCGCCGTTTGCGCATGGGCCGGCACGATGAAGCCAACGAACGCGCATCCCGAAAGGAGCGCTACGCGACCAATCTTGAACCTTGTCATCATCTCTCTCCCTATGCCTGGGGTCATTTATTTTGCCCCGAAATCTCGTTTCATTCTGTAACAAGGTCAGCGTGCGCCGGCCTCCTGCGCCGCCAGCCACGCAGCCTTGGCAAGCGGTTCTATTCGTTTGACGATGTCGTCTGCGTTACTCGCTGTCTGCACGCCATCGCGCGCCCGGCCGGCAATGCCCTGCAGGATCGCGGCGACACGGAACAGGTTGAAGGCGCGATAGAAGGGGTGCGTCGGGTCGCAGCGAAGGCCAGTCCGCTCGCAATAGCGCCGGGCATAGTCGTCGGCTGTGGGAATGCCCAGCGCGGCAAAATCGGCACCGCGCAAGGTTCCACGCACGTCCACGCCCTCCGGCCTGAACCATTCCATCATATGATAGGTAAGGTCGCCCAGTGGATCGCCCAGGGTCGATAATTCCCAGTCTATGACGGCCGAAACGCGCGGTTCGGTCGGATGGACCAGCAGGTTGTGGAAGGAATAATCGCCGTGGATGATCGTCGTCCGCTCCTCCGTATCGGGGATCTCATCCGGCAACCAGTCGACAAGCCGGTCCATTTCTGGGATGTCGCAGGTGCGCGAGGCATCATATTGCCGCGACCAACGGGAAATCTGGCGCGCGAAATAATTGCCAGGCTTGCCATAATCGGCGAGCCCGAGCGCTGCGAAGTCGACTAAATGCAGGCGCGCTAGAGTTTCGTTGGCAGAGTCAAAGATCGCCGCGCGTTCCGCACGGTCCAGGCCCGGCATGCGCGGGTCCCAGAAGCTGCGTCCCGGAACGTAGCGCATCACGTAGAAGATGCTGCCGATGACATCTTCGTCCTCGCACAGCAGCAGCGGTTCGGCTACCGGCAGCCCGGCTTGGTGCAGGGCCATGGTGATGCGGTATTCGCGGTCCACCGCATGAGCGGACTTCAGCAAAATGCCAGCCGGCTTGCGCCGCAAGACATAGCTTTGGTCCGGCGTCGAAAGAAGGAAGGTCGGATTGGACTGTCCGCCCTCGAACTGCTTTATGCGCATGGGGCCGGAAAAATCGGCGATCCGTCCCGTCAGATAAGCGGCAAGACGGGATTCATCGAACGCGCTGTTGGCGGCGACATCGACCGTCGAGCCGATCATCGCGGCTGGCTTTGCGCCGCTCACGCTGCGGTCCTTTCGGCATATTTGGCGAGTTCCATCCGCGCGAGCTGGCGCTCATGGACTTCGTCGGGACCGTCGGTCAGCCGCACGATGCGGGTGTTCGCCCAAAGCTCGGCCAGGCCGAAATCATCGCTCACCCCACCGCCGCCATGCGCCTGGATCGCGTCGTCGACGATCTGCTGCGCCATCTTAGGCGCGGCGATCTTGATCATCGCGATCTCCGCGCGGGCGGCCTTGTTGCCGACCGTGTCCATCATGTGCGCGGCCTTCAGGCACAGCAGGCGAGTCATCTCGATTTCGCAACGTGCGCGCGCGATCCGTTCTTCCCAAACTGAGTGTTCGGCGATGGCTTTGCCGAAAGCCCTCCTCGAAAGAAGGCGGCGACACATTTTTTCCAGCGCGACTTCCATCGTTGCGATGTTGCGCATCGTATGGTGGATGCGACCGGGGCCAAGGCGCCCCTGCGCGATCTCGAAGCCGCGGCCTTCACCGAGCAGCATATTTTCCGCCGGGACGCGAACATTGTCCAGCGCGACCTCGAAATGCCCATGTGGCGCATGATCGTAACCAAAGACGGGAAGGTGGCGTACGAGCGTCACGCCCTGCGTATCGCGCGGCACCAATATCATCGACTGTTGATGGTAAGGCGCGGCGTCCGAGTCGGTCTTGCCCATGAGGATGAAGAAGTCGCAACGTGGATGACCCGCGCCCGACGACCACCATTTACGCCCGTTGATGACATAGTCGTCGCCATCGCGCCGAATCTCGGTCTGGATGTTGCGGGCGTCCGAAGAAGCGACGGCGGGTTCGGTCATCAAGAAGGCGGAGCGGGTCTTGCCATCACGCAACGGCACCATGAAGCGCTGCTTTTGTTCAGCCGTCCCGTAGCGATGGAGCACCTCAAAATTGCCGGTGTCTGGCGCCATGCAATTGAATATTTCACTAGCGAAGGAGATGCGGCCCATCAACTCGGCGATCGGCGCATATTCGACATTGGTCAGGCCAACGCTGGTGAAAAATTCATCGTCATGCTCTGATGGCGGCATGAAGATGTTCCACAGCCCCGCTGCCCGCGCCTTGTCCTTGAGCTCATCGAAAATGGCAGGAATCTCGGTCCAGCGATCAATCGCGGCAGACTGACTGTGATAAACGGGAACGGCAGGAACGATATGATCGTCCATGAAAGCGCGTACGCGCTCCATCCATTCCCTGGATTTTTCCGATTGTTCGAAATCCACGCATCCGCTCCCGATATGCCGCCAGGTGTTCGCCGGCCTATCTCTGCTATAAGACTCGCCCGACCGACCGGTCGAGAGTTAAATAACCGCGTAATCCGTTGGCTGTCAAATTGGTCAGGATCGATTTTTACAGTTGACGCCCGACCAGTCGGTCGATCATCTAGTTGGCAGGAGAGCAAGCGATGACGATTAGCCCACTCATGAATATCGCCCTGTTGCGGGGCCATGCGCCGTATACGCTGGCGGGCTATGATATCTTCCGGTCTGTGGTTGCGTCGGACGGTGCGATTCCTGCGCGGATGAAAGCGTTGTTCGCGGCGGTGGCTGCTGTCGATCGCCATCACCTAACCCTTGCGACTCGAGAGCTGGATCGCGGCGTATCGCTAGGGCTGACGTCGAAAGAGGCGACCGCCGGTCTCATCGTGTTGTCGAGCTTGCGCGGCGAGGCCGCCGCGCTGGATTTTGCCGATATCATCGAAAAGAGTTTCGGCGGGACCCAGGCGCCGGACCCGCAACCCCTGCCGACGGCCGGAGAGGGAGAAGCGGAGGCTAATTTCCGTGCCTATTGGGCGGGAAGCATTCCGGCGCCGCTCGGCGCGCTAATGCGCCTGGCACCGCAAGCGGCGGATGCCTATTATCTCATGCGGCGGGGCAGTCTCGATGCCAACCCGCTATCGGCCAAATATGGTGAACTGCTGCTGCTCGCCATCCTGGCGGCGGGATATAGCCCCATGGCCGCGACCCATGTGCGCGGTGCGCGAAACGCGGGCGCTACCGACGAGGAAATTGCCGAAGCGGTGCTCTGCGCCGTTCCGTCAGCCGGAATTGCCGCCTGGATGGCGGTGGGTGGCATGCTTGCTCCGCCCGAAGAGGGCGGCATGCCCCGCTAAAACATCAATATTTCATTATTTGCTAAGGAGAGACTTACATGGAACCGGAAAAAGACGTCATCCAATATGAAGTAGCCGACAACGGCATCTGCACGATCTGGCTCAACCGGCCCCATGTAAAAAACTGCGTCAGTCCGCAGTTACTACGCGACCTTGAAGTCGCGGTGGACAAGGCGGCGGCGGACAATTCGGTACTGGCGGTCGTGTTCCGTGGTCGAGGCCATACCTTCTGCGCCGGTGCTGACCTGGGGCAGCTGGTGGGTCCGGTGCTGCACGAGACGAGCACTTCGCTTCAGCTCGCGATCGACTCCGCACGCACCTATGACAAGATTTACAACATGAAGAAGCCGACCATCGCCTGCGTGGAAGGCTATGCGGTCGCCGGCGGGTTCGAGCTGTTCATCTCCTGCGACTTCGGTATTGCCGCCGACGACGCCAAGATCGGCGACTTCCACATCCGCCGCGCTCTGTTCGGCGGCGCCGGCCCGATCTATCGTCTGCCGCGCTACATCGGCATGCGCAAGTCGAAGGAACTGATGCTGACCGGTAAGCTGCTGTCAGGCACCGAGTGCGTCGAATGGGGCCTGTGTAATGCCTCGGCCCCCAGTGGCGAAGCGCTTGAGCAGCTGATTCAGGATTTCTGCGCGCCGCTGATCGACAAGAGCCCCTTCTGCATGTGGATGACCAAGATGGCGGTCAACCGCGGCATGGACGCCGACACCAATTCGCTTATCACGTTGGAAACGATGACCTGCAACGTCGTGCACCATTCCGCCGACGCGAAGGAAGGCGTCGCCGCTTTCCTCGAAAAGCGTCAGCCGGTCTGGACGGGAAAGTAAGCGATGCCGGTCAGCATGGTCGTCCTGTCCAGCCGACCGAAAGACTGGACGCACGAGCAGTTCACTATCTGGTGGCGCGGCCCTCATGCCGACGCCGCCAGGGTACTGCCAGGGCTGATAGCCTATCGACATGGCGCGGTTACGAAGGATTACGACAATCCGGAAGCACCGGGATGGGACGGGCACGCCGTGCTGACCTTCGCTGACCAGGCGGCGCTCGACGCCGCCTTCGTTTCCCCCGAATGGAAGGCCGCGACTGCCCAGACGAAGGGTATGGGCGGTCGTCGCATCATCCTCATCACCGACGAGGTCGATTTGCTTGGCCGAAACGAGCATGCCGGAGAAGATCATGGCTGACTTGACCCCAGGTTTCGCCGCTGCCCAATTCCGTCTCGACGGCAAGCGGGCGCTCATCACCGGCGGGCGCGGCGCGCTCGCCGAAGCCATGGCGGCGACGCTGGCGGACCTTGGCTGCGCCGTCGCGCTGGCTTCCCGCACGGAGGCGGACTGCGCCGATCTGGCGGCCGGCATAGCGGAACGGTTCGGGGTTCCGGCCATCGGCCTTTCCTGCAACATTGCCGACGAGGCGTCTGTCGAGGCAGCGATCGCGGCGACGATCGATCGGCTGGGCGGGCTCGACATCCTCATCAACAATGCCGGTGCATCCTGGTGGGGGCTGCCGCAGGATATTCCGCTCAAGGGCTGGCAAAAGGTGATGGACGTCAATGTGACCGGCACCTTCCTCGCCTGCCGCCACGCCGCGCGCCACATGATCTCAGCAGGCGGCGGCGCGATCGTCAACATCGCGTCGGTCGGCGCCTTCCTGTCCTATCAGCCCGACGCGGGGCAGGTCGTTCCTTACACCACCAGCAAGGCGGCAATCGTTCACCTGACCAGCGATCTCGCCGCACAGTGGGCGGGGCATAATATCCGCGTCAACGCCATCGCGCCCGGCTCGATTGAGACGGGCATGACAGAAACGCTCGATCCTGCCATTCAGGACAAGACCCGCGCAGGCATATTGATGCGTCGCTTCGGGCGGCCTGATGAAGTAGCCGGCACGCTGGCTCTGCTGGCGTCGGATGCGGGCAGCTTCATCACGGGGCAGACATTCCTTGTCGACGGAGGGCAATCCCTTGCCTGAAGAGGCCCTCCATCCGGCATTTGAATGGAATGACGAACGGCTCTGGCCGCAATTTGCGCGTCTTGCCGACGCCGCACCGGATGCGTTGGCTCTGGCAGATTGCGACGACCGGCTGTGGAGCCGAGCGGCGTTGCAAGCACAGGCGATCGAGATCGCGGCGTTGCTGAAGGCGGCAGGGATCGAACCCGGCGACCGCGTTCTCGTCACCGCGTATAAATGCCCTGCGACAATCGCCACGGCGCTTGCCGTATCGTCACTGCACGCGACCTTTTGCCCTGTATCGCCAAAGCTTGGCGCTGGCGATCTCGCTTTGCTCGAATCCGTGCTTGGCCATGCCGCAAAGGTCAGCGGCGCTGGCAGCGCATTGCCCCATATCATCGCAGCCGCCGGCAAAAGATCGCGCGATCCGCGTAATTGCGATACGGCGCTCATCGGTTTCACATCTGGCAGCACCGGCGTGCCTAAGGGCGTGATGCACGGTCCGGAAGCGCTGAACTACGCGACCCGCGCCTGCGCCGCTATTGCCGGACTTCAACCGGACGACGCTATCCTGGGTATTGTCCCGCTCGACAGTGCGCCCGGTTTCACTTTTACGGCCCATTTCGCGCTATCCCTCGGCCATCCGCTCGTGCTGGTTGACCCATGGGTGCCGGCCGAAGCGCTGCGGCGCGCCGAACGCTATGGCTGCGGCTGGGCGATCGCGGTGCCGACGCACCTCTTCACAATGGTAGAAGCCGCCCGGCTCGGCCAATGGACCGGCCGCCTGCCGCTTCGCGCCATGGCGGTGGGGGGCAGCGCGATGACGCCGGAATTGATCGAGGATGCCGATCGGCTGCTCGGCCTCAAGGCGCTGCGCATGTTCGGCATGTCCGAATGCATGGGCCATGCATCCACCAACCCGGCCCATTCGCTCGAGCGCCGCCGGCTGTTCGACGGCCTTCCCTTTCCCGGCACGCAGGAGGAGGCGTTCGACGCTGAACTGCGCCCCCTGCCGCGCGGCGGTCGGGGACAGGCCGGCGTGCGCGGCCCCTCGCTCTTCCTGGGCTATGCGCAGGGCATGGGCGCGGGGCAGGAGCGCATGACGCCCGACGGCTTTTACCTGACCGGCGACGAGATCGTCCGCGACGAGGTGGGCTTCGTCCGCGTGGTCGGCCGCATCAAGGACCAGATCATTCGGGGCGGCTTCAATATCGACCCGGCGGAGGTGGAGGCAGCTTTGCTGCGCCATCCCGCCGTCGCGGAAGTGGCGGTGGTCGCGGTGCCTGAACGCAAGCTGGGTGAGCAGGCCTGCGCCGTCTGCCGGCTGCGCGTGGATGACGGGAGAGTCGGCCTAGCTGCGTTGCTTGACCATCTCTCGCAGCAGGGCCTGTCCCGCAAGAAATGGCCCGAACATCTGGTGCTGGTCGAAACGATGGCCGTCACTGCCACCGGCAAGCTCGACAAGAAGGCGATGGCCGCCATCGCCGTGGAGGAGATCGCCCGCAGGGGCGCGACTCCCGCTACCAGACAGGACGCATGACATGAACCAGATCGCAACCAGCGTCGTCGCCGACGGCGTTGCCCTCATCACGCTCGACAATCCTCCGGTGAACGCACTCTCCGCCGCCCTTCGGCAGGGACTGCAGGCCGAACTTAAAAAGGCGTTCGGCGATGGCGAGGTGCATGCCATCGTCTTGCTGTGCGCCGGACGGACCTTCATCGCCGGCGCGGACATCACGGAATTCGGCCAGCCCTGGCAGTCGCCGTCCTTGCCCGACCTTTGTGCCTTGCTGGACGACGCGCCCAAGCCCGTCATTTCCGCCATCCATGGCACGGCGCTGGGCGGCGGGTTCGAACTGGCGCTCGCCTGCCATTATCGGGTCGCGGCACGCAGCGCGAAGGTGGGCCTGCCGGAGGTCAATCTGGGCCTGCTGCCCGGCGCGGGCGGCACCCAGCGCGTGCCCCGGATCGTCGGCGCGGAGGCCGCGCTCGACATCATCACGTCCGGGCGGCAGATCAAGGCTGCGGAAGCCCTTTCGCTCGGGCTGGTCGATGCCGTGCTTGACGATGCGGCCTTGCGCGACGAGGCGCTGTCCTTCGCGCGCCGCATCGCGGCGGATGGCAGCGCCAAGCCGCGGATACGCGATCGGGCCGACGCGCTTCGGGACGATCGCCCCGAGCTGTTCACGACCTTCGCCGCCGCAAATGCGCGTCGGTTCAAGGGATTCGTAGCCCCCGCCGCCATTATCGAAGCTGTCGAGGCGGCGCTGACGCTTCCCTTCGAAGAGGGGCTGGCGAAGGAAACCGCCTTGTTCGAACGGCTGGTCGCCAGCCCGGAGTCGGCCGCGCAGCGCCACGTCTTCTTCGCCGAGCGAGAGGCGGCCCGCGTTCCCGACATCGGCCCCGAAACATCCGCGATCGACATTGCGTCGGTGGGCGTCATCGGCGCCGGCACGATGGGCGGCGGCATCACGATGAACTTCCTGAACGCCAGCATCCCGGTCACTCTGGTGGAAACCGGCCAGGAAGCGCTGGATCGCGGCATCGCCACGATCCGCCGCAACTATGAGGCGACCGCGGCCAAGGGGCGGATGACAACGGCGCAGGTGGAGCAGCGCATGGGCCTGATCGCGCCCAGCCTCGATTTCGCCGCGCTTGCCGACGCAGATCTCATCATCGAAGCCGTCTATGAGAGCATGGACGTCAAGACGGACATATTCGCCAAGCTGGACCGGATTGCGAAAGCGGGAGCGATTCTGGCGTCGAACACGTCCTTCCTCGACCTCAATCGCATCGCGGCGGCGACCAGCCGGCCCGAATGGGTCGTGGGCCTCCACTTCTTCTCGCCCGCCAACGTCATGCGCTTGCTGGAAGTGGTGCGCGGCGCGGAAACATCGAAGCAGGTCATCGCCACGGCGATGCGGCTCGCCAAGCGAATCGGCAAGGTGGCGGTGCTGAGCGGGGTGTGCGACGGCTTCATCGCCAACCGGCTGCTGGCGCCGCGCGGTGGGCAGGCTGAAGCGATGATGCTGGAAGGTACGACGATCGCGGAGATTGATCGCGTGCTCGTGGATTATGGCTTTGCCATGGGCCATTTCCAGATGATGGATCTGGTCGGGCTGGACGTCATCGGCCGGAACGCAACGGAACGCACTGTGATGGGCGATCTGGTTACTGCCGGTCGACTGGGTCAGAAGCGCGGCGCGGGCTATTATGATTATGATGACAAGCGGCGTTCGCAGCCCTCGCAGGTGACGGAGAGCCTGATCAAGGAGGTCGCTGCGGCCCAGGGCGTAGCGCATGACCCCACGCCGGGGGACGACGCCTTGCTCGCACGGCTACTCTATCCGGTCGTCAACGAAGGCGCGAAGATCCTCGACGAAGGCATCGCGCTGCGTGCCTCCGACATCGATATAGCGGCCGTGCTCGGCTATAACTGGCCGGTCTATCGCGGCGGGCCGCTCTTCTGGGCCGATCAGGTCGGGCTGGACAAGGTCGTCGCGGACATGCGCCGGCTTGAGGCGGATCATGGCGAAACTTTCCGCCCCGCGCCACTGCTCGTGCGGCTGGCTGAGGCAGGGCGCGGATTCGGCGACAGACCGTGACCCTCAACCGCGCCTGGGTGCTGGCGCGCAGGCCCGAAGGCGCGGTGCGGACCAGCGACTTCGCCTATCAAGAGGAGGCATTCGCTGCCCCATTGCTCGCCGAAGGGGAGATACTCGTCCGCACGCGGATCATCTCCTGTGCGCCGACGATCCGCAACTGGCTGAATCCGCCCGAACGCAGCTATCGCGGCGCGATCGGCATTGGCGAACCGATCCGGGGCATGGCGGCGGTTGAGGTGCTGGAATCCCGACACGGGCAATTCTCTGTGGGTCAGTGGTTGACGGCCGTCGCGCCATGGCAGGACTATGCGGTATTGCGTCCCGACGCGGCGGCCGTACCCGTCATGGCGATAGAGGCGAGCGTCGATCCGGTTGATGCGATGACGCTTTACTCACCCAACAGCCTCACCGCCTATTTCGGCCTCTTCACGGTAGGGGAGCCAAAGTCCGGGATGACCCTACTTGTCTCGGGCGCGGCAGGATCGGTCGGGGGGATGGTGTGTCAGATGGCCCGTATAGCGGGCTGCCGGGTCATCGCGGTGGCAGGTGGTCAGGATAAATGCCGTTGGCTGGAAGAAGAGGGCGGGGCGGACGTCGCCATCGATTACCGCTCGTCAGACCTTCCAGCCGCTTTAAAGGCCGCTAGCCCCGACGGGATAAACATCTTTTTCGATAATGTGGGCGGGGACATATTACAGGCCGCTGTCGACCGGATGGCGCCGCATGGCCGTATCGTGTTGTGCGGTCAGCTGGCCGCGTATGACTCAAATGAACCGGCTGCAGGCCCGCAGGATATGATGAAGCTGGTCTATGGCCGGATCCGAATGCAGGGCTTTGTCGTAGGTGACTATGCCGACGATTATGCGTCCGCGATCACATCGATACGACGGTGGGAAGCTGAGGGGCGGCTGCGCAATCGGTATGATGTGCGAGACGGCTTCAGGTGCATACCCAATGCCTTCGTCGACATTTTCAAAGGGCGCAATTCCGGGACACTGATTGTGCGGATTTGAACTACCTGCAACAGGCCAGTTTTTACTGTCAAAGCAATTGCGCGACATAAGCTGGATCTTGTAGCTACCGGCTTCGGTAAGCAATTTGTCCAGCTTGTGAAGTACCTGCTGAGTATGGCCACCAATGAAAATCATGTCTCAATATGACTCCGCCCGGCTCATACTGCCAATCATCTGATATCGCCTGATAGTCCATCTTTCCTTCAAAGAAGGTTGCGGTGCGCCGATGCACCGCTGAAAAAGGAGGCCGCTTTATGAAACAGCTGTGACGGTTCCAAACTACGGACGGATTCCTTCCGGTCTGCAGAGATTTCGGCAATCTCGGGCTGACCGCGAAAGCCAATTCGGATTTTATTTTGCAGGCGATCCCGGTGAATGGCGACGGGTAGCAAGACTGCGCTTGGTCGAGTATTTACTCGACTTCTTCCGTGACCAGAGCGACAGCAACGACGCTGCTTCGCTGCTAAAGGCCGAGCACGCCGCCCCACCATGATGACGGCCGGGGCTCTGGGTGGTGGGACCAGCATGAGGCTGCTCCTGATACCTGGAGACAGACATGCCGCGCAAAACGCACCTCAACGACCTCGACCTCATCCTGCTCTCGACCGCGTCAGCGCGGGAGGAGGGCCATCTCCATCCGCTTAAGTCCAGCATCGCGGGAAGGGCGGACGATGTATCCGCCGCCATCGCCGCGCTGCTCAAGCGCAGGCTGATCGAAAAGGCGCAGGTCAGCGACCTGAGCCATACGTGGAAAACAGAAGGCGACACCCGTATCGGCCTCGTCATCACCGCAAAGGCCCGCGCCCTGATCGACGGTGTCGAGATTGCCGACGAGACCATCGTTGGTACACCACCCTCTGTACCGCCACGGGTGGGCTTGAAGACCGAGGCGGTGCTGGCGCTGCTGCGCCGCGAGGAGGGCGCGTCATCCGCCGAACTGATCGACGCCACCGGCTGGTTGCCGCACAGCATGCGCGCGGCGCTGACCGGCCTGCGCAGGAAGGGTCATGCGATCGAGCGTGGCGTGCGCGGCGATCTCAAAGTCTATCGCCTGATTGCGGGGGCATAGTCGATGAGTCCGATGGACGAACGGATCGAGGAAGCGTTGGCCGAACTGGAGAGCCTGTCCTCCGCTGCCCTGCGCGAACGCTGGAGCGCCATGAAGCTGGGGCCTGCGCCCAGGATCAGCCCGGCAATGCTGCGCCTTGCCCTGGCATGGGAAATCCAGGCCAGAGCGCTGGGCGGCCACGAGCGAAGTGTAAGCCAGGCACTGGCACAGGCCATGGCGGCAAAGACCGCTACTGCGCCAATGACGCCGGGCCTGCGTCTGGTGCGCGAGTGGCGGGGCAAGGCCCATGTGGTGACGGTGGGGGAAGACAGGATCATCCGCTGGAATGAGAAAGAGTGGGGCTCCCTCTCGGAAGTCGCCCGCGCCATCACCGGCACGCGCTGGTCAGGCCCGGCCTTCTTTGGCATGAAGTCGAAGGCAGCGGCATGAAGACGGTCCGCTGCGCCATCTACACCCGCAAGTCGAGCGAGGAGGGGCTGTCACAGGACTTCAACTCGCTCGATGCCCAGCATGAGGCATGTTCCGCCTATATCCTCTCACAGGCCAGCGAGGGCTGGACGCAGGTCGCTGCGCGCTATGACGATGGCGGGCTGTCCGGCGGCACGCTGGAGCGACCTGCGCTCCAGCGCCTGTTAGCCGATGTGGCGGAAGGCCGGATCGACATCATCGTCGTCTACAAGGTCGATCGGCTGACCCGCTCGTTACTGGACTTCGCCAGACTGGTTGAAGCGCTGGATAAAAGCGGCACGAGCTTTGTCTCCATCACCCAGTCGTTCAACACCACCACCAGCATGGGGCGACTGACGCTAAACATGCTGCTCTCGTTCGCCCAGTTCGAGCGCGAGGTGACCGCCGAGCGCATTCGCGACAAGATCGCTGCGTCCAAGGCCAGAGGCATGTGGATGGGCGGGATACCGCCACTGGGCTACAGGCCCGATGGCCGCAGCCTCGCTATTGTGGAGGATCATGCTGCAATCATACGCCTGATCTTCGAACGCTATCTCGCTATCGGCAATGTCCGCATGCTGGCAACCCGGATTGAAGCAGAGGGTATCCTCTCCCCCCAACGCACAACGACGACCGGCAGGACGATCGGCGGCGGCGCGTTCAGCCGGGGACAGCGTTACCTCATGCTCAAATGCCGGACCTATCTGGGCGAGGTTCAGCATAAGGACCAGGTCTATCCTGGCCTCCATGCCGGGATCGTCGATCGCGCGCTATGGGATGCAGCGCAGGCCAGGCTGGCTGACAATGTGCAGGGTCGACGCAGGCGCGCAGAGGGAGCAACCGTCAGCCTGCTGACGGGCAGGATCGTCGATGAGGCCGGCGAGAAGCTGATTGCCGCCCATGCGGTCAAGCCGGGCAGGGGCGGGGGGCAGCGGCGCTATCGCTATTATGTCAGTAACGC
>NZ_DATKFP010000129.1:0-3693 GCF_035511395.1 Sphingobium sp.
ACAGACCAGTCCCCCTCCTTCGAACGCAGATCGACGGTGACCACTGCGGCGCCTTTTTCCGCAGCCTGTTAAGGCAGTATTTCCGGGTCTTCGAGCTCAGCGCCGCCATCGCCAGCGTCTGCGAGAGCTATACCGCCGTCGCCGAAGACAGCGACAAGTCGCTGACCTGCGGCATCGACCCGGAAATACGGGTTCTGGGCGATGTGGAGCTGGTATCGCAGGCTCTCGTAAACCTACTGGAGAACGCCATCCGCTATACGCCGCCTCGCTCCAGCATCCGTGTAAGGCTGTGCCTGAACGGCACCAAGGCGGTTCTGAGCGTGACCGACGATGGACATGGCGTCCCCGAGGACAGGCAGGAACTGCTCAAGCAGCGCTTCACGCGGGGTGACCGATCGCGCGGTAGCCAAGGCTACGGTCTCGGGCTTAATCTCGTCGAAGCAGTCGCCCGAGTCCATGGCGGATGCCTTCGCCTGTCGGACGCGAGGCCGGGCCTGCGCGCCGAGATCGAACTGCCCCTTCCCGCTTCATCGTGACCGAGGGGCCAGCCCTTCACTTGCGGACCATGTAGCCCGCGCCGCGCACGGTGACGATCGGATCGAACCCGACCTGCTCCAGCATGCGGCGACGTATCCGGCTTACGTGTGCATCGACCACCTTGGAACTGGGAGCCGTGTCGCTGCGCCACACGGTCTCGTACAGCGTCTCGCGCGAGAGGACGGAGTCGGCATTGCGCACGAGTTGCGCCAGCAGGCGAAATTCCTGCACCGACAAGTCCAGCCCGACGCCGCGATACCAGGCACGCAGCCTGCCGGGGCTGACCGTAATGTCGCCCGTGCCGACGGTGCCATGGCCATCGGTCGACCAGTTCGCCCTTCGCATCACCGCGTTGATGCGGGCATGGAGTTCGTCGACGTTGACCGGCTTGACCATGTAGTCGTCGGCGCCGCCGTCCAGACCGACGATCCGTTCGGCACTGTCCGCGAAGGCGGCCATCATGATCACCGGCGTCGTTATCCCCCCTTCGCGCAGGCTGCGAACGACGGCGAGCCCGTCCAGCCCTCGCAGCACAAGCCCCAGCACGATGACGTCGAAATTGCCTTCGATCACCGCGTCCAGCGCTTCCTGCCCATCGGTAAGCACCGTCACGGCATGACCCACGCTGCGGAGCCGGGAGGACAGGCTTTCAGCAAGCTGCATGTCATCCTCGACGATCAGGACATCATGCAGGATCGTGAAAAGCGGGCGCATCGGTAGGGAGGTCTCCTGACGGACAGAACAGGCGAGCCACCGGAACATTGGGAAGAGGCAATGTTCCGGCGGTTTCAGCGCTATTTCCCGCGCGCCACGCACTTGCCGCCATCGGGTCCGACGTTGCCGTTGCAGGTCCGCACCGCGATCATCGGTTCATCGACATCGACAAGGTGATTGCCATCGGCGCGACGTTCCAGGTCGAAGCCGTCGTACAGCTTGCCCGATGCGGTGAAAGTGCGGAACTTCAGACGATCCCCGGCCACATCGACGACCTGATAAAGCTCGGTCGCCTCCGCCGTCTTGTCCGGCTGGGTGCGGGCACGGTCGTTGAGGCCGTACATCTTCGATCCCGTCACCGAGACGAGGTAGACCGGTCCTTGCACCTTGCCGCCCTTGCGCATCGCCGCCGAAGCCTCGCGCCCGGCCTCCGACGTCAGGCGGCTGTAGCAGTGGTCGTGCCCCTGAAGCACGAGGTCGACCTTGCGGCTTTCGAACACCGGCTTCCACGCGGCCTTCACCTCGGAGGTATCCTGCGGGCGGGCGCAGGTGAAGACGGGCTGGTGGAACAGCACGACGTTCCACTTCGCCTTGCTGGATGCCAGCGTCTCGTCCAGCCAGCGGGTCTGCTGCTTCATGGTGCCCAGGTCGATCGCGGAAGTGCCGTCGAGCACGATGAAGCGCACGCCCTGATAGTCGACGAAATAGGTTGTCGCCTTCACGCCCGGCGCGCCGTTGGCGGGCAGCGCGAACTGGAGCGGCCAGTACGGCCCGAGCTTGCGGCTTTCCGCGCCGTTCGGCAGCGCCACGTCGACATATTCGTGATTGCCGGTCGCGGGCACCTGCGGGACGATGCCCCAGTTGTAGCCGCCCGCCTGGTTGAACTCGCCCCATTCGTCATCGTGGTCGAGATCGTCGCGCTGCGCGGCAAGGTCGCCTGCATGAAGCACCAGTTCGATGCCGCCGTTGGCGTGGAATGCCTGCCGGATGACGCGGCTTGCATACGTCAGGATGCCGTTCTGGATATCGCCGAGGTAGAGGAAGCGGAACGGCCTCGCCTCGGTGCTCGCGGTGCGGAACTGCATCCACTCCGTCCAGCCCGCGCTGCCCTTGAGGCGATAGGCATAGACGGTGTCCGGCATCAGGTTCTCGAAGCGGACCTGATGATAGAGCGCAGGACCGTTGGCGCTGTCCTTCGCGACGCCCGGCGCGCCGGTGACGAGGCTGGCCTTCTCCTCCAGCGTCGGCCCGTCGACGGCGACGGCGATCTGGGCTTCGCTGGCGGCCTGCGCGGCGTCCGTGCGCCACGCGACCGCCATGCCCTTCGCCGGATCGGCGGAGGGCGTCAGCATGATCCTGTCGGGCAGGTTGCGGGCGGCATAGGGCGTCCCGGCGGAGCGCGGCACGGCCTGCTGGGCGGGCGTCGGTTGGGCAGGAGCGGGCTGGACGAGACAAAGGGCCAGCGCGCCAAGCGCGACCCGGGCGGACAGACGACGAAGGGATGCCATGGTTCGGTAGCTCCGGAAAAACACGGTGCCGTCGCCTGGCCCGAAGGCAAGGCGGCGGCGGAAGGATGGGAACGGGATCAGAAGCTGGCGGTCACGCCGAATTTGGCCGTCCAGTTGTACTGCTCATACTGCAGCAGGCGTCGTGCGCCGCCAAGGTTCTGGTAGGCGAAGTACGGTGCATCGGTGACGTTGATCCACTCGGCGAACAGGCGCACGCCCGGCATGACACGGAACTTGGCGCTGAGGTCCAGCTGGAATTGATCGGAGACGTAGCGGTCCTGTTCCGCCGTGCTGCCCAGTTCGTCGAGGTACTTGTCGCGATAGGTGCCCGCCGCGCGCAGCGAGATCGGCCCCTTCTCGTATCCGAGCACGACGTTGAACGTATTCTTCGATGCCGACGCCAGCGGAATGCTGCGCGGATCGGCGATGTCGCCATCGTTCAGCACCGTCCCCCGGGCATCGGTGTAAGTGTAGTTGGCATTGACCAGCAGGCCATCGAACGGTGCGGGCAGGAACGTGAATGCCTGGCTGTAGGAAATCTCGAAGCCCTTCACCTTGGCCTTGTCGCCGTTGATGAAGCTGGTCAGTTCGTCATAGGCCACGCCGTAGATCGTCCCCGGCGTGCGCGAGCGCTGCTCGACCGTGAAATCCTCGATCGACTTCCAGAAGAAGCCCGCCGTCAGCGCCGCATTGTTGCCGAAGTACCATTCGGCCGAAGCGTCGATGTTCCAGGCACGATATGGCTTGAGGTTCGGGTTGCCGGTCTCCGCCTCCAGATCCTCGTTCAGCATGAAGCGCGGGGCGAGGCTGGAAAGGTTCGGACGGACGAGGCTCTTGAACCCGCCGAAACGCAGCACGAGGTTGCACACCGGCTCGTAGCGGATGGTCAGGCTGGGCAGCCAGTCGGTGTAGTTGCGGATGAAGCGGTTCGGGG
>NZ_DATKFP010000130.1:0-9862 GCF_035511395.1 Sphingobium sp.
CGCTCGATGGCGCCTATGGACCGCCCCCGGATCGCGCTGCGCCGCCGGAAGAAGCTCCCATCCCGCCAATCGCCGCCTGACCGGCATCCCCGCCCTTCCAGACAAGGACCCACGCCCATGTTGATCACCAACCTGCTCCCGCTTCTCGCCAATTACTCGCTCGGTTTCGACCTTGTCGCCGGCCCCGACGATACCGTCACGCTGACGGTCATTCCCCGCAAGGCGGAAGGCGCGAAACACGGTCTCGAATCCGGCGAAACTCGGCCGATCTCGATCACGGCGAGCGCGGCTGAAATCGATGCGGAACTCGGCCGTGGAACCGATGGCGCACTCGGCCAGCTCATTGCCTCGCGCAAGACCCTTGCTGACCAGATCGCCGATCAGCGCCAGGCGGCCGAGGACGCAAGGGTCGCCGCTGCGGAGGCCGCGAAGGCCAAGGCCGCCACCAAGGCGCCGGCGGCAAAGACGACCACGCCTGCGAGTGCCCCGAAACTCCAGCACGCCGCTACTCCGCCGGTCGACGCCAGGCCGGACCAACCCGCCACCCTGTTCTGAGCGGCGCCGCTCGATCGTCGCCACGACCCCAAGCCGGAGACTCCTTCCATGCAGATCAATCATCTCACGCGCGCGTACCGCTATGACGGCATCGATCTTCCGGTGCCGCCGCATCTCGCGGGTGACCCCGACGGCCTGCGGGCCTACCACGCCACCCTCTATCCGGCGATCCTCAACGCTGAATTGTTCGACGCCGGCGTGTCGGGCGGCGCCCACGTCACCGAATACCGGCGCGCCGTCGGCACCAAGGGCTGATCATGGCGCGCAAGCCCAGCACGGCGATCCCGCCCGCCGTCCGCAAGTCCCTCGCCGAATGGATCGAGCATGACGATGGCAACACGACCGATTTCACGCAGCCCGCCTGCAGCAGACAGGCCCAGGCGCTCCATGCGCGCGTCCTCATCGAGGGTAGCGACGGTCGAGGCAAAGCGCCCAGACCGCTTCCGCCGCCGCCGGGCCTGCGTCTCCCACCTCTCGGCTGATCTCGCCGGGCGTGTCGTCGCGCTATCGGGCGATATTCCCGTCCTTTTCGATGCTCCGCTGGCGCCGCATCACAAGCTGATGGGCCGCTGGGTGGTATCATGGGAAACGGCGGTCAAACGCACCACACGCGACCAGGCGCGCCAACATATCGAGCGCGTCTTCAACACAGCGGTGCTCGAAATTCTGGGCTGCGTTGAACTCGCTGACCTCAGGGTCGTGGTCCTTCAGGGCGAGGAGGCTCGTCCACCGGCGATCGCGGTGATCTGCGATAGCATGGGGCAACTCGACCTCGGATGGATCGAGGAGGGCGATGCGCCGGTTCCCTGGCGTGCGGCCGCCTACAAGGCGCTCGAAGATATGCTGGGCCGCGCGCTTCCGGTCTTCGGCTATCAGGATCTCTTCGACGAGATTTCGATGTACTATTGGGACGGCGCGACTGACGATGAGACGGCGCGGCAATGGATGATCGACTATCATGCTGCGGACCCTGACGATAGCGAAGAGCTGACGCTGCCGTCCAACATGGAAGCGCGCCGGCCCGAATGGATGATCGCGGCAAACGCGGGGCCGCGGGCGCGCCTGCCGAAGCGCCTGCGCCAAAAACTGCATGAACTTCGCAAGGCGCACGACGCCCTTGGGAGCTTGTCGCCGGAAGGCAATGCCTGGCACTTCGATTTCGAGGTCGCCTACGATTATCTCCCAGGCATCGACGAATGCTCGCGATTGCCGCCCCTGACGCTGGTTCCGGTCGAGCAGTTCGCGCGCGAGGTCGACGATGTCGGGCGCCACGGCATGGAATATGGCTTCCTGGACATCGCCGGCTTCTGCCCGCTGTCCGATCCGGCCCGCATCGACGACTGGCTCCTGTCCTTGCGGGCAGGAGCACGGTTCCTGCTCGCCGCCCAGCAGCTGATTCAGCTCGATCCCGCCACTCTGTGAGGCCCGCGATGACCGACCATAGTATCCAGTTCGAAGGCACCGCCGGCGGTCTCGTGCTGACCAACGCCATCCTGCTCTATCAGAACCAGCCGATCCGCGGCGCTAGTGTCTACGCCAGCGCTCGCGAGGGCGCCGCAGCCTTTGCCAGCATTCACCCGATCGAGCATGACGACGAGGGACGGCCGACTATCGGTGCGGGCACATCGCTGTCGCGCGCGCATCTGCGTCAATGGACCGAGGCGCTGGGGCGGACGGTTCTCCCCGAACTCCTGCCAGGCAATGTGCTGGTCGCCCATCCCGATATGCTCGCCTGGTGGATTCCGGCGCAGGTGCGTCCGGCCTATTTCGATCTGTCGGCACCGCCCGCCGGTCTGAAAGCCCTTTCGGGGCGGACGAGCGTGCCGGTGCCCTATCCGCCGCACCTGTTCCTCGCCACCCGATCGGGTCTAGGCGTCTATGCCCTGCCGATAAGCGAGCGGCCGACCGCTGACACGCAGGTGCTGCACTCGCCGGTGCTCAACGTCTATCTCGATGGGCGGCTGTGCTGGGGCAACATCCCCAAACCCAAGGCTCTCGCCATTGCCTCCATCCCGGAATTCGAGCGCGCGGTGTTCGACAGCTGGTCGACCCACCCCAATCCGGGTCAGGAACTGACGGTCACCGGCAAAGGGGGCCTTGTGCGGCTCTGGGACGATCTTGCCGCGCGCAAGGCGAAGCGCTTCCCGGTCAGGCGATTGAAGCCGTTCCATCCCTATCGGCAAGGCGCCCGATCACCGGGTGGGACCGCTCCTGCCGTAGTGACCGTCGGCATGTTGATCCGAGGCGGGTGGTGATGTCGATGCTCGCCGATGATCCGACGGCGGCGGCCGTCCTCGATGCCATGCCCTGCTACCCGGTTCCACCGCAGGGACGATCGCCCGCCCTCGAAGCCCTTCGCGCCGCTGACGTTGGCCACGGCCTTGCCATCGGCAGCGACGGCGTGATGTTGATCCTGCGCCGGCCATGGCTCGCACTCGACGTCCCCATCACCCCGCCGCTTCCCGCCTATCTGCCTTATGGCAGCATCGGGAGCCCCAGGGCCGAGCTGCGTTCGGGCTTCATCCCTCAAGAGATTTTTGACCGCATAACGGCGTGGTTCCACGATTCACTGCCTAACGAGGCTGCCGCTTTTGTCGCCTGGGATGAGGCGACCCGCGCATTCTCGTTGCTTTTCCCCGAGATCGACGAGGCGACGCCATCCCGGCTGGTCTATCGCACGCCGGTCCTGCCCGCGGGCCAGCATATCATTTGCGACGCGCACAGCCATGCGGCGGGGGCGGCTTTCTTCAGCGCCACCGACGATGCCGATGATGCCCATGCCACGAAGATAGCGCTGGTTCTGGGGCGGCTCGACCAGCCGGACGGCCCGACGATGGTTTCGCGCCTGTGCGCCGGAGGCATGTTCATCGCGCTGCCGCGCGAGCCGTTCATGGGAGATCGAGATGCACTCTGACACTGGCGTCCGCCACTTTCTTCCCGCCGCATTCGACAGCGGCGCGATCAAGGTCCTGCTGGTCGGCTGCGGCGGTAACGGCGCGCAGATGGTCATGGGGCTCGCCTCGCTTGATACGGCTCTGCGGGCGATCTCCTCCCGGTCGCTCGACGTCACCGTGGTCGATGACGACATCGTGACCGAAGCGAACCTTGGCCGCCAGCCCTTCTACCCGTGTGACATCGGCAGTTCGAAAGCGCGCACGCTCACCGAACGGATCAATCTCGCCCACGGCCTTGCCTGGAAGGCGGTGCATGGCCGCGCACCTGGCGCCGTCGGAGTCGCCGACGCCGATATCCTCATCACTTGCGTCGATACCGCATCGGCCCGTCGCATGATAGGCGCGGCACTCGCCAGGAGCAGGACCGTCCCGGCCTATTGGATGGATCTCGGCAATCGTGCCGGCGACGGGCAATATCTGATCGGCTCCCCGGATAGCGCCGCGACCGGCGACCAGCCGCGCCTTCCGACCGTGCTCGAACATTTTCCCGAACTCGCTGACGAGAGCCTGCCCGACGACGACGCGCCGTCCTGCTCGGTCGCCGAGGCGCTCGAACGCCAGTCGCTGTTCGTGAACCGCGTCGTCGCGAGTCATGCCCTGGCGCTGCTGTTCGATCTTCTCGGACGCGGCTCCATCGGTCATGCGGGCGCGTTCCTCAACCTCGCCAGCGGTCAGGCCGTCCCGATCCCGTTGCCGCGCGGCGACTGAGACTACCCGCATCACCCCATCCGAGCCGGCTCCGTGCCGGTCGAAACCGCACGTCAATCCGGCGGAGCGACGGGAGAATTGTGCCCGGCAATTCACACAAGGAGACCAGTTATGGCGTCAGTTTCCCAAGGGGGTTGGACCCTACATTACACCATTGGCCGCGTGCTGGCCGCCAAGGTAAGGCCTGGCGATATCGTCCATATGCCGGGCGGGGACGGCGACTTGATGGTGCTCGGTGGGCGCGCGCCGCAGCGCGCCAACGACCGTGGCAGCGTGTTCGTGCGCGATCCCCTCGCCGAAACCGGTGATGGCATGGAAATGCCGCTCCGCGCTCTCGGCATGGTCTGGATCAGCGCCGCCGGTGGCTGGTCGGAGCTTCCGGCATGAGAGCGTTTCACGTCCATGTCTATACAACGATCAGGGTCAAGGTCGCGGTGACCGCCGGGGACCATGCGGACGCCTGTTCGTCTTCTTCCCAGCGGTGCTGGCGTGCTGGAGGCGGAGCCGGCCGAAGAGGTCACAGGCTATCTGGTCGACGAAACCGATGATCCCGAATTCGAGAACAGCTGCTCCTACGATGCCGAATACCGGCCTTGCGGCGCGGGCGGCAGTCCGGGCTGCGCCTGAGGAGGAGAGGAAACGGGGGAGGGTGCTCCGCATGATGGAGCAGTCTGGTGAACCCCCATGCAAGGGTCGAAGTCCCCACACGCCTGTCAGCAAAACGCAGTGGATACAGCCTCGCCCATAAACCCCGGAGGGGGAAGGAGGAGCAGGCCGCATTGCAATTTTCGCTTAATCGGTGTATATGTGCAAAAACACTTTAACACCGGAGATTGCCATGTCCTCTATTCGCTGGAACATTGCGGTGTCCCCTGACACGGACCAATCCGTGCGGATGTTCCTTGCCGCTCAAGGCGGCGGCCGCAAGGGCGACCTGTCGCGGTTCATTGAACGGGCGGTTCGATCCTATCTGTTCGAGCAAGCCGTGGAGCAGGCCAAGGATGCGACCGCCGATATGAGCGAAGCGGAATTGACCGATCTGATTGACGAAGCCGTCCAGTGGGCGCGCCATAACTGATGCGCGTCATACTGGACACCAACGTCCTCGTTGCTGCGCTGATCTCTCGCCATAGCCCTCCCGATACGATCTATCGCACATGGCGGGGCGGCCGTTTCGAGCTGGTAACGTCTCACCTCCAACTCGATGAATTGCGCCGGATAAGCCGCTATCCCAAGATCAAGGCGATCCTGCCAAACCATCGTATTGGCACCATGATAAACAATCTCAATCGCGCGGCGGTGCTGGACCAGCTCCCGGCATTGCCAGACGGTGTGGAATCGAGCGATCCCGACGACAATTTCCTGCTGGCCATGGTCCTCGCCAGCGATTCCGATTTTCTTGTGACCGGGGACCGACGCGCCGGACTGCTGCAGCGCGGCAGCTTCCAACGCGCGCGGATTTTGACCCCGGCAGCATTTTGCGCGCAAGTGATCCCAGGCGCATGAGAGTAATATTCATCGGCACGGTGAAATACACGACGTCATCTATTTTGGCCGCTCGAGGCGAAATTGACGCGATCACCGGTTGCCCGCGTCAATGACGCACGGCATGCTCCGACACATGCTCGATCCCTTTGCATTCGACGGCTTCATCGTGCGCGCCGAGGTCCATATCCTGGAGATCGAGCCGAAGATCACCCGCACGCTCGACCTGCCAATGGCACTGAACTTCGCCGAACTCCATGAAGTCCTTCAGGCCGCCTTTGGCTGGACCGACAGCCATCTCCATCAGTTCAATGTCGGGGGTCTCATATTCGGCGCACCGGAGTTCGACGAAGACGAACTGTTCGACAACCGGATTTTCGAAGCCACCGAGCTAAGGCTCATCGATTTCGTTTTCCCCTACGATCCCGATGGTCAGTCACTGACTATCATTTACGAATACGACTTTGGCGACAACTGGCGTCACCTGCTCCGCCTCGAGAGGCTCCCACGCGAAGAGGGCGTCAAATATCCGCGATGCATCGCCGGTGCACGTTCAGGCCCACCGGAAGACGTCGGCGGCACCGGCGGCTATGTCGACTTCCTGGAGGCCTGGCGGGATCCCGACCACGAAGACCATAAGGCCATGCGTCGTTGGGCCGGCCGAAAATTCCAACCAGAGCTATGCAATCTGGACGCCATCAACAAAGCAATTGGTAAGGCCATACGCGTCGCACGCGGAGACTACAGGTTCCGCCAAGACCGGCCGTAATTGATGCACAGTGAAAACACCGGCAATGTCAACGCGATCTGATTGAACGCCCTTTGGGTGACCGCCAGTCACATATGCGCTCATACCCGTAGTCATCTCAGATCCTCCGGTAAATGGAGGGGGCCATGTGCGGGCAATTTCGCCGATAAATTACTGTAAGTCCGGTTGGAGGGGAGGAGGAACGAGGGAGAGTGCTCCGCACGATGGAGCAGTCTGGAGAACCCCCATGCAAATCGAACTCCGGCGCGTCTCCTATAGCGCTGCGCTCTCGCAGGAAACTGCGGCTTTTTCGGCGGACGTCTGGATCGACGGTGAACTTGCCTTTCATGCCCGAAACCAGGGAACGGGCGGCGCGGACCTCTATCATCAGGTCGGCCGGTGGACTCTGGCCGAGGTCGATGCCTGGCTCAAGGCGAACCGGCCGGTGCGCACCTTGGATGAAAATCTCGCCTGCGACCATGATCTCGAGATCGAGGTGAGCGATCTCCTCCTTCGCGCCGTCGAAGGCCGTCGTCTGAAGCGGCTTTTACGCACGTCACTCCTCACGATCGAGAATGATCGGATCCTGCAATATCCGCTTCGCAAGCGGCCACTTGCGATCATCAGCCGCGCCGTGCGCGCTACCAATCCCGCCGCGATCGTCGTCAACGACGCCGGCGACGAGGTGTTCGCGCGCGCACTCGACCTGCTTCTCGCCAGCCGCTGACATTCCAGGCCGGAGATCGTCATGACCGACACTTTCGATCCCGCCGATGCGGGATGCTGGATGGCGCGCGGCCGTCCAGCTCATCACGCCCTTGCTTTGGCCGATGCCTGGCGCCGCTTCCCCGACCTGCCGAACGAGGCGCCCCTCGGCGCCCGCATGGCGCGTTCCCGCGAGCGCGTTCAGGCGCTTCGTCCCCTCAACGAGGCGATCGCCCAGGAAACCGAGCGCCAGCGCAAAGCCGCGAACTTCGCCTTCGTCGAGCGCCAGATCGCGCAGGGCAGCACCGACAGCCGCAACCGCGCGATCCTTCATGCCCGCGACGTTCACGGCTATGATTGGGATGCCGCCGTCGCTTACGCCAACGGAAACCACGCTGCTATCGCAGGCTGGCCAGGGCGTCCACCATCGCCGTCTCGCCGGGGAGAGCCGGATGTCCGCCGGCTTGGCTACGATCAGGGATTTCTCGACGGTGGCGGCAGGCCCGAAGACATCTTCGATGTCGCCCGGCGATCCTTTCTGGCCGCGCCGCCAGAGCCCAGCTTCGAGGCCAGCCGAGCAGAACAACCGCGTATCGCCCGGCCGCTTCCCAGTCAATGGCCGGCGCCCACGGACACTCCCGCACCGGTATCCTGGC
Source organism: Sphingobium sp. (assembly GCF_035511395.1). Lineage (GTDB taxonomy): Bacteria > Pseudomonadota > Alphaproteobacteria > Sphingomonadales > Sphingomonadaceae > Sphingobium. The sequence continues at coordinate 7,812 of NZ_DATKFP010000130.1, forward strand.
ACAGGCGCCTGCTGGTGCTCGGCGCTTCGGAAAGCGCAACAGGCGCGATCGGCATCCGCGCGATGCTGCGGGAACGGCCCGGGCATGAAGCCGCAGGACTCTACATACTCGGCGGTGACTCAGGGTTGCACCTCATCACGGCGACAACCGGCGCGACGCCTGGCGATCAAACCGCGCTTCGCCATGCGCTGCGCCAGGGCGACTATACCGACATCCTTGTCGTTGCCGACGACGCCGAGATCGCCAGGCTGGACGCTGACGCCGATATCCTGCCGCTTGCGCGAACGATGGAGCGCACGCGCAATTCGGTGCTTCAGCAGCGTGCGCATTTCCGTCTCTGGCTCGCACGCGGCCGTGCCCCTGGCGACCAGTTCGCCGCCGGACATATTCGATGGTCCAGGATGGCCGCCGGGCTGTCGGGCCGCTTGGGGGATTTCACCGCGCGCTACGCTGGCCCGGCTCGCCCCCGCGGCCACCGGATCATTGTCGAGGACATGAGCGGCGGGCTTGCGCACGGTTACCGCACGCCGCTCGGCCGCGAACTCCGGCCCGAGATCGTGATCGGCAACAAGGCGCATGCCCGAACCGCGATGGCCGACCTGCTGCGCCAATATGCCGCTTCGCTTCGCCTCGGCTGACCTGACGCCGGAGACGAGGCCAGGCGCGGGGCTTCCCATCACGCCCTGATCTCCGACCTGCCTGACGTGCTTGTGGGCCGCCGCGCCGCGCCCGCGAACCCATCAAAAAGGAAGCATTCCATGCGAAACAGTGCATCCGCGCTGGCTCTCCAGCTATGCCTCGACTTCGATCAGCCGGTCAGGCCGCCCGATCCGGCGCCCGATGCCGCCAAAGTCTCCCAGGTTTGCGAGCCTACGCTCTTCTCGCTGATGCCGACGAAGATAGTTGCCGGTCCGCCTCCGGCCGAGCCCATCGATTTCTCCTTCGCCGCCGGGCGGATGCTGGCGTCCTCATGGAAGGGCCGCGCGCAGGACAATGTCGAGGCGATCAGGCTGCTGAACCTGCTGGACCGCGAACAACGAGGGGCGACGCCGGCCGAGCAGGAGACGATCGCGAAGTTCATCGGCTTCGGCGCCTCCGAGCTTGCGAACAATATCTTCGCCGATCGCGCAGGCACATTCCGCGCTGGCTGGGAAGAACTGGGGCAGGGGCTTGCCGCGGAGACGACCGATGCCGAGCTTCAGTCGCTCAAGCGGGCGACGCAATACGCCCATTACACGCCCGAATATATTGTCCGCGCCATGTGGGACGCCGCCCGGATCCTCGGTTTCACCGGCGGCCAGGTTCTCGAGCCGGGATGCGGCAGCGGCCTCTTCATGGGCCTGCGTCCCGACTGGCTGGCGAGTGCCACGCTGTTCGTCGGCATCGAGAACGATCCCGTCACCGCCCGTGTCGCGAGCGCGCTCTATCCGGGGCAGATCATCCGCTGCATCGATTTCGACAAGGCGTCGCTGCCGCGCGACTTCGACCTCGCCATCGGCAATCCCCCTTTCTCGAACCTCAGCATCCAGAACAAGACCAGTCTCGGCCGGCTTGGCCTGTCGCTCCACGATTTCTTCATCGCGAAATCGTTGGACCATCTTCGCCCCGGCGGCGTCGCCCTGTTCGTGACCTCGCGCTATTCGCTCGACAAGAGCGACCCCAAGGCCCGCAGCCACATCGACGGCATCGCCGATTTCCTCGGCGCCGTGCGTCTTCCCGGCCGGGCCATGCGACAGGAAGCGGGCACGGACGTCGTCGTCGATATCCTGCTCTTTCGCAAGCGCGAACCCGATACGCTCAGCGCCGGACACAACTGGATCGATCTGGCCGATGTTCCCGATAGCGACGAGGGGGAGGGGCCGCTGCGGATCAACCGCTATTTTCTCGACAATCCCGACCATGTGCTTGGGATTCATGAATGGAAAAGCGGCCAGTTCGGCATGGACTATCACTGCGTCGCCGAACCGGGCATCGATATCGGGCAGGCTCTCACGACCGCCCTGTCGGGTATCGCGTCCCGATACGAAGGCACCTGCCGCCCCGTCCATCGC
>NZ_DATKFP010000131.1:0-36540 GCF_035511395.1 Sphingobium sp.
GCGATTAATAAACACCGACAGATTGATGATGAGCCTTACGGTGGCGGAGCAGGAATGGTAATGATGGTAGAACCGCTGGATAAATGTATTTCCGCATTAAAAGAACAGAGGGAATATGATGAAGTTATTTATCTTACACCATTCGCTTTGAAATTGGCTGGGAAGCCCGTATGCAAAAAATGAAATTGGGATGGCCCAAGCGCAAACGCTTGGCGAAATGGCATCTCACCCTCGGGCTTTTTCTAGGTCTCATCTGGTCAATCCAAGGTCTCACCGGATCGCTTCTGGTCTTTCACCGCGAGTGGGATCAGATGGGTGATGACGCGCTGACGAACGGTCCGATGCTGCACTTCTCGGATATGATAGAAAAGATTGAAGAGCGCATTGGCGTCCCGGTGCAGCGCATCACCGCCGTCGGACGTGATCCGCGGCTGCTCGAAGCGCGCTACCTTGATAAGGCCGGTCATCCCCAAGCAGCGCGCATCGATGCTGCCAGCGGCAATATCGTCGGGCAGAGGGACAGAGAGCCGACCCAACCGTTCGGAGGGGCAGCTTGGCGCTGGATCTACACTGTACATACGTCTCTTACGGTTGGTCCGTACGGTAGGATCGCCATGGGGCTCAGTGGAATACTTTTGACCTCGACGTTGATCCTCGGCCTCAAACTCGCTTGGCCAAAGGGAGGCGCATGGGCGCGCACGTTTCAATTTAGAAATCTCAGGACGACAGTCCAGAAGTTCTATTGCTGGCACCGCGCCTTCGGCAGCATTGCGTTTTGTCCGCTAGTGGTGGCAAGCCTGACCGGCATCTATCTCGTTTTCGATGCGCCGATAACTCGGACGCTGTCTAGAATGATGCCATTCCAAGCGACCGCGATGATGAGCCATCACGGTGGAATGTCTGGAGAACATGCCGATCACATCATGATTGGTCCTGACGACGCCTTCGACATCGCACGTCAACGCTTTCCAAGCGGCAGATTCATGAATCTGGAAATGCCGATTGAACATCCTGGCTATTATTCTGTCCGCTTCACACTGCCCAGCGAACTGCGCGCATGGTCGGGGCGCGCACTGGTTCAAGTCAGTGCGATGAACGGTGACATCCTGACTGTGTACAATCCCTCGTCCACGACTCCACTCAACCGGTTTGATGACTCGATATATCCAATCCACATCGGGGATGCCGGGGGCATCTTACACCGGTTAGCCATAGCAATCTTCGGTCTAAGCCTCCCATTCTTCTACTGCACCGGTCTTTTCTTGTGGTGGCGCAAACGCAAATGAGACCAGATTCAAGGTTTGATCGTAGTTTCGACCGGAAACGATGGCAGTACCTCAGCCGTTTAATTTCATCACATTAGGAGGCTTCGAGACTGGTGCGCCCCCCGCTCGCGCGGCAGGATGTCGGCCAGGGACCGAACCGAACCCCAGCCGCCAGCTGGTCCCTCGAACGGCTCAATCTCCGGATGGTCAGCACGCTGCTTGGTCATGATCATCCTTTGCCCAAGATTCGTCGGGGTCGACGGAGTTGATAGCTCGGCCAACGAAGCATGACCGCGAATGTTCAGGGCCGGCTGGCGTCGGGCAAGGAAACTGACTGATGCAAATCAGCTTTGGGCGTTTACCGCCTGAACGGCCGGAACAGTTGCGGGTGGGCATGGGTTGGCCGCCTATCCCTGTAAGGAGAAACGTCGTGGGCGATAGCCTGACGCCGGCGCGCGATGAAGCGCCGCTGAGCACATCCAAGAGAGCCGACCAGATCGAGGACGCGACCCTGTCGCTGGTCGAGACGAAGGGCGACAGCCTGTCGGCCAAGACCGTCACCATCAATCGGCCGCGGCGCGACCTCTACGATTATTGGCGCGCGCTGGAAAATCTGCCGAACTTCATGGAAAATGTCGAGCGCGTCGAAGCCTTGGAGAACGATCGCTATCGCTGGGTGGTGAAGGCACCTGCGGGCAAGAGCGTCGAATGGATCGCTGCGATCACGGAGGATCGACCAGGTGAAGTCATCGCCTGGGTTTCCGAAGACGGCGCAGATGTGCCCAACAGCGGCCGCATCGATTTTCGCGATGCGCCCGGCGGGCGCGGCAGCTGGGTGACGGCTACGATCCTCTATGATCCGCCGGGCGGCATGATCGGCAAGTTGGTCGCGAAACTGTTTCAGCGCGAACCCGCCATTCAGGCACGCCGTGACCTGCGCCGTTTCAAGCAACTGATGGAAACCGGCGAGATCGCCACAGCAGCCCGCACCACTGCACAACTGGCCGAGGAGATGGACTGATGCGCGCATTGACCTGGCATGGTAAGCATGACGTCCGCGTGGATACCGTAGACGATCCCGAAATCCTCAACCCGCGTGATGCGATCATCAAGATCACCTCGACCGCCATCTGTGGTTCCGATCTGCATCTCTACGACGGCTATATCCCGACCATGCGGGCGGGCGACATTTTGGGCCATGAGTTCATGGGCGAAGTCGTGGAAACCGGCCCCAAATCCACGCTGCGAAAGGGGCAGCGCGTGGTGGTGCCCTTCACCATCGCCTGCGGCAGTTGCTTCCATTGCAACAAACATCAATATTCCGCCTGCGACAATGGCCTGCCTGCCGACAATCAGGATATCGCGCAGGCCGCCTATGGCCAGCCCATGTCGGGCCTGTTCGGGTACAGCCACATGACTGGTGGCTATGCCGGCGGTCAGGCCGAATATGTCCGCGTCCCCTTTTCCGATGTTGGACCGATCGTCATCCCCGACGGGATCGAAGACGACAAGGTGCTGTTCCTGTCCGATATCCTGCCCACCGGCTGGCAGGCGGCGGAAAATGCCGAAATCGAACCGGGCGACACGGTGGCAGTCTGGGGCTGCGGACCAGTGGGCCTGTTCTGTGTCCAGTCCGCATTCCTTATGGGCGCCGAGCGGGTGATTGCGATCGATCACTTCCCGCACCGGCTGGACCTCGCGCGCAAATTCGGTGCGGAGACGATCAATTATGAAGAGAGCAAGACCTACGAAGCGCTGATGGAGATGACTGGCGGCATTGGCCCCGACGCCTGCATCGACGCGGTGGGGCTGGAGGCGCATGGTTTCTTCGCGGACAATGTCTGGGACCAGATCAAGGTATCGACCTTCACCGGCACCGACCGGACGCACAGCGTCCGACAGGCCATCCTGGCGTGCCGCAAAGGCGGGCGTGTGTCCATGCCGGCAGTCTATGGCGGTTTCGTCGACAAGTTTCCGCTGGGCGCCTTGATGGAGAAAGGGCTGACGCTCAAGACCGGCCAGACCCATGTGCAGCATTATATGCCCGCGCTGCTCGATGCGATCATGGAAGACAAGATCGATACGACCTTCCTCATCAGCCATCGCATGCCGCTGGAGCAGGCGGCGGAAGGCTACAAGATGTTCCATGACAAGCAGAATGAAGTGACCAAGATCGTGCTGAAGCCTGGCCTGGACCTACAAAAGCCGGCTTAAGGAGAGCAAATCATGAATTCCCCAAAATTCGCGATCGTCACGGGCGCCTCCACCGGCATCGGGTTCGAACTGGCGCATCTTGCCGCACAGCACGGCTACGACCTGCTGGTCGCAGCGGACGAGTCGCTGATCGATGCCGCCGCCACCGATTTCCGTCGACATGGTGTCGAGGTTCGATCGATCGTGGCGGACCTGGCAACGCTGGAAGGCGTCGACCAGCTGCTGGCGGCTACCAACGGACGGCCAGTCGACTTGCTTTGCGCCAATGCGGGCAAAGGGCTGGGTCACGGATTTCTCGACCAGCGGATTGCCGACTGGCGCCGGGTGATCGACACCAACATCACAGGTACGCTCTACCTGTTGCAGAAGCTTCTAAAGCCCATGGTCGACCGGGATGGAGGAAAGATTCTCATCACCGGATCGATTGCCGGCTTCATCCCCGGCAGCTTCCAGGCGGTCTATAATGGCAGCAAGGCCTTTATAGACAGCTTCGCGGACACGATCCGCAACGAGATCAAGGAAGCAAAAGGCGTCACAATCACCACCCTTATGCCCGGTCCCACGGAAACTGAGTTTTTTGACCGGGCCCAGATGGAAGACACCAGCGTCGGCACGCAGAAGAAGGACGATCCCGCCAAGGTCGCCCAGGATGGCTGGGACGCACTGATGGCCGGCAAGACGCACGTCATATCGGGCTGGAAGAACAAGCTTCAGGCTGCCGTAGCCCATGTGACGCCAGCCGCCATCCTCGTCGAACAACATCGCAAAATGGCGGAGCCGGGATCAGGAGAAGAGCAATGACCGGCAAAACCAATCCTCGCGGAAACTCCCAAACGCCGCGCGGGCCGCTCGGCGACCCCATGCCGGGGCGCGCGAAAGCAGATCCGCGGACCGGGGGAGCACAGAAACAGGAGGATGTCGATGACCGGCCCAATGTGGGCGAGGTCAAACCCGAAGATTATCCGGAGTCCGACAGGGATTCATCACGCCCCTGATTGCCGTGCCGATGGGCACCAAAACGCCGGCGATTTAACAGTCCCTTCCATAGCATTCGGAGCGATATAAGATGACCAAACCTGTTCGCTACTCTCCGGATGTGGAACAGATAGAGCCAGACGAGGCACAAACCTTGGCAGAGCTTGAAGAGCAATTTCGCAAGATCCTCGACACCACATCGAGTGATTACGGCCATGCCGTCAGAGCCGTCCATGCCAAAGGCCATGGATTGGTCCAGGGGCGACTGACAATCGCGCCGGATCTGCCACAAGAACTCGCTCAGGGGCTATTCGGCCATTCCGGTCACTACGAGGCCATCGTGCGTTTTTCGACAAATGCTGGCGATATTCTCGACGATTCCGTCCGCCTTCCCCGAGGTATCGCCCTTAAAATTCTGAACGTCATTGGCGACCGTTTACCCGGCAGCGAGTGCGACACGACGCAGGACTTCATCATGGTGAATTCGCCTGCTTTCGCTGCCCCCAATCCCAAGAAATTCCTTGGCAACATAAAACTGCTCGCGGCGACTGCCGATAAGGCTGAAGCCGGCAAAAAACTCCTCTCGGCTGTCCTTCGCGGCTTTGAAGCAACAATGGAAGCCGTCGGCACACAGTCTACAATGCTAACCACGCTTGGAGGCGCTAAGCCGATCCATCCTTTGGGCGCCACCTATTTTAGCCAGACCCCCTTTCGCTTTGGCGACTATATCGCGAAATTCTCGCTGGTTCCGATCGGTGATAACGCAGCCTTCAGCGACGAGAATATTCATGCAACCGGTCGCCCTGACGCGATCCGGGAAGATTTGACCGCCGGGCTTCTTCAGGCCGAAGCCAAATGGGAATTACGGGTTCAACTCTGCAGCGATCTCGAAAAGATGCCGATCGAAGACGCCTCGATCGCTTGGGACGAGACGGAAAGTCCTTTTCAGACCGTTGCGACATTAACCGTGCCGCTGCAATCAGGATGGAACTATGGATCGAGCGAGGAAGCCGAAGATCGCCTGTCCTTCAGTCCTTGGCATGGTCTTGCCGCGCACAGGCCACTGGGCGGGGTCAATCGGGTGCGACAGGAGAGCTATCGTCACTCCGCAGAATATCGGAGCCACTTCAACGGCTGTCCGATACATGAACCAGCGCACATCGGGGAGGTTGAGTTCTAAGGAAATTCTTGATCTGGAGGAAACCATGCCGAGCAATCGATCAGGCGCAATCAATCGCCCAGCGTGGGATGCTCGCGAGCTTTACGAGGCCTATTTGCTCATTCCTGCGGCCGATATATTGCGCCCTAAAAATCATGCGATGCTCGACGAGATGCATCGCCGCCTGTGGCGGCAGTCGATCACTTCCATGCATGGCGCGCCCTCTTCCCGTCCGATAAGCAGATGAAAATGTAATCGACCCCTGAACTCTTTTGTGGAAAAGCGCTGACAGTGTCACCGCCATCCGTTATCCAGGCAGCAATTTTCTCGAACGCGCCGGTAACGCCCCGTCCTTTGGCAACGTCGGCCCGTATCACGATGAGGTTGGCAGACGGGCCCTCTGCAGCGAGATCGCGGACCGCTTCCCTATCGCGATCAAGGACGGAAACACACCATCTTCGCGAAAGCAACGCCTGCGCCATGCCTTTCCCGATGCCTCACGCACCAACGGTCACAATTGCTGTCTTCACATTTCCTCCCACGTAACTCGCAGGACAAACGCACAGTCGGTCAATCAGGGTCTGTGAAATCCTGACTATTCTCGATTTTTCCTTGATCTTGCCGCCAACGTGCAACCTGCCGACAGCGCGCAGATCGACCCTAGCATTGGAACGAATTGCTCGGCCTAGCGCGATCAACTTGAGGCGACGCCTACCAATGTCGCACCCTTCCAGTATCAACATGGACGAAATTGCTCTCCGGATAATAGCCAACCCCGCCAGCCCGCAACGACAACGCCGCCTTATGCAGATTTGCAAGCCTCACATTACGAAGATTAATGTCGACTGCCTTGCCCAGCATGTGCTGGCTTTTGGAAGCGACGCCAAAGGTCGAGCGATGCAGCTTGCCATTGGTTCGCGGCGAGCGATAGCCCGATATCAGCGTGAAGTAGGCGCGCTTGTCAGCCCCGGTTGCCCGCTTTAGCTGGACCAGAGTATCGAACAGATCGGTGTCGATCCGCGCCACGTCATTCGTGCGCCAGTCGCGCAGGAAATGGTTCAGTTCGGCCATCCCGGACTTGCGAAACTTGCCGCCCGAGTAGTAGCAGACGTCTACACGCTCCCCATTGTGAGAATTGTGGAACAGGAGCCGCCTTTCCGGGACGGCCGCCCATGCAGCAGAAGAAAATAGCTGGCTTGCGCCACACGCAGCGGCGCCCCACAGCACCGACCGTCTGTCAAATATCATAAATTTTCGTTGGTCCCGAAATATGCTCAGGGAGACAAAGGCCGCTTGCCAGCGTTTCCTATGCAGCTGGCATATAGGGATTTTCCAGGCTCATGAAAAGGCGGGTTCCGCTTCGATTTCTTATTTTGCCCTCAGCTGGTCTCATTTTTGGCAATCCCGTTGCTGTTGCGCACCCCGTCGCCGATCAAACAGGGGAAGCGATCCGCCTGCCTTCTAGCATAAACACCCAGATGTTCGAGGCGCAGGTCCTGTTGGATCGGGCGGGCTTCGGTCCCGGGGTCATCGATGGACGCCATGGCCGCTTCTTCGTCGCCGCCCTTACCGCTTTCCAGCAGGCGAGCGGCCTCAATCCATCAGGCACTCTCGACAAACCCACACTGGCAGGTCTTCGGCGGGACGGCGCCCCTATTGTCATTCGCATGTTGCTAAAGGATGACGTGCTGGACGCTTCATTCTTGGCGGCAAGTTCCTTTTTCTCGATCGAGCGCGGCACGGTCCAGGTGGGATTGGGGACCAAGCGGTAGATGGGCGATCCCAGCTGCGGCGTCTCCGTGTCCGGCTCCCCGACCTCGACCTTGCGCACATCGGCTACCTTTGCATCGCGCCAATAGGTCGGGCGGGCCGTCGCGAGATTGACGTCAATGCGCGTTGCAGGCGGGCGCCGATTCAACCAGCGTTCCCCCTCCATGGCAACGGCTAGTGCCTTGGCCTTGTCAATTTCTGACAGATTAAGGATTTCGAGCGCCTGTGCGCCGATCTCTCCGTCTGGATCGATGTCGAAATCTGCTTGCATCCGTTTCACAGCGTTGACCATCGCATCATAATATCGGTGACCGCCGGGCTGAGCCTTGTCGAGATAGTCGGACGAGACGAGCGCCTGCGCGAATGAATTTCGGCCTCGACCCGATGATATGTCGAAGCGCCCCTGTCCGTTTGATAACGATCTTCAACCCAAGCCGCTATGTGACGCAATCGCTGCTGCTTTTAATGCCGCAGCCAGCCGTTGATTCGTTGATCCCACGCTTCTCTGAAGCGAATCCTGCCAGCCGTTCACGGACTATTTCTTAGTCCCGGTTCCTGCCACTCATTCGAAAATGCAAGGCTGATCTAAATCCTCCGCGGAAGACCGGTTCCAATGCCGGATCTGGTATGCGCCAAGAGCAAATAGGAGACTAGCCAATCCCATAGCCAGCGGCAGGCGCTGGTCAGGGATAAAGGCCATGGCGGCCAACACTCCGATCATTCCAGCGACCGCTACATAAGACAGCCAGGGAAAAGCCCACATGCGCGCGTCGCCCGGAAGCCGTCCTTCGCCCTCCAGCCGCCGCCGAAGCTTTACCTGCGAAATGGCAATGAAGAGATATACGAAAAGCGCGACGGTTCCGTAGGAGTTGACGAGAAAGGCGAAGACCATGTCTGGCGACATATAGGCCATCACCACTGCTGCGTAACCGAAGATTGTGCTGAAAAGGATCGCCCGAACCGGCACGCCCTTTCCATTGAGCTTTGCAAGGCCAGCAGGGGCATCCCCTTCCCGCGTCAGCGCGAAGATCATGCGCGAAGAAGCATAAAGCCCTGAATTGAGCGCGGAGAGCACAGCAGTGAGGATCACCAGCTTCATAATCTGCGCGGCGGCGGGGACGCCCATGACCGTCATGGCGCTGACATAGGGCGCCGCCATTTCCGGCGCGTTCCACGGGAGGATCGTCACCACCAGCAGTACCGACCCCACATAAAAAACGAGGACGCGCGTGATGACGCTGTTGGTCGCCTTCGCCACGGCCTTGCCCGGTTCCTTGGCTTCGGCGGCGGCGATGGTCACGACCTCCGCGCCGAAGTAAAAACCGGTGGCGGCGACCGCACCACTCAGCACTGGCGCAAGGCCATGGGGCATGAAGCCGCCATGCGCTGTCAGATTGGCGAAGCCCGGCGTCAGAACGCCTCCCGTTCCCGGCCAGAAACCCAGCACATAGCAGGAACCGAGCAGCAGAAAGACGAGGATCATCGTCACCTTGATCGACGCAAACCAGAATTCGATCTCGCCATAGGATTTGACCGACACGAAATTGGAGAGGGTCAGGATCAACATCAACCCCAAACTGATCGACCAGAGCGGCAGTCCCGGCAGCCATGTACGGATCAGCTCGGCACCCGCAACCGCCTCGATCGCGACGACGATCACCCAGAAATACCAGTACATCCAGCCGGTCAGGAACCCCGCCAGATCGCCCAGCGCCAGCCGCGCATATTCGTAGAAGGAACCGGTACGCGGCATCGCAACCGCCATTTCACCGAGCATCTTCATGACCAGCACGACGAGCAAGCCGGTGATCAGGAAGGAAATGACGGCGGCAGGTCCGGCAGAGGCGATCACGACCTTGCTGCCGACGAACAGTCCGGCGCCGATCACGCCACCGAGCGCGATCATCGACATATGCCGTTGTTTCAGGCTGTGGCGCAGGCCGGTATCTTCGGACGGGTTGGGCAAGGAAGTCATTTACGTCTCCGCCTCTATTGAACGTAGGACTTAGCGCCATTCCGCCAGTGTGGTGCGAAGGATCGCGACGATCGCGTCGATCTGCTCGGTCGTGACGATGAAGGCCGGTGCAAGGATCGCAGCGTCGCCGGTCGTCTTGAGATGCAGCCCGGCGTCGAACAGCCGCTTCTGGATCAAATGTCCGCGCAGCCCCGGCTTATCGAGTGGAAGCAGGTCGATTCCCGCCAGCATCCCGAAGACGCGGATATCCGTCACGACCGGCAGTTCCGCCAGACCGTGCAGCGCGTCTTCCAAATAGGCGGACAGCAGCGCCGCCCGGTCGAACAGCCGCTCCTCCTCATAGATTTTGAGCGCCGCCAGACTCGCCGCGCAGGAGGCGGGGTGTGCCGAAAAAGTATAGCCATGGAAAAATTCGGGCTGGTCGGCAGCCGCTGCTGCGATGATCGTGTCATGGATTTTGCGACGCACCGCGACCGCTGCCATGGGCTGGGCGCCGTTTGTGATCGCCTTCGCCATGGTGATCATGTCGGGCGTGACGTTGAAAGCCTGCGCGGCAAAAGCGTGGCCGGTGCGGCCAAAGCCGGTTATCACCTCGTCAAACACCAGCAATATGCCATGTTCCGTACAGATGTCGCGCAACCGCTCCAGATAGCCGACCGGCGGCACCAGCACGCCGGTCGATCCGGCGATTGGTTCGACGAAGCAGGCCGCGATATTTTCGGCGCCATGCAGCGTGATCAGGCGCTTCAGATCATCGGCCAGTTCCGCTCCGGCCTGCGGTTGCCCCTTGGCGAAGCGCGATTCCGGCGTCCAAGTGTGGCGCATATGGACGATGCCCGCGATGCCGGGACCGTAAGCACGGCGATTGGGCAGCATCCCCGACAAGGCAACGCCGCCGAAATTCACGCCATGATAGGCTCGCTCGCGCGAGACGAACATGGTCCGGCCTGCTTCGCCACGTGCGCGATGATAGGCGAGCGCGATCTTCATCGCGCTTTCGACCGCCTCCGACCCCGAATTGGCGAAGAAGATGCGGTCCATCCCCTCTGGCGTGATCTTCGCAATGGCGGAGGCGGCGCGGAAGGATTGGGGATGGCCCCGCGTGAAGCTGGGCGCATAGTCGAGCGTCAGCAGCTGTTCGCGCACCGCATCGGCGATTTCCGCCCGGCCATGGCCGGCGGGACAGGTGAACAGGCCCGAACAGCCGTCTAGGATCGGCTGGTCGGCCTCGCCATAATAGGTCATCCCCTCGGCGCGGCAGAGCAGCTTCGGCTCGGCGCGGAAATCGCGGTTTGCGGTGAAGGGCATCCAGTGATGGTCGAGATTAGGGCGCATGGTTCCTGCCTTCAAAAATATGACTTGCGGATGACAGCCAACCAACGTCAGATTTCGCAGCTGCAATAGAGCCAGAGCACGCGAATCGCTTGGACAAGGGCTCGGACAGTTGGAGGATGCTGTGTACCGAGGGTGAAGGAGTGACCTTTGGGAAGACCGGATAATCAGTTGTGGGAAAGACTGTTCAGCGTGCGCGGTTCGGATCCGCGCCCGTTGCAGTCGCAAATCCGCGTTGCCGTGGTCGATGCGATCTTGGGCGGTGTGCTGCCCGCCGGATCCGCCGCCCCATCCAGCCGCGAACTGGCCAAATCGCTCAAGGTGTCACGCAATACGGTGATCCTCGCCTATCAACAGCTGGTCGACGACGGCTATCTGGTTTCGCGGGAACGCAGCGGCTTCAGCGTCGCAGCCGATCCGCCCGCCAGCCTGGTCCAGCCGCAGAGCAAGCCGGCACCGCCCGCTATCACTGTCCCTTACCAGCCTGCGCAATGGGATCAGCGCTTTCGGGTGCGCAGTTCCACCTTCCGCAGCATCGCCAAGCCGTCGGACTGGCAATCCTATCCCTATCCCTTCCTGTACGGCCAGTTCGATCCCGACCTGTTCCCGATCGCCGACTGGCGGCAATGCTGTCGCCAGGCGCTCAGCATCATGGAATTGAAGGACTGGGCGCCCGACAAGATCGACGAGGACGACCCGCTGCTGGTCGAGCAATTGCGCAGCCGCATTCTGCCCCGGCGCGGTATCTGGGCGCAGCCCGACGAGATCATGATCACCCTGGGCGCGCAGCAGGCGCTCTATCTGCTCGCGGACCTGCTGTTTCATCGCAACAGCGTGGTGGGCATTGAAGACCCCGGCTATCCCGACATGCGCAATATCGCCGCGCTGCGCTGCGATCATGTGCCGCTGCTGCCGGTGGACGCCGAAGGACTGATACCGGGGCGGGACATGGCGGTGTGCGACTATGTCTATGTGACGCCCAGCCACCAGTGCCCGACGACCGTGACGATGCCGATCGACCGGCGGTTCGAACTGTTGGCCGAGGGCACACGGCGCGGCACGGTGTTCATCGAGGATGATTATGAGAGCGAGACGCGGCTCACCACCCCGCCCCTGCCCGCACTCAAGAGCCTCGATACCGATGGGCGGGTAATCTATGTCGGCAGCCTGTCCAAGGTGCTGGCGCCCGGACTGCGGCTCGGCTTCATCGTCGCGTCGCCGGACCTGATCCGCGAGGCGCGGGCGTTGCGACGGTTGATGGTGCGCCACCCGCCCTTCAACAATCAGCGGACCACTGCCCTATTCCTGTCACTTGGTCATTATGAGGCGCTGGTAGGCCGGTTGGCGCAGGTATTTTCGGAACGCTCGCGCGTGCTGCGCGAGGCGCTGGCGCGGCATCTGCCCCAGTTTCGGGTGAGCGACGGCAGCGGCGGGTCGAGCCTCTGGCTGGAGGGGCCACGCGGTTTCAATGCGCAGGCGGCGGCCGACCGGGCGCGGGCGCAGGGATTGCTGATCGAGCCGGGCAATGTCTTTTTCGGACGTCCGGACCATGGGCGGCCCTGCTTCCGTCTCGGCTATTCTTCGGTACCGGTCGAGCGCATCGAGCCGGGCATCGCCCTGCTGGCGCGCTGTGTGGAGGAGCAGTTGATGGCGGCTGGCTCGTCGGATCAGGGCAACTGGACCTAACCGGCAGGACATTGCGGGTCGTAAGGGTCATGGCAGAACCCCCTATCGGATGTTTTGCCATGACGATCCTTGCCGAAAAGCCTGCCCCCCTGTCCGCCCTTGCCGCTTTGGAAGGTCATCTGATCGATGGCGCCATCGTGCCGGCGGCAGCATCCTTCCCCGTTCTCAATCCGGCGACGGGCAAGGTCATCGGTCAGGCTGCGCGCGGCAATGCGGGGGATGTCGCTGCCGCCGTCGCAGCTGCACGGCGTGCGCAGACCGGATGGGCAGCACTCGCGGCGCGCGAGCGCGGCCGGCTGGTCGCCGCCTGCGCGACGCGGCTGCTGGAGGAGAAGAAATCCGTGGCCCGCCTGCTGGCGATGGAAACCGGCAAGGCGATCCGCACCGAAAGTCGGCCGGAAGTGGTGACGGCGGCGGACATCCTGTCCTTCTATGGCGGTTTGGGGTCGGAACTGAAGGGCGAGACGCTGCCCTTCCGGCCCGATCTGTTGTCGGTCACGACCCGCGAACCGCTCGGCGTGGTCGGCGCGATCCTGCCCTGGAACGTGCCGCTGGTGTTGATGATGCTGAAGATCGCGCCTGCTCTAGTCGCGGGCAATAGCGTCGTCGTGAAATCCGCCGAGGAAGCCCCCTTCGCCACGCTGGAGGCCGGGCGACTGATGGCCGAACTTCTCCCGCCCGGCGTCATCAATATCGTCTCGGGCTTTGGCGAGGATTGCGGCGCAGCGCTGGTCGCCCATCCGCATGTCGCCAAGATCACCTTCACCGGATCGCAGCCGGTGGGCGAGATCATCTATGGCGCAGCGGCGGCGCGGATCATTCCGGTGACGCTCGAATTGGGTGGCAAAAGCCCGATGATCGTCATGGCCGACGCCGATCTCGACCACGCCATAGCGGGTGCGGTTGCCGGGATGCGCTTCACCCGTCAGGGGCAGAGCTGCACTGCCGCCAGCCGCATCTACGTCCATGCCGATGTCTACGATCGCTTCGTGGCGGGGCTGGAACAGGCGGTGCGCGGCCTCAAGATGGGCGATCCGCTGGACGAGGCGACCGATATCGGCACCGTCATCTCGCCCGAGCAGAAGGAGCGGATCGACGCCTATATCGCCATGGGCCTCCAGACGCCCGGCGCGCGCGCGATCGAATGCGGAATGCTGCCCGACGATCCGTCGCTCGACCCGGCGCTGTTCGCGCTGCCGATATTGTTCACCGGCCTCCCCGAAGACAGCCCGTTGATGCGCGAGGAAATTTTCGGACCGGTCGCGGCGATCACGTCATGGACCGATTATGAAGCGGTGATCGCGGCTGCCAACGACAGCGATTTCGGACTGGCTGCGTCGATCTGGACCAATGATCTCAGCGCCGCGCTGGATGCGACGCGGCGGATCAACGCCGGCTATGTGCAGGTGAACCAGAATCTCACCATCCAGCCCAATCTCAGCTATGGCGGCTTCGGCAAGTCGGGGCTGGGCAAGGAAGCCTCGCTCGAAGCCATGCTGGAGCATTTCACGCGCAAGAAGACGATCGTCTTTGCCGCTGCCTGACATGGTTTCTGCGCTGACGCCCGGCCAGTGGGTGCTCTGCCTGACCGCGGTGTTGCTGAGCGGCGTGCTGCGCGGCTTCAGCGGCTTCGGCTTCGCGCTGGCGGCGACGCCGCTGCTGGGCAGCATCATGCCCCCGGCCAAGGCGGTGCCGATCGTGCTGCTGCTCCAGATCGGCACCAGCTTCGTCAGCGCGCGGGCGACGCTGGCGGAGGCGGAGTATCGCAGCGCCCTCCCTATCGGCCTTGGCGCGATGGTCGCCGCGCCGCTGGGAAGCTGGATGCTGGCATGGGTGAGCGACGGCGCCGCGCGTATGCTGGCGGCGTCGCTCACGCTCTTCTCGGTCGCGGTGCTTGCGGCAGGCATCCGCTTCCTGCGTCGCCCCGGCATCGTCATGTCGCTGGGATCGGGGCTGGCGGCGGGCTTGTTCGGCGGGCTATGCGCCATGCCGGGGCCGCCGGTGATCCTTTATTATCTCGCCTCCCCGGTCGAACCGGCGCAGGCGCGGGCGTCGATGATCCTCATCTTTCTTGCGACATCACTCGCCGCCTGCGCGGGCGCGGCAGCGGCCGGGCTGGTATCGATCACGACAATGGTCATCGTCCTCGCTTCCGCCCCGATGATGGTGGCCGGCACATGGGTGGGCGGGCAGTTGTTCCTGCGCCACAGCGGCAGCCATTATCGCCGCGCCAGCATGGCGGCGCTGGTGCTGGTCGCGATCATCGCCTTCTGGCGCGCCTTTCACTGACTGGCTGGCACCATCGGTTCCGATCGTCTGGACCATGACGGGTGCCTGCACAGCCTGCAACCTCATTGCAACAAAGGCGAACCCGCAAAGGGCCGCGCCGGAGAGGATGCCTGTTCATACAATCCGTTAAGGGGGATTTTTGCATGAACAGAGCCATTGATCGCTACAAGCCGAGACGTCTGGCCTTGATGCTGGGGAGCATCCTGACCGCCAGCGCCACCCCAGTCCTTGCCGCCGATGCTGCGGACCAGGACGGCATGGACGAGATCGTCGTCACCGCCCAGAAGCGCGCGGAAAATGCGCAGGAGGTGCCGATTTCGATCCAGAGCATGTCCTCCGACGCGCTGGCGAAGATCGGTGCGGCCAAGTTGCAGGATATCGAATTTGCTGCACCGTCCCTCTCCTTCGGTGACGGCAGCGAACAGGGGCGCACCGGCATTCGCGGCATCATCGATTATTCGCGCAGTGCCGGCTACGACAGCCGCGTCGGCATCTATGTGGACGGCGTCTATTACAGCCGATCCTGGATGAACAACCAGACCCTGCTCGGCATCCAACAGGTCGATGTGCTGCGCGGACCACAGGGCACCTTGTTCGGCAAGAATACCGATGCGGGCGTCATCGCCGTCACGACCATCCGCCCGTCCAGGGAACTGAACGGCCAGGTCGAGACGGAGGTCGGCAATTTCAGCCTGACCCGCTTTGCCGGGCGCGTGAATGTGCCACTGAGCGACGCCTGGGCCTTTCAGATCGCCGCGACCAAACTCGACAGCGACGGCTACTATCGCAACACCCTGCTCAACAGGAAGAATATGGGGGTGGATTCGACAGCGGTACGCGGCCAGTTGCGCTTTCACCCCGACAGCGATGTCGATCTGCTGCTGACCGGCGACTATGCCGACGATGACAATGCGACGCTGCATTACACCTACAAGCCCGCCGCCGGGACCGATCCTTACAGCTTCCGATCCTATTATGACGACAATGCCGCCCGACGCAGTGGCGGCCTGTCGCTCAGCGCCGATTTCGGATTGGCCGGCGGTTTCGATCTCACCGCCATCTCCGCATGGCGCAAGGGACGGCAGATCATCGGCTTCAACAATGAAACCGGCGCCCCGCCCTTCCTGACCGCGCGGTTCAACGCCTTGACCGAGCAATTTTCGCAGGAACTGCGCATCGCCTCGCCCAAATGGGATGTGTTCGATTTCGTGGCGGGCCTTTATTATTTCCACCAGAAGAACAGCGACCGTCCGACCAGTGACTGGGGCGCCGGCGTCGCCTTCTTTCCCGCGCCGCTGGGCGCCTATGCCGGCCGGCAGACCAGGGCGCTCGCGATCGTGTCGACCGATTCCTATGGCGCCTTCGTGCACGCCAATGTTCGTGTCACCGATCGGGTCGAACTGACCGGCGGCATAAGGTACACATGGGAGAAGAAGTCGCTCGACAATCTCACCACCTACGATCCGCTGGGCGCTCTCAATATGCCTTTGAACGGCTATAGCGATGATTTCGGCCAGGGCATGTTCACGCCCAAGGGCGGCGTCAATTTCAAGGTCAATCGCGACCTCATGCTATTCGCCTCGGTCGGGCGCGGCTTCAAGAGTGGCGGCTTCAATGTCGAGGCGACCAGCGCCACCCAGTTTGCCGCGGGCCTGCGCTTCCGCCCCGAAACCGTGACCAGCTATGAAATGGGCATGAAGGCGGAGTTTCTGGATCGCAAGGCGCGGTTGAACGTCACTGGATTCTACCAGAAGTTCAAGGACTTCCAGGTCTTCACTTTCACCAATGTCCAGATTGGCGGCGTCACCTACAGCACCACCAGCCTGTCCAATGCGGGTGCCGTCATCTCCAAGGGGATCGAGAGCGAATTCACCCTGGCTCCTGTCGAGGGACTGACATTGTCGGCGACCTACACCTATAATATCAGCAAGTTCACCAGCTATCCGGGCGGCGGCGGCAGCTATAATAGCGCGCTGCTGGATGCGGACGGTGTGCAGACGCCCTATGCGCCCAAGCATAAGGCCTATCTGGCGGCGGATTTTAGCACCGCGCTGTTTTCCTGGGCGGATGCCTCTGCACATTTCGGTTACAGCATGCAATCGAGCCAGAATTTCGACCCGAAGGTCGTCAATCCGCTCTACCATGCAGCCTATTTCCTGCCGAGCTATGATCTGGCCGACGCGCGGATCGGCCTGTCGGCGCCCAATGGCGGCGCGTGGAGCGTCTCCTTCTGGTCCAAGAACCTGTTCGACAAGCAATATCTCAAATTCGTCAACCGTACCGCACTGCTCGGCACGGCGGCCGTCCTTTATGGCGAGCCGCGCAGCTATGGCGCGACGCTGCGATACAAATTCTGAGGCGAGGGAAGAATGATGCGCGCATTGCATATGACATGGCTGGGGATGGGCGCGCTGGCGCTTGCTTCCATGGCGCAGGCCGGAACGCCTGCACCGCCCCCTGCTCTGGCCGACACAGTCTATCTGAACGGCACCATCCGTACCATGGAAGCCCCCGATGCTGTGGCGCAGGCGGTGGCGGTCCGGCAAGGCAAGATACTCGCCGTCGGCAGCAATCAGGCGATGCGGGCATATGCAGGCCCGCATACCCTGCGCGTCAACCTGCATGGCCGAACCATGTTGCCAGGCTTCATCGATGCGCACGGCCATATATCCGGGGTCGCGGCGCAGGTGGACTTCGCCAACCTGTCCTCTCCCCCCGTGTCGGGCGTGACCGATATCGCCTCCTTGCAGCAGGCGTTGCGCGATCATATCCGCAACAAGGACATAGCGCCGGACGGTTGGGTGCAAGGGTGGGGTTATGACGATGCCACGCTGGCCGAACATCGCCATCCTACCCGACAGGAACTGGACGCCGTCTCCACCGATCGGCCGATCCTGTTGTTCCACACCTCCGGCCATCTCGCGGTCGCCAACAGCAAGGCGCTGGAAATGGCGCATCTTCTGAACGGCGCGCCCAATCCGCCCAACGGCGTGATCCGGCGCGACGCGGATGGCAAGACCGCATCGGGCGTGCTGGAGGAAGCCGCCGTGTTCGCCATTGGTGCGCTACTGCCCCGACCAACGCTGGACCAGCGCGTCAGCGCGCTCGACAAGGCGCAGCATGTCTACTCCAGCTACGGCATCACCACCGCACAGGACGGCGCCATCTCGCCGGCCGATTATGCGGCTCTTCAGGAAGCGGCGCGGCGCAAGGCGTTGTTCATCGACATCGGCGCGCTGCTGTTCTTCCGCGCGCCATGGCAAAATCTGGAGGCACTGCCGATCGGCGCGGACTATCAGGATCATCTGCGCATCCTTGGCCTGAAGCTGATGCTCGACGGATCGCCGCAAGGCCGCACCGCCTGGCTCAGCCAGCCCTATCATCATGCGCCCGAAGGCCTCCCCGTCGATTATCATGGCTATGCGCAGGTCAAGGATGACGAACTGCGCGGCTGGCTCAACCGGGCAGCGGATCATGACTGGCAGGTCTTCGTCCATGTGAACGGCGATCAGGCGATGCAGCAGCTTATCGACCAGATCGCGGCCGTCGACGCCACCCGCGCGAAACCCGTAGAGCGCACCATCGCGATCCACAGCCAGGTAGTGACACCCGGTCAACTCGAACGAATGAAGGCGCTGGATATTCAGCCCAGCTTCTTCGTCGCACACACCTTCTACTGGGGCGACTGGCATCGGCAGGTGACGCTAGGCGAACCGCGTGCCGAGCGCATTTCACCACTCGCCGAAGCGCTGACGGTTGGCCTCACCCCCTCCACCCATAATGACGCGCCGGTCGTTCCGCCGGACATCATGCGGCTTGTCTGGTCTTCCGTCGCGCGCAAGACACGCACAGGTTTCGTGCTGGGGCAGCAAGAACGAGTGTCAGCCTATGACGCGCTGCTGATGGTGACGCGGAATGCCGCCTGGCAAATCCATGAGGAAATCCGGAAGGGCACGATCACGCCGGGCAAGGATGCGGACCTAGTCGTGCTCGATCGGGATCCTGTAAAGGTCAAGCCTGACAGTGTCCAGACTATCCATATCATGCAGACGATCAAAAATGGTCGCCTGATATTCAAAGCTCAGTGGGAAACTGCTCCATTTTCTCCGTCCCTGTAACATATTGGTGCAAGCATATTAAAAGCCGCCCGAAATGGACAATACGGACCCGATCAACCGGTAGAGTCAGGGAGTGGCGCGGTATCGTACGGCGCGCCCGTGGGCTTGCCAGACAATCCGTTTCCACTCCCTGCTCATCGAACCGGACATGCAGATCTCCCGCATCCGGCTCTCGGACGAGACATTCCGCCTTCACGCACGGCGGGCTGCGGCCAAATCCGCCAGACGCACGAGGCCGAAGCGCTCGTATAGCTCGGGGGGGTGATAGGCTCCCTCTCGCCGTCGTCTGGTTTTGTATTCGGCGCGCAGCCGCCGACCCGACCGGACCGCTATGTGAGTGCGGACCAACAGCTTATAAGTGTTGGGCGCCCAAGACGGGCCGATTTCACCCTTTCAGGTTGATGGATGAAGATAGCTGCTTTGCCCGTTGACCGGTCGTACATCAATCAAAAGTGCCAGACAGCGGTCGGTCGTCCTTTAGCAGGTTCATCTAACAAACAAGTCCACCCGCTCCGCATCGGGCAGCACGGCATCCACCAGCAGGGAGCGATGACAGCCGGAGGGATTGCGCTCGAAGCAAAGTAATGCTGTTGGCGTTTCCAGTGCCATTTCCTTGAGCTGTTCTGCCTGAACGATCGCCTCGGGTAGATCCAGCTGCTGTGCATAAATCTGAGCGAGGCGGGCATGATGGCCCTTCCGGGCGGCCTCCCGCCCTTCAGCTGGCGTGCCCAATGCCTTCAAGCCGACATAGGCGATCCCCGCTTCGCGCAGGCCTGCGGCAAGTATGTTTTTCGATAAGCCGGGGCGGCGTGACAAAGGAACGGCGCGAATGTCGGCGAGAAGTCGGACTCCGGCTTCTTGCAGGGCGGCGATCAAATCTCGTTGTGTGATGCCTTCATAACCGATGGTGAATATCTTCATCGTCGAGAAATGGTAATAGGGCAGCTATCTGCCAATAGCCAATATGCGCTGACTAGCGGTTAGACGGCGACGGGTGGCGCAAAGTGGCCGAATTGATCTCCGGTTGAAACTGGTCATTAGAGCGATATAGTATCGAGAGGGATTTCTGTGACAGGTGACCTGCCCCCTCGGCAGTCCTTCGATCATAGCGAGAGACTTGCGGTTGAATATTTTGGCACGCTCGCGTGCACCAATCTCCAATGCGCTCATGCAGGTGTTCGATTTCCCAACGACGAGCGGGGCCAAACATAGTTTTAGTCGTAGCGCCGTCGGCGCACGGACAAGCCTCCTTCCCGATATCGTCGGCAGAACTTCTTATGGTTCATGCTCATGCCCTTGCGCTCCCGCATGACACCGATCCGGCGATAGCCGAACGGACGGCCCTGCACTGCGATTCACGCATAGCTTCGCGGATGGCTCCGTGGTCCGGCTGGCGTTCTCGCCTGACCGTCTTGGGATCGAGGCCAATCAGCACACAGGCTCGGAGCTATTAGACTTGGTAGTCCCGCATCACACTGTGCGCCACGTCTCGTCGCTGGCCCAGCGTCGTCAGCCTTTTCCCAGCAGGCACTTCAGGATCGCGTTGTCCAGCATGCGGTCAGCCAGAAGCCGCTTCAGCTTGCCGTTCTCGTCGTCCGTTTGGCGCAGGCGATGGGCGTCGGAGACCTTCATGCCACCGAACTGCGCCTCCAGCTTGTCGAAGGTCGCTGTACTCAAACCGTGCTTGCTGCAAACCTCCACCATCGGTGTGGACGGCCGATTATGGCAAAGGACGCGTCTTTTCGATGACGCCGGGCCATGACGAAGTGTCGCTGCATTTTGCCGGGCTGCAATCGCTCATTCTGCGCGGCACGGAATGGGCCGCCACCGGCAAGGTCACGATCCCCATTCCGGAAGAAGCGAAGGATTACCCCACCCAATGACCGTCGGGCCGGCACCCATGTGCTGCCGGCCATAGGGATGTTACCGGATTGCGGCCTGTGCTCCCACGGATTGACAGGCCGCAATCAAACCAATAGACGAATATCAGTTCTAATTAGAGGCGGCCATGAGTCGCCCGGCGAAGAGGAGCCAAGGCGCAGTGCGTTCTATGATCGATTTCTTCCGACGCCTGGCGCTGATCCCGCAAGGAATCACAATCGTCGTGGCGGGTTTCCTGCCCATCTTCGCGATCGTTTCCATGTTTCCCGCCATCCCCGCGATCATCGATCATTTTGCCGGCGATCCCGATGCCCGCTGGAAAGTGCCGATGATGGTGTCCGCTCCCGGCCTGACCATCGCGCTGATCGCGCCCTTCGCTGGCTTCTTCATCGACCGCTTCGGCCGCCGCCCGTTGCTGATCGGCGCGACCCTGCTTTACGGCATCGTCGGCACCGCTCCCTTCTTTCTCGACAGCCTGAACGCCCTGATCGCGTGCCGTCTGCTGCTGGGCGTGGCGGAGGCAGCGATCCTGACGATCGTCAATACTCTGATCGCCGATTATTGGGACGATCGCGGCCGCAAGGACTGGCTGTTCCTTCAGGGGATTTGCGGTCCCTTCTTCGCATCTGGCGTCATCCTGATGGCGGGCGCAGCCTCGTCTGTGCGCTGGAACGGGATCTTCCTGGTCTATGCCGTCGCCTTTCCCATCTTCTTCGCAATGATCGCCTGGCTGTTCGAGCCGCGTCGTGCGGATGGCGCGACGATCACTGAAATCGCCCAGAAAAATGAGCGGACGCCGCGCACGTCCTTCCCGACCGCGTCGGTCGCGCTGATCGGCGGCGTGACGCTGATCGCCTCGGCACTCTACTATGTCTTCATCATCAGCGGTTCGCTCGCCTGGCGCGAAGTCGGCATTATGGACCCGGCGCGCATCGGCCAGCTGACGGCCATTCCCAGCCTGTTCGTCATGCTGGGTGCGCTGATCTTCCGCCTGATGGGCAATCGTCCGCAAACCGTGCAACTCGCAACCTTCTTCGGCCTGCTCGGTGTCGGCCTGGCCGGCATCGGCCTGGCCCCCGACTGGCGCTGGCTGGTCGCCGCGCTGATCGTGCAGCAGACCGGCGCCGGCA
This sequence comes from Sphingobium sp., assembly GCF_035511395.1. Classification (GTDB taxonomy): domain Bacteria; phylum Pseudomonadota; class Alphaproteobacteria; order Sphingomonadales; family Sphingomonadaceae; genus Sphingobium. Next base: position 21,795 of record NZ_DATKFP010000131.1, read on the forward strand.
TGGCAGTGCCCACCATCATTTCCTGGGCGCAGAGCAAGCTGCCCTTCGAGCATCGCGGCCGGGGCATGGGCGTGTGGACTGCCTGCTTCTTCTTCGGTCAGTTCTCCAGCCCCTGGCTGGTGCATCAGGCCGAAAACATCGTCGGAACCATGCAGGGCGCGTTCCTTGCAGCGGGTCTGGTAGGCATCATTGCCGCCATCGTCATCGGTTTCGCGCGCTCGCCGCGCGCGGCGCCTTCCATCGCTCCTGCGGAGTAAATCATGACAAGCGACATCAAGCGGGGCGTCAGCCTCTACAGTTTCCAGCACGAAACCTTCCAGGGCAAGATGAGCCTGGAAGACTGTTTCAAGACCTGTGCCGACATGGGCGCGTTGGGTATCGAGATCATCGGCGAGCAGACCTTCTGGGGCTGGCCCGAAGCCAGTGTCGACGAAGCCAAGATCGACGAATGGCACAGCCTGATCGCGAAATATGGCGCAACCGCCGTGAGCCATGACTTCATGCTCGACTACAAGCGCTACAAGGGCCGCATGATGCCTTTCGAAGAGCAAGTCGCCAGCGTGAAGAAGGACATCGACTTTGGCGCGCGCCTCGGCATGAAATATATTCGCGCACTCGTTTCGATCGCGCCCGAAGTGCTGGTCGCCGCCGCCCCCTATGCCGAAGAGAAGAACATCAAGATCCTGATCGAGGTGCATGCGCCGCTGCATTTCGACCATCCCTGGATCATCCGCCATGCCGAAGCCTTCGAGAAATCGGGTTCGGACGCGCTGGGCTTCCTGCCCGACATGGGCATGTTCCTGTTCAAGTTCCCGCCGGTCTGGAAGGAACGCTTCATCCGCAACGGCGTGCCGCAGAAGATCGCCGATTATATCGAGACGGCCTATGAGGACCGCGTCCTTAGCGAATATGTGATCCTGAACGTGCGGGAAATGGGCGGCGAAGGTCCGGCGCTGGGCATGGCCGAAACGCTGCGCCACAATGCCGCTTTCGAACCGAAGCGAATGCTCGACTTCATGCACCGCATCCACAATGTGCATGGCAAATTCTACCAGATGGACGAAAATCTGGTCGAACCTTCCATCCCCTATGACGAGATCGTCCGGGTGCTCAAGAAGGGCGGCTACAAGGGCTATATCTGCTCGGAATATGAAGGGAACCGCTGGATCGAGGATGCGCACGAAGTCGATTCCGTCGAGCAGGTCCGTCGCCAGCAGTTAATGCTGAAATCGCTGATCGGCGAGCCCACCCCCTCTGCCCTCGCCGCTTAAGGAGCCGCAACCATGTTCGACAAGATGATGCTGTGCGACGAAGGCTTTGAAAATGTCGTCGAGAATGGCGAGATCATCGGTTTCTCGCTGCTCGCCCGGCTGCCCTATTATCGTGGCCTCGGCCTCTCCATGATCGAGGATATCGGCCTCTCCATCGATGGCGCGCCGGTGGCGCGCGAGGATATCCGCTTCTCCGTCCGCGGCCGCAGTTGGACGCTGGACGAAATGGAAACCGTCTATGACGATCGCTGGAACTTCGGCGAAAAGGCAAAGGTCACCGTGTTGCGCGCGGGCGGCCTGACGCCAGGCGCGCACAAGGTCGACATCGCCGTGCGGATGCGCGTGTCCTACCTGCCCTTCGTCCCCACGACGAAGACCGGACGCGAACTGCAACTCGCCGCCTGACATGTGAACGGCATGGCGGCGCAATGCGTCGCCATGCCCCTTCCCCTCTTTCCGGAGGAGCGACGCCCTTGATGCGTCTTGCACGGGAAATCTGGCTCGCCCCGGCAGCCGTTCAGCTACAGGAACACGGCCCGGAGTGGCTGGATATCGTCGACGACAAGGAATGGTCGAAAGGCAGCGGTTTCCACCGCGGCTTCTGCTCCAGCTTCCGCATCCACCCCGATCGCAAGGTCTGGTTCCATTTCCCCTTCCAGCTTCCGGCAGGCGGGATCGTCGATCAGGTGTCGCTGCTCTGGGAAACCGAAGACGGTGCGAGCGTCAGTTGGGTCTGCGTCCATCATGGCGGCATGCACCGTCAGCATCTGTGCGAACCCAATGTGCCGCTGACAGGCAGCCCGGAACCCTTCGACCCGCCCGCGTTGTGGCGCCAATATTATCCGTCGTCCAACCGGGTGCGCACGGACCTTGCCGTAAAACCCGCCGTCGAGATGCGTTTCGGCTTTCAACTATGCGTGCAGGTGGATGGCCCCGGCGTGGTTCGCTTCTACGGTGCCGGTCTCAGATACAACGAAAGCGACAGTTAGCCGGTAGCGCGGTGACGCGCCTGCTCAGCGGGCAGGCGCGCGCAGGAAGGCGGCGCACATGATCGCCAGGTCTTCCTTCAATTCTTCCCAATTGCCCTGATTGGCCGCTTCGGGCGATGATCCCAGCCCCAGGAAGCGCGCCAGTGTGTAATAGATCATGCGAAACGCGTTGCCGACCAGGCGCGCATGATCGGACCGCCCGAACTCCGTAGCATAGCGCAGCATCTGCGCCTCGGCTTCCTGAGTCAGCTTTTCCGCCGAGCTGCGTCCCAGCGACGAAATCGACTCGTCATAGATGGCGCGGAACATGATCGGGCGCAGCACGGGACTGTAGCGTTTCAGCAGTTCGGCATAAGAGTCGACGAACAGCTGCGCGAACTCGTCCAGGCTCGTCGCCTTTGCGCCGATAGTCTGCATCATCGCATCCTGATCGTCGCCGATCTGGGCGAGGACGCGACCATGCACCGCGCGGATCAGATCATCCTTGCTGTCGAACCGCAGATAGATCGAACCGATCGAAACCTTTCCCGCCTTCGCCACTTCGGTCAGCGTGAAATCGTCGTTCCCGCGCTTCACCATCAGCTTTTCGGCGGCGGTCAGCATCCGCTCGTAGGACGCGCGGGAACGCCCCTGCTGGGGCACGCGGCTCGCCTCAGCGGAAACAGAAATAGAATCATCCTTCGACTTCTTGGTTGACACTGACGGCATAATGATCCTATCGGTAATGAGAACACTGGTTCTAATTGATTTCCATTCTGACGGCTTTGGCCGCCAATGTAAACAAGTCGTCATGTGACAGCCCAAGGGGCATCGCTGGAGGGGATAATGCGCTTTTCTGTGTTTCTGAACGCCCGGTCTATGGCGGCGGAGGAAGACCGTCAGCTGATCCGGAATCTGACCGATCATGCGACCCGCGCGTCGGAACTGGGCTTCGATGCGATCTTCCTGCCCGACCATCATTTCAACGGCTATATGCCGGTGGCGTCGGACAGCTTCATGTTCGCATCCTATCTGGCGGCGAAGCTGCCGCGGATGCATTTCGGCTTTTCCGTCGTCTCCGTGCCGCTGCATCACCCCGTGCGCTTCGTCGAACGGATCAACATTCTCGACCAGTTGACCGACGGCAAGCTGCTGGTCGGCGTCGGCAGCGGCACTACCCCCGAAGAGATGATCGGCTTCGGCGTCAACTATCAGGAAGCCGGTGCGGTTTCGGAAAACAACCTCGCTATCGCCGAACAGCTCTGGGCAAAGCGGATGGAAGACCCGGCGATCGACATCGACAACGGCCCACACAAGGGCCGCGTGCTTCAGCGTATCGCACCGGCGCAATATAGCCCGCGCCATGCCCGGCTGATGCCCGTCGCGATGAAGGAAGCCAGCGCCCGCCGCGCCGCCGAAAATGGCTGGCCGGCCTTCATCCCCGCCTTCACCCCGCCCCAGATCGGCGGCACCGAGCCGATGAAGCATGTCGCCAAATATTTCGGCATCTACCGCCAGATGCTTGAAGAGGCAGGCCATGCGCGGGACGTCGTCGCCAGCGCGCTCGACTGGACCACGCACACCTATCAGGTCGTCCATGTCGCCGAAACCGACGAACAGGCGCGCGAGGAGCTGGAAGTCATCCTGCGCTCCTATCAGGACGCGATCGAGCGCGAGGCCGCGTTCAACGCCCGCGCCGAGGCGGACTCCGCCAACAAGAAGACCGACCGCACGCCCAACGCCCTGACGGAAGACTGGATCGGCACCTGGTGTCTATATGGGTCGCCCGAAACGGTGATCGAACATCTGAAGCCCTACGAAGCGCTGGGCATCGGCAACATATTGTGCGGCACCACCACCGGTCCGCTGACGGAAGACCGTCTGCGGCTGGGCAATCAGACGCTGCGCCTGCTGTCGGAGAAGGTGATGCCCGCCTTCAAGGTGTCCGAACCTGCTGAATGAGATTTGCGTGCGAGCGCGGTCCGCAAGAAGGCCGCGCCGCCTTTTGAGGAGTGTGACATGTCCGGTCTTTCTGCGGCCCGCGCAAAGCGGATCGTCGGCCTTGGCGGCACGTTCCGCCAGGCATCGTCCAGCGAGCGGATCGTTCGAGCGGTGCTGGCGGAATGTGCGGCACTGGGGGCGGACACCATCATGTTCGATGGCCCAGCCCTCGCCCACCTGCCCCATTTCAACCCGGAACAGCCCGACCGCACCGAGGAGGAAAGCGCACTGGTCGAGGCGATCCGTACCTGCGACGGCATCGTAATCGGCAGCCCCGGCTATCATGGCGGCTATTCGGGCCTCGTGAAGAATGCGATCGACCTGCTGGAGGATCTGCGCGCTGATGACCGTATCTATTTCGACGGGCGCCCGGTCGGCCTGGTCGTGACGGCCGCCGGCTGGCAGGCCTGCGGCACCACGCTATCGGCCTTGCGGGACGTCGTTCACGCCATGCGCGGCTGGCCCACCCCTGTGGGCGTAGCCGTCAACAGCGTCGAGCAGCGTCCCTTCGCGCCGGACGGCATGATCGGCGACGATGGCATCGCCCGCGCGGTCCGCGCGCAGGCGCAGCAGATCATGTCCTTTGCCATGGAGACCATAGCGTGACCGAAGCGCTCACACTGGAACAGAAGCTGGCGATGAGCGCTGGCGCGACCATGTGGACCACGGTCGGCTATGCCGACGCGGGCATCCCGTCTCTCGCCATGGCCGACGGTCCGATGGGTATCGCCAGTGGGCGGGTGGACGAACGCGACATCGCGCTCCTCACCCCCTGCCCCACGGCATTGGGTGCCAGCTGGGATATCGATCTCAACCAGCGCGTCGGCGCGCTGGTCGGCGGCGAAGCGATCCGCATGGGCGTGGACATGGTGCTCGCGCCCAATGTCAATCTCGCCCGCAGTCCGCTCGCCGGTCGTGCCTTTGAATATTTCTCCGAAGAACCACTGCTGGCCGGCATATTGGGCGCGGCCTGGGCGACAGGCCTCCAGTTCACCGGTACCGCTTCAGTCGCGAAGCATCTGGTCTGCAACGACAGCGAAACCGATCGCGACCGGATGAATGCGGTGATCGACGAACGCACGTTGCGCGAAGTCTATCTCCTGCCGTTCGAGCTGTGCGCGCAGGCGGGCGTCGGTGGGATGCTGACCGCCTATAACCGGGTGAACGGCCAATGGTGCGCCGAACATCATCATGTCATCTCGACTATCGTGAAGGGGGAATGGGATTTCCCTGGGGTCATGATGAGCGACTGGTTCGGCACCCACTCGACCGTTGCTACGCTCAGCGCCGGGCTTGATCTGGAAATGCCCGGCCCGGCCCGTTTCCTTGGATATAAGGCAAAGGACGCGCTTGCGCAGGGCCATGTAGGCGCAGAGCGGGTGAATGATGCGGCGGCGCGCGTCGCCCGCGCCGCCAGCCGGTTCAAGGGAGAGAAAAACGCGCTCATTACCGGCAAGGCTGCGGATGATCTGCTGGTGGAGGCGGCCGCAGCAGGCTTCGTCCTGCTGCGCAACGAAGGCGATCTGCTGCCGCTGACGCCCGGCCGCGACCGGCATGTCGCGGTCATCGGCCCCAATGCCGCCGCGCCCTGCTATCAGGGCGGCACCTTCGCGAAGATCGCCGTGGCACCCGACGCCACCCGCCCGCTGGAGGCGATCATGGCGCGCTTTGCCGATCATTGCCGCATCGACTATGAGCCGGGCGTCGATCCGCAGCCGCGCCTGCCCGCCATGCCGGTCAGCCCGGCGCGCGACCTTGGCGATGGCCATAGGCGCGGCATGACCATCGACTATTATGACGGCCAGGATCCGGACGCGCGCCTGATCGCCAGCGAGACGCGCGACACCAATTCGCTGGTCTGGTTCGCCGGCGTCCATGACGATGTCGCAACCCTTGGCAAGCCGGCGCGGATCGTCGCCAGCGGTCTGTTCCATGCCGAACAGGACGGGGATCATCTCTTCTATCTGGGCGCAACCGGGCCGGTCGTCATGCGTATCGACGGCCGCGACATAGTGGCGCAGGTCGAACCCATCCCGTCGTCCGATGTGATGGGCAAGCTGAAAAGCGGGGATGCGCGCAGCGTCGCCGTCGCGCTTGAGGTGGGCCAGAGCGTCGCGATCGAGGTCGAGTTCAGCTATGATGCCGCCCGCGTCCATGGCCTTTGGTATGGCATCCGCCGCCCCGACACTGCGCAAGCGATGCTGCAACGCGCGGTCGAACTGGCATCACAGGCGGACGCGGTCATCCTGATGGTCGGCGAAACCTCCGACGCCAGCGTCGAAAGCAAGGACCGCAGCCACACGCGCTTGGCCGACGAGCAGATCGCCCTGATCAACGCCGTCACCGCCGCCAATCCCCGGACGGCGATCATCGCCAATGTCGGCCATGCCTTCGACGCCAGTTGGGAGGAGAAGGCCGCTGCCTTCCTCATCGCCTGGTATCCGGGCGAAGGCTTTGGCGAAGCGATCGCGCAGGTGCTGGCAGGCGATCGGGAACCGGGCGGCCGCATGCCGGTGTCGATCGCACGCAGGGATCAGGATTATCCCGCCCTGTCGCTCACCCCCGACGCGCAGGGCGACCTGTCCTATTCGGAAGGCAGGCGGCTGGGCTATCGCGGCATGGACGATCCACGTCATACGCTGGGCGCGGGCTTCGGCTATGCCGACATCGCGCTGCTTGCAGCCCATCGGCTGCCGGATCAGGACGATGTCGTGCGCATCGACATCACCGTTGAAAATCGATCCGATCGCGCCGGCAGCGACGTCATCCAGGTCTATCGCCGTGAACCCGAACTGGCGCTCGCCGCTTTTACCAAGCTGAATCTGGAGCCGGGCGAGCGCCGGAATACCACGATCGAAATCCCCCGCCGGCGCCTGCAATATTGGTGCGACGGCTGGCGCGACATCGCCGTGCCGCACCTGTTCGTGGGCCGGTCGGCCGCGGACATCGCCTTTGACCTCTCCCTTCCCGTTTCGGAGCCTATCGCATGAGCCGTGTCACCGAAATCCGCTATGTCGGCTATGCCGTCCCCGATCTGGAGGCCGAGCGGGCCTTTTACGCCGAGCAGTGGAAGCTGGTCGAAGCCGGCGAGCAGGACGCCATGGTCCATTTCGCCGCCGATGGCGGGGAAGAGGGCTATGTCGTGCGCCTGCGCGCGGCGGAAGAGAAGCGCATCGATGTGATCGCGCTGGCGGCCGACAGCCGCGCCGATGTCGACGCGCTGCATGACAAGGTCGCGGCGGCTGGCGCGCGGATCATCTTCGCGCCAAAGGAACTGACGACGCTGGGTGGCGGCTATGGCTTCCGCTTCTTCTCGCCCGATGGCCTCAGCTTCGAGATTTCGAGCGACGCGGCGCGCCGCGATGCCCGCGACATGGTTCGCTGGCAAGGCGTGCCGCAGAAGCTCAGCCATATCGTGCTGCACTCGCCTGATCATCAGGCACTGGTGCAATGGTTCTGCGATGTGCTGGGGTTCAAGATTTCCGACTGGCTGGGCGACTTCATGTGCTTCCTGCGCTGCAACGGCGCGCATCACCGCATCGCCATCCTCCCCGGCCCGCCCTGCCTCAACCATGTCGCCTATGACATGCTGAGCGTCGACGACATGATGGTCGGCGTGAACCGGCTGAAGCAGAAGGGCACCGACATTCGCTGGGGACCGGGGCGCCATACGGCGGGCAACAATACCTTCAGCTATTTCACCACGCCCGCCGGCTTCGCGGTCGAATATACGTCCGAGCTGGAATATGTCGATTTCGAGAGTCATGAGCCGAAGGTCCATATCCCCGGACCCAAGGTGATGGACCAGTGGGGCATTGGCGTGGGCGGTCCGCAGACGATGCCGCACCCCGAACCCGACAAGGGGCTGTTCCAGGCGGCGGAGGTCTGATCCCATGGCCCTGTTCGAATATTTCCCCAACTATATCTGGAACCTGTCGGTCGCGATCGCGATGGAGAGCGGTGGGCAGATCGGCGAGATCGTCGACATGTGCCAGCCCATCAGGGATGCGGCGGCCAATGGTGGCGACGCAGGCACGCCCATGTTCATGAGGGCCTGGGCCGCGATGGGCGACAAGCTGCTCGAACTGGCGGCCGAGGATGAAGCGAAAAGGCGCAATTTCTCGGCCTCCAACAAGCTGGAGCGCGCATCGCTTTACCTGATTACCGCCGAGCGGATGCAGGGGCATGGCGCACCGGGGCGTGAGGCGACCTATGCCAAGGCGCGTGATGCCTTCGATCGGTCGACCGTACTCGGTAAGATCAACCGCGTGCGGGTGGAGATCCCGCTCGAAACGGGCACCATGCCGGCGCTCTTCACGCGTGCGCCCAATTCCGGAAAAGGAGGCGAAGGACGCAAGCCGGTGGTGGTCTTCTGCAATGGTCTGGATAGCTGCAAGGAACTGCTCTACTGGACGCGGCTGCCGGAGGAGCTGGCGCGGCGCGGCATTTCGACCCTGTGTGTCGATCAGCCCGGATCGGGCGAGGCGCTGCGGCTCCAGAACCTCCCTGTCGATCCGCATAGCGAAAGCTGGGCGAGCAAGGCGGTCGATTGGCTGGAACAGCAGGCCGAAGTCGATCCCGTCCGCATCGGCATGACCGGCATTTCGCTGGGTGGCCATTTCGCGCCGCGCGCCGTCGCCTATGAACCGCGCTTCGCCAGCGGCGCGGTGTGGGGCGCCAACCATAATTGGCGCGAAGTGCAGGACAAGCGCATGGCGCGCGAGGGTGAGAACCCGGTCCCGCATTATTGGGCGCATGTTCATTGGGCCTTCGGCGCCAAGGATCAGGAGGATTTCCTCGCCAGGTCCGAGGCGATGAACCTCAACGGTCATATGGACGGCATCAAGGTGCCCTTCCTCGTCACCCATGGCGCCAACGACCGGCAGATCAGCGTCGCCTATGCCGATGATCTCTACGATCAGCTGGTGAACTCACCCCGGCGCGAGAAGGTCATCTTCACCGATCGCGAAGGCGGCGTTGAGCATGTCGGCGCCGACAATATGGCCTATGGTCGCGACCTCATTTCCGACTGGTTCGCCGAAACGCTGGGAGGGCAAAAGGCATGACCCGCCGCTTCATCGACCTGTCGATCACGCTGGAAAATGACGTGGTGTCCGACCCGCCCTTCATGCGACCCAAAATCACCTATGAAACCCATCAGGACACGGTGAAGGAATTGCAGCATTTCTTCCCCGGCGTCACGGCCGAGCAGACGCCGGGCGGGGAAGGCTTTGCAGCGGCGGAATGGGTGACGCTGACCACGCATAACGGCACGCATCTCGATGCGCCCTGGCATTTTTCACCGACCATGGATGGCGGCCAGCGCGCCATCACCATCGATGAAGTGCCGCTCGACTGGTGCTTCCGCCCCGGCGTGAAGCTCGACTTCCGCGCGTTTCCCGATGGCTATGTCGTGACGGCCGCCGATGTCGAGGCGGAACTCGCGCGTATCGGCCATGACCTGCAACCGCTCGACATCGTGCTGGTGAACACGGCAGCGGGCAAGGCGCTGGGCCGCCCCGACTTCGTCAATGTCGGCTGCGGCATGGGTTATGAGGCGACCATGTATCTGACGTCGCGCGGGGTGCGCGTGACCGGCACTGACGCCTGGAGCTGGGACGCGCCCTTCGCCTATACGGCGGAAAAGGTGAAGGAAACGGGCGACACCTCGCTCATCTGGGAAGGGCATAAGGCAGGCCGCGATATCGGTTACTGTCACCTCGAAAAACTGCACAATCTGGAAAGCCTGCCCGGCAATGGCTTTACCGTCAGTTGCTTCCCCCACAAGATCAAGGGCGCTTCGGCAGGCTGGACCCGCGCCGTCGCCATCTTCGAGGATTAAGGCCGTGCGCTTCGCCACACTGTCCAACGGCGCCCCCGATGGCACATTGATCGTCGTTTCGCGCGACGCGCAACTCTGCCTGCCTGCGACCGGTATTGCCGACACGCTGCAACAGGCGATCGAGCGCTGGGACGCGGTCGAGGCGCCGTTGTGCGCACTGGCCGCCCGGCTGGAGCAAGGCGAGGGTGCGCCGCTCGACCATAACCGCCTGCTCGCCCCGCTTCCCCGCGCCTGGCAATGGCTCGACGGGTCGGCCTTCCCTCAACATGGCGAACTGATGCAGAAGGCGTTCGGCCTGCCGCCGATTGAGACGGACCGACCGCTCATGTATCAGGGACTGTCCGACCGCTTCCTGTCCGGCCATGCCGACGTACCGCTGCCCAGCGAAGACGACGGCATCGATTTCGAGGGCGAATATGGCGTCATCACCGACGCCGTGCCGATGGGCACGCCGGCCAGCGATGCCCTCCACCATGTGAAGCTCCTCCTCCTCATCAACGACTGGTCGCTGCGCGCCATCGCGCCGATAGAGATGAAGACCGGTTTCGGCTGGGTGCAGGCCAAGCCCGCCTGCTCGGTCGCTCCCTTCGCCGTGACGCCCGACGAGCTGGGTGAGGCGTGGCAGGACGGGCGTGTCCATCTGCCGCTGGAAGTCACGTTGAACGGCCAGTGGTTCGGCCATCCCCATGGCGGCGAAATGGCATTCGGCTTCCACGACCTCATCGCCCACGCCGCCCGCACCCGCGATCTCGTCGCCGGGACGATCATCGGGTCCGGCACGGTCTCCAACGCCGATTATGCCAGCGTCGGCTCCTGCTGCCTCTCGGAACGACGCGCGATCGAAATGATCGCGACCGGCAAGCCGGAAACACCTTTCCTGCATTTCGGCAGTCATGTGCGGATGGAAGCGCGCGGCGGTTCATTCGGCGCGATCGATCAGGTCGTGACTGCGCCGGACCACTAGGCGATCACCGTCAGTGCGCGCTGCATCACGATCTGATGCAGCGCGCTCCAATCATCCTAACAGCGTAACGTCGGTGCGGCCTCTTGCGCCAACCATCTTAAAAATCGACACTTCCGGTCACACCGAAATAGCGATCATTATCGCGTGGCACGAAGCGCGACAGGCCGGCGACCGCGCCATAGGCGAGGAAGGTCGAATAATGCTTGTCCGCGATATTCTTGACGATGCCGCGCAGCGACCAGCGATGGCCATCCCTGTCGCCGACCAGCGCGATCGAGGCGTTCCAGATGCCGTAACCGGGCTGAACTGTGTCGGGCGTCTGGGTGATCGAATATTGGGTCTTCGACTTGTAGCTATAGTCGGTGTTGAGTTCGAGGCCGAGTGTATCGCCCAGCGCCACGGTATAGGTCACGTCGCCATGCAATTTCCACTTGGGGGCATAGGGCAAGGGCTGGCCATCGAAATTGGTGCAGGTAGCGTTGGCCGGGCAATTGAACTTGTCGATCTTCGCATCGGTATAGGCGAAGTTGAAGCCGATGTTCAGCGGATCGATCGGGCGGAAGGTGAAGTCGCCTTCCACACCGCGTGACGACACGTCTCCCGCATTGGTGAGGCGCGTGACCAGCGCCCCCTGGAAGCTGTCCTGGAAGTTGGTCTGATAGCCGCTGAATTTGGTGATATAGGCCGCGATGCTGGCCTGTAGCCGGTTCTCCAGCGCCGACGCCTTGAAGCCGACTTCATAGCTGTTGGATGTTTCGGGTGCGAGCGGCTCGACCGCGTTCTGCGGCATGTTGAAGAAGACGTTATAGGCCTGTCCTTTATAGCCGCGCGAGTAGGTGGCGTAGACTTGCGCGTCGGACGCCAGGTCATATTGCAGGCCGAGGCGCGCGGTATAGTCGGTCTTCGAGGTGCTGCCCGTGTTCGATATGGAGGCCGCGATGCCCGGCACACCAGCCGCGGGCGCATCCGACACGCGGTTATGGTAGAATTGCAGTTCGTCCTGAATCACGCGACCGCCCACGATGGCGCGGAAGGACGGCGTGAAATTGACGTTCGCTTCGCCATAAGCCGCGAAATTGTCGGATTCGATACCATAATGGGCGATACCGCTATTGTTGACGGTCGCGCCGTTGATCAGGCGGGTGATGTCACGGCGATAGACTTCGTCGGTCTTCGCCTTGAGGAAATAAAGGCCGACGACATAGTCGATGAGGCCGCCCTTGGCCGAGGTGAAGCGCAATTCCTGGCTGATCTGGCTGCTGTTGACGCGGCCCCTATCCTCCCCCTGAGTCAGCGTGCCGGTGATGCCAGGCGCGGTCAGCAGGCTGAAACTGTCCCAATCCTGATGCTGGGCATTCTTCCACTCGCGATAGGCGGTGATAGACGTCAGCGTCGCATCGCCGATCTCGATATCGGCCTGCACCGATCCGCCGTAATTCTTGTCGCGCACATCGCTGTCGAAGCTACTGGCAACAGTCCGGTTGTTGAGTGAGGGCGTCACGCCTTCAGCAGCGAGAATGGCGGCGAGCGTGGGATTGGTGGCCACCGCACCGGTCGGATAGGCAACGCGATCGGTGCTGGCGAAGACGCCGGTCGGAACATCATCGCGACCCCAGAGATAATCGGCGTTGAACGTCAGCGTAACGGTTTCGGAGGGTTTGGCGACCAGCTTCGCGCGACCGCCGCGCCGCTTGTAGCCATTGACGTCGTTGCCGGTGACGAGGTTCTTCACATTGCCGTCGAATCCGGCGATCAGCCCGGTGACCGAAAAGAGCAGCTTGTCCTCGATGATGGCGCCCGAAGCACCCGCGCGAAAGCGATATTCATCGCCTTCGAAATAGCTGGCCTGAGCCGACAAATGAAAATCATTGGTGGGCGTCTTGCTGACGATATTGATGACGCCGGCGGAAGCATTCTTGCCAAACAAAGTGCCTTGCGGTCCGCGCAACACCTCGATCCGGTCGATGTCGACCAGATCGAGCGTCGATTGGCCCGGACGGGTCAGCACCACGCCGTCGACCACGGTCGATACGGACGGCTCGACGCCGGGCGACGTTGTGATAGTGCCGACGCCCCGGATGAAGACGGTGCGATCCTTGTTCGATGCCCCTGCGCGGAAATCCACCGTGGGTACGATCGCGGCGATATCCTGAAGATTGTTCAGATTCTTCTGTGCCAGCGCATCGCCCTTGAGCGCGGTGATGGCGATCGGCACGTCCTGGATGGATTCGTTGCGGAAACGCGCCGTCACCACGATCTCGTTGGGATCGGTCGGCGCTGCGGGTTCCTGTGCCAGGGCCAGACCCGGAAGAGCTGCCGAAAACAGCACAAGGCGCCGAGCGGGAAAACGAGACATGATAAGCTCCCTGATATTCAATCTTATTAGTAGACAATTAGCTGCACTCATAGAGCGGCGCAAAAAAGAAAAACTATGCGAGCCTCAGCCAGCCCCTATCGGGCGAGAAATTTCAGCAGCTCTTCCGGAAAGGGCGCCAGCACCGACTTCTCCGCATGGCGTAAAATCTTTCGCTCGCCTGCATCGCGCGGCAGCGGCATGTCGAGCCCGCCCGTCACCTCCAGCCGGTCGAACAGCGCCTTGTTGAGCCGCTCGACAATGTCGTGATGGCCCGGGCTGAAGATCAGATTGCGACTTTCGAGCGGGTCGTCCTGAAGATCGTACAGCTCGTCAATGTCCCAGATGCCGTGATAGCGGACATATTTGTAGCGATCCTCGCGAATGGCATGGACCGTCGGCGTCTGCGGGAAATTGCGTTCCCAATAATATTCGTAGAGCAGCGCGTCGCGCCATGCGACCGTCTCTCCACGCATCAGGGACAGAAGGCTGCGTCCTTCCATCCAGTCTGGCGGTTCCAGCCCGGCAACTTCGAGCATCGTGGGAGCGATGTCGAGATTGGCGACGACCTGTTCCACCGTCCGTCCGCCGTCGAACAGCGCCGGGCAGCGCGCGACCATCGGGATGCGCATCGATTCTTCATAGGCGCAGCGCTTGTCGATCAGCCCATGTTCGCCGAACAGGAAGCCGTTGTCGCTCATGTAGAGGATCAGCGTGTCGTCCAGTTCGCCGCGTTGCTCCAGATGGTCCATGATCTGCCCCATCCCCTCATCCACCGAGAGATAGGTTTCCATGTAGCGCTTGTAATAGTCGCCGATGTCGAGATCGTCATGATAGGCGAAGTCGACGCCGTGCCAGCTGTTGCGCTGGTTTTCGACCCACATCGGCCGCCCTTCCGCGTCCGGCGCCATCGTTTCGGGGTAGCGGAAGGTCGCGTCGTTGTAGCGGCCCTCATGGCGCGGCGCCGGATAGAATTCGGCATGGACCGCCTTGTGCGCCAGAAATAACATGAAAGGCTTTTCGCGCGTGCGGCTTTCCAGCCAGTCCAGCGCATAGGCGTTGAGTTGGTCGGTCAGATAGCCGTCCTGTGCAACCCGCTCGCCATCGACATTCAGGCCATCGCCATTGGGCCAGTAATCACCCTGCCCCTTGAAACTGACCCAACGGTCGAAGCCGGGCTGCGGATCGTCACCTTCAAGCCCCATATGCCATTTGCCGATGAAGGCGGTTTCATAGCCGATCGCCTGAAGATATTCGGGGAAGAAGACCAGTCCCGGCGCGATCGGATGATTATTGTCCACCACCCGATGCTGATGGGCATAAAGGCCGGTGAAAATGGTCGCACGG
>NZ_DATKFP010000132.1:0-11423 GCF_035511395.1 Sphingobium sp.
TGGGCTGCGCGGACGAGCGGCAGGGTTTCACGGGCGAAGCTTTCCACCGCCTCCACATTGGGGCGATAATCCATCTGGCCGGTGAAGACGAGCAACGGCCCCTGCGCCGATTCGACCGGCACGAATTCGGCCATCGGATCAAAATAGTCGAGCGCCACGCCATTCTCGATCGCGACCACGCGATCGTCATCCATGCCCGTCGCCGCACGGAACATCTGCGCCTCTGCCTCGCTCACGAAGCTGGAAACGGCCGCGCGATCGGCAATGCGACGTTCGAAATCGAACAGAAGACGGCCCTCGCGCCGATTGATCCAGGCCATGGGACCGCTGCCCTGCGCGCCATAGGTCGCATATTTGGCCGAATCGAAATCGACGAAATCCATCATGAAGCGGATATCGGGCGGCAGCATGGGCACGAAATGCGCCATCTGCGCCGAATAGGCAAAGACGGCGCGTATCGGCCGTTCCGTCAGGGTGCGCGCGACCCATTGATGCAGGCCCGGATGATCGAACAGTGCGACAAGAAGCGGCTGGTGCCGAGCGAGGCCTGCCAGACCCGCCGCGATCCTGGACCGATCCCGCATCAGCACGCACTGGCTGGCGGCGACATGCCGCAGTTCGTCCGTAAAACTCATATCCCTGTCGTCATCGGCGAAACAGCCGACATGGACCGGCGCGATGTCGGCCAGATGCCTCAACAGATGATAGGAACGGATCTTGTCCCCCCGATCCGGCGGAAAGGGGATGCGGTGGCAGAGGAAGAGAATCTCGCCGGTCATCCCAGCCCCCGCGCGATCAGCGGGCCGATCAGGTTTGCAACCGGCAAGGGCAGCTTTTTCCAATAGTCGATCCGGCACTGATATTTGGCGCTGTTGGGATCGACGTCGCGCCGGGCGCCGTCCACCGACCAACCATGATAGACGAGCGGATGCGGATCGAAGCCGAAGCTTTTCTTCCACGCCGCCTGGCCGCTGCCGACTTTGGACCGGCCGAAGTCGAACAGGGTCATGCCGCGCGTGCGGGCATGACCCATGAGGCGATAGTACATGAGTTCGTTCGATCGCAACCGCCGCGCATCACCGATACCGCCGCCCCAATAGGGCATGACCCGTCCGTCATGATAGAGGCTGAGCACCGCCGAAACCGGCCTGCCCCCCTCGCGCACGATCAATATGTCCGCATCATCCCCGAACCGGTCCAGCACGGCGCGGAACAGCTTGGCAGGGAAGACCGGCGTGCCGAGGTTGCGCACGCTGGTCGCATAGACATGATAATGATCGCGCAGATGGCGTGGGTCGCGGCCGATATCGATCGTCAGATCGCTATTGGCCAGCGCCTTGCGCAGTTCGGCGCGATGCTTGCGCGGGACTGCCAGCAATTCGGCCTCATCATCGCTGGCGATCCGGCGCATGAAGCCGATATGCTGTCCCTCGCGCCGGTCCCAGCCTTCGCCCGGCTCCGCGCCACCGCGCAGCTCCAGCGACAGGTTGCCACGCTCGCGCGCCAGTCCCTGAGCGCCCCTGGCAAGGGCGGCCGCGACGCTTTCATCATCGGCCAGGATACCGCCGGCGACGGCAAAGCCGGATGAAACCAGCGCCTGACCGAACAGCGTGCTCCTGATATGGTGCAATGGCAGCAGGCCGAGGATCCTGCCCGCATGTCCCACCGCTGCCAGTGGCAGGGCGCGATTGCCCGTCGCCTCCTCGATCGCGGTCAGCCAGGCAGTGCGATGGAAAGGCGTTCCTTCGCCGTGCGCCGCCACATAGGCGTCGACCGCCGCAACCTGCACCGGATCACGCAGGTCAAGCAGGGTTATGGAGGGGACGGAACCATTTCCAGCCGTCATGCTGCGCGCGCCGCCTCGGCGTCCGCCAGCGCATCGATCCGCGTCCAGTCGAAATCGCGCGTCAGCCGGCGCAGCTTGGCCGCCATGACGGACAGATTGCTGTAATGGCGCAGCCGCGACCGCAGTGGCGCATCGGCGACGCGCGGCTGGTCGGGGTCGATTTCCCAAGGATGGAAATAGATGATCGCGGGCCTGCCGGCCTGTTCGTTGACCTGCCGGATCGCCCAGCGCGAAAAGCCATAGGGGAGCAAGCGGAAAAAGCCGCCGCCACCCGCCGCCAGCGTGCGCGTGCCCCATTTGGCCGTCGTCACCGGCAGTTCCACCAGCGGCGAATCCTTGATCGGCTTCCAGGCGAAGCGCGGGGAATCGGGCCAGCCGTAATGATCGTGCCGGATCGGCGCGACGCTGGAGGAGTAGCGATAGCCCTCCTCGGCCAGAACATGATGCGCCCATGGCGTGCGTGGATCGATCGAGAAGCTGGGCGCGCGATAACCGGTCACGGCTTGTCCGCTCGCGTCCTCCAATATGGCGCGCGCCTTGCGCAGGTCGGCGCGGAACTGGTCGGCAGTAAAGGTGAAGACGCGGGCATGATCATAGCCATGGCTCGCCACTTCATGGCCGGCTTCGGCGATGCGCCGCATGAGCGCCGGATAGCGTTCCGCCACCCAGCCCAGCGTGAAGAAAGTCGCCTTCACGCCGGCCTGCGCGAACAGGTCCAGCATCGCATCGGTATTGCCTTCGACGCGGTGGATCAGCCCATCCCAGTCGGCACGGTCGATCGTGCGCTCGAACGCGCCGACCTGGAACCAGTCCTCCACATCGACGGACAGGGCATTGCGCATGGTCGTCTCGCTCAGCCTTCGGTCAATGCGCGCGGGCGAGCGCGGCGTCCTGCTCGGCATCGGCCATGCGATCCTCGCGCTCGACCCACTCGACCAGCATGGTCAGTACGCGGCGCAGCGCGGCATCCTGTTCCTCGGCGCGGAACTCCAGCGTGGACAGGCGTTCCTCGACCAGGGTGAAACAATCCTTGAGCGCGTCGGGATCGACGGTGGGCACAGGCGCGCCGAAGGGCGCATGGGCCTGCACCGCCCGTAACGACGCAATCTCGGCGCGGAGGGCTGCTATTTCCTCTTGCATGTCGCGGCGCAGGGCGTCGAGCGTTTCCGCCGGTTCGGCTTCCTCGACCGGATCGATATCGGCGTCAAAGACGCCGACGGGTTCGATCTCCTCTTCCGCGACGACCTGCTCTGCGGTGGCGAGTTCATCCCTTTCGGGCGTATCCGTCGCGGCTGGTTCCTCCTCGGCAGGCGGCTCGGCGAACGCATGATCGGCCACCGACTGGACAAAGGGTGACGCAAACGGCGCAAGACGGACCACCCGCTCATCATCCACCTCTGCGACGCTTTCATATGGATTGGTGAAGCGTGCGGCAGACAGGATGCGCGGCATATAGTCCGGCTCGTCCAGATCCAGCGCCTCCTCTTCGTCGCGGTCAAATTCGGAGGCGTCGACCAACGGTTCCTGATCGGCGGCGTCTTCGACCAGATTGGCTTCCATCCCCTCGATCTCTGCCACCTCGTCCGGTTGGGGTTCCGCTTCTTCCGGTTCCGCGACTTCCAAACTCTCGACCGGCTTCGCCCGCTCCGGCTCAGCCGCCTCCTCGACGATATCCAGCACCGAAGGCTCGACCGGTTCGGGCGTCAGGTCCACGTCCATGCCCATGTCGGCGACCACAGCCGCCACGACGTCGGCATCGATCACATGCAGCCCCTCGATCGCGCCCAGCAGCAGGACACGGCTCACCAGTGCGTTCAGGCGACGCGGCACGCCGCCGGTCGCGGCATAGAGGGCGGCAAAGGCGCCGTCGGTGAAGTGCGGATTGCCGGTCCAGCCAGCAACGCCCAGACGGTGCAGGATATAGGGTTCGACTTCGCGCGACATCATCGGCTCCAGATGATGGGTGGCAATGACGCGCTGCCGCAACTGCTCCAGTTCCGGCGACTTCAGCAGGTCGCGAAATTCGGGCTGGCCCAGCAGGAAGATCTGGAGCAGCGATTGCCCGCCCAACTGGAAGTTGGACAGCATCCGCAATTCCTCGATCGCCGAGATGCTCAAATTCTGCCCCTCATCGACGATCAGCAGGCTGCGCCGTCCGGCACGCGCCTGCGTGTGGAGGAAGCTCTCGATCCGTTGCAGGGTCGCAGCCTTGGTAAAGCCTTCCGTCTCCAGGCCGAAGCTCTGCGCGGCGAGGCGCAGCATGTCGTCGCCCTCCACCTGCGTCGACACGATCTTGACCGCTGTCAGACGCGACGGATCGATCGTCTGCATGAGGTGTCCGACCAGCGTCGTCTTACCCGCGCCGATATCGCCGGTGATGACGATGAAGCCTTCGCCCTGCGCCAGGCCATAGCCAAGATAGGACAGCGCCTTGCGGTGCGTCGCGCTCTCGAAATAATAATGCGGGTCCGGCGTCAGCTGGAACGGGCGGCCCTGCAATCCGTAGAATTGATCGTACATTTCTTCGTCTCCCAGGCGCCGGTTAGAAGCTGTAGCGCAGGCCGACCTGCCCCATGGCGTTGATGACAGTGTCGAGATCGTCAGCCTTGGCCCCATCGATGCCGACAGATGCCGACGCCGACAAGCGACGGCTCAATCCCTTGAAATAGCTGGTAAATGCACCATAGTTCAGGACATCTGGCCGGGCATCGCTGGCGTCGAAATAATTGACGTAGACAGCCGTATCGATGCTGTCGGTATCGCTAAGCCTGTAATTGGCCGAAACATTGCCGAACCAGTTTTCATCCCGCGTTCCGCGGATAAACACCGTCTGCCCCTGCGGCGTGATGAACTTGCGCTGCGAATAGCCCGCGCCAATGCCCCAGCCCCATGGACCGCGCTGTAGCGCATATTGGGCCGACACGCCCCGATAGCGGAAATTATTGCCGGTAACGCCCGACAAGGCATCATTGAAGCACTGGCCGCCGCCGGTCGCGGAGAAGGCGCAGCCGCTCAGGTCGCCGGTAAAGGGATTACGTACGACATTGAGGTTGCTGCCCGACAGGGCAGCGACATCGCCAATGATCATTCGGCCAAAACTGTCGATGCCGTCGAACACGACGAGCGAGAAATTGCTGTCGCGTCCCTGCCAGGTGAAGCTGCCCTGATAGGTCATGCCGCCATAGCGTTCGCCGACCCGCGCCTGGAGCGAGGTGCGATGGCTGGGCCTCCAGAGCACGCCGACATCCCAGATGATGTCGTCAAATTCATAGACCAGCGCGCGCGGCGCACTTTTGTCGGTGACATAGCGGCCGTTGCGGATGATCGGCGTGCCGTCATCGTCCAGCACCGGCGAACGCTGGCTGATCTCGATATTCTCGTAACCGATGCCACCTACCAGGGCGACCGTACGCGACACCGGCAGCGTGGCGTCCAGACGGCCCCAGGCATCCTCGAACCGCTGGTCGAGCTGGCTGGCATCCTCCCGGTCATAGCCGGCGCTGGCGGTGAGGCCGATGGGCAGCACCGTGCCCGGCGCAAAGCCGACCGAGCCAAGCAGGCTATGGCTCCAGCTGTCGGCGAAGGAGCCAATGGGCGGCGCGCCGGGGATGTCCGCATTGACGTCATCCTCCACCCGCGCATAGCCGAGGCGATAGGAACCGTTGACAGTGAAATCGCCAAGCTGCGTCGTATAGGAAGGGCCGACATAGCCGGCATAGACCTGGCTGGTGAAACTGTCGTTGAGAGCAGCGGCGCCAGACAGGCCATCCGTTCGCACTCGCGTCGCAAGGCCACCTGCGTTGAGCGACAGGCCGCGCGCAACATTGACGCGCATATTCAATATGCCGCTGATGACATCCTGATCGGTTGCCTGACTGCCCCAGCCGAAACTGTGATTATATTGGGCGTCGATGGTGGCTTCGACCCGGCGACTGCGCACCTCCGCGGTCACGCCGGCGGTGACGTTGGTGTAGGTCAGCACATCGCCCTCGCCCTTCAGCGGCGCCATGACGACCTGATCGATGCCCAGATAAGGCGTGACGTTCAGGCGCTGGTCCTGTCGCGACGATTGGGCGAGCGCCGGCATGGCGACGGTCGCCAGCACAATGAAGGACGCACTCGAAATCCAGTGGCGCACGCTCATGCCTGCGCATCTCCCTTCGCATAATAGCTGCCGAAGCGGCGGCCTCCGGTGAAGCGGACGGCGTTGAGCAGCAGTTGCACCTGCGGCCCGCCCTTCAGCATCGCTGCGGCTTCGCGCAGGGCGCTTTCGCTTGTCTTGTCGGCCCGCACGACCAGCAGCGCGATCGCGGCATGGCTGGCGAGTACGGCGGCGGGCGATGCCGCGAGCAAGGGCGGCGAATCGAAGATCAGGATGCGTTCGGGCCGCCCTTCGGTCAGCCGTGCGAGCAGCTGCTGGGTCCGGGCCGAGGCCAGATATTCGGTGTCGTTGTTGCTGCGTTCGCCGGCGGGCAGCACCGACAACGACGGCAGGTCGGTGCGGATGATGATATCCTCGATCGCAATCGACGGATCGGCCAGCGCATCCATCAGCCCCGGCCCACCGGTCAGGCCCAGCTTCGCCGGGATACCGGGCTTGCCGAAATCGGCATCGACCAGCAGGATCTCCCGATCCTTCTCTGCCGCGAGGCTGAGCGCCAGGTTGATCGCGCAGAAGCTCTTTCCGTCGCCGCTATGCGCGGAACAGACGAGGATGCGGTTGCCGCGCGGGTTGGCCTGCAACTGGGACAGAAGATCGCGCTTGAGCAGGCGAAACTCTTCGCTCATCGCGGTCACGGGACCATCGGGTTGCAGATAACCCGCTTCGGCAAGCGCAGCGCGGTCGATCGGCTGGACCGGCCCGGTCCAGGCCGGCGCGCAAAAGGCCGGCGCAGCAGCAGATGTTGCAGGCCCAGCCGGTTCGACCGGCGCGACAGCTATGGGCGGCAGATCCGCCGACACATCGACCTTCGGCGCGGCGCGACCTTTCAGCGCGGCGCTGAAATCATAGATTTCGGTCGCGCGCTCGATCAGCGATCCACGGCCCTTCATGGGACTATGCTGGTTCATGGGGTCGCGCTCCTTCACGCCATGCCACGCTGGACGAATTCGACGACGATCAGCAGCAGGCAGACGGCGGCCAGGCCACCACTCGCCCCGGCGAACCATTTCAGGCGCTGCTTCTCCACCGCGGCCTGAGCGGCGTTGCGCATCTGGCTGATCGATCCGGCGACGGGCAGGCCCACCGCCTTTTCCAGCCGCGCCGCCGTCGGGAACGTCCCCTTGAGCTGGCCAAGCGCGAAGGCGACACCCACGCCGGCACCGATACCGACGATCAGTACACCGAGCAGCAACAGCGGCCGGTTGGGCGCAAACGGCGCGGTCGGCGCGCTGGGCGGCTGGATGACCCGGAACTGGACCGATCCGGTTTCCGTCTTCACCTCGCCACGCAGCCGGATTTCCTCCCGGTCGGCCATCAGCTTGTCATACTGAGCCTTGAGCGCGGTATAATCGCTGTCGAGCTTTTCCTGTTCGGATGCGATGCCCGGTTCGTCGACCTGCTTTGACATCATGATGTTGAGGTCGCTCTGCAACTGCGCCTTGCGGGTCTGGAGCGCCTGCACGGTCGCGGCACGATCCGCTTGCATCGACTTGATCGACAGATAGGCCGGATTGGGCGTGCCGCCGGCACCGCCCGCACTGCCTCCGCCCGCCTTGCGCAAGGCGTCGACCTCACGCTGGGCGGCGATCACGTCGGGATGGCTCGCCGTCCAGCCGCGCGCGCGCATGGAGGCCAGATTGGCCTGCGCCTGCGCCAGCGGCGACGCGCCGCCCGATGCGCTGACGCCCGGCAGAGACTGCGGCGTGCCGGCCAGTTGGCCGTTCATCGCCGACAGCGCGCTCTGCGCCTGCACGAGCTGCGAATCGATATTGCTGATTTCCGCACGGGCGGCATCCATGCGCTGGCTGATCGATCCCGCGCCCGGCAGCAGGCCGATATAACGCTGGGTAAATTCGACGCGGCGCTGGTCGGCCGCTTCCAGTTGCTTGCCGCGCGCGGCGATCTGCTGATCGAGGAAGGCCAGGCTCTGCTTGGTCTGGCTGCGGTCGCCCGACAGATTTTCTTCCTGGAAGATGTCGATCAGCTTCTGCACCACCTGCTGGGCGATCCGCGCGTTGGCGCCGTCCGACAGGCCCGAATCGGCCGACAGGGCGCTGATGTCGATCATGCTGGGATCCGCCTGCGCCATGACAGTGATATTTTCGCGTAGCGTGGTGATCCTGGCCGCAATGTCGCGCGGGCCGGACACTGTCTGCGACAGGTCGGTTTCACGCACGACCTTTTCGAGATTTTCCGCGCTCGCCAGCGTGCTGCGGACACGGTCCAGATCCTGCTGCGACTGGACCTGGGTGATGCCCATCTTGTCTTCCAGCAGCGACTGGGTGTTCACATACACCCGCGCCTTGGACTGGTAGCTGTTGGGGATCAGCGCCACGCCCAGCCAGCCGAGCATGCACACGCCCCAGGCCACGCCCAGCGCGATCCAGCGCCGGCTCCAGATGCCGTGCAGCAGCACCAGCAATTCGTCGTACAGTCCCGCCATGGTCAGAACATGCTTTCCGGAATGATGATGACGTCGCCGGGCGCCAACATGACATTGGCCTTGGTGTCGCCCTTCTTGAGCAGATCGTTCAGACGGACCTGATATTCCTTCTGCTTGCCCGTATCCTTGTCGAAGCGGACGAGGCGCGCGCGATTGCCCGCCGCAAATTCGCTCAGCCCCCCGACGGAGATCATCGCATCGAGCAGCGTCATGTTCGCACGATAGGGGATGGAGGCTGGCTTTTCCGTTGCCCCTACGATCCGCACCTGCTGGCTGAACGTGCCGCTGAAATTGTTGACGATCACCGATACCAGCGGATTTTCGATATATTGGGTCAGCGCCAGCTTGATATCGTCGGCCAGCATCTTGGGCGTCTTGCCTACCGCCGGCATGTCGGTGATCAGCGGCGTGGTGATGCGTCCATCGGGCCGCACCTGCACCTTCGCGCCCAGTTCGGGATTGCGCCAGACGAAGATAGTGAGATCGTCGAGCGGGCCGATGATATATTCCTCGCCCGGCCCTTCCTGCGTCGATACGAAGGATGCGGGGGGCAATTGCGGCCCGGACGGCGTAGAGGCGCAGCCCGACAAGGCCAAAGCGGGCAATGACGCACCGATCAGAAGCCTGGAAACCGACACGAAACGCATAATCTCACCCCTTATCGTCGCCCCGCGCGGTCGGCCGCCAAAGAGGGAAAGGCGGACTGCCGGCACGGAGCTTTGGGGTTCTTCTTTGCAGCGAAAGGGTAAAAATAGCGTTAGGAGTTAAGTCGCGCGCAAATCAGCCAAGTAAAACTTCCTTGGGCGCTGGATGACCCAGAAATGCCGAAGGGCTGGCGGACGCGCCATAGGCGCCAGCCTGGAAGATGGCGATCAGGTCGCCCTCCTCCACCACCGGCAGCGCCACCTTGTCCCCCAATCGATCGATCGGGGTGCAAAGGCATCCCACTACCGTCACCGGATCGGCCGCCGACGCAGCGCCGAAGTGATTGGCGACTGCGATCGGATAGTTGCGCCGCACGACCGTGCCGAAATTGCCGCTGGCGGCAAGTTGATGATGCAGGCCGCCATCGACCACGACGAACGTCTCGCCCTGGCTCAGCTTCACGTCGACCACGCGGGTCAGATAGACGCCCGCCTCGCCGACCAGCCAGCGGCCGAGTTCGATCGCGAAGTCGCTGCCGCCCAATATGTCGGCCCGATGCTCCAGCGCGCTATCGAGCGCCACGCCGATCGGGCGAATGTCGAGCGGCTCGTCACCGGGGAAATAGGGGATGCCGAAGCCGCCGCCCAGATTGACCAGCGGCGGCGTGGCGCCGACCTCGTCGGACAACCGCGCGGCGAGCGCGATCGTTGCCGCCTGCGTCTCGATGATCGCCGCAGCGTCGAGATTCTGGCTACCCGCGAAGATATGCCACCCCTGCCATGACACCCCGGCATCGATCACCATCCGCGCCAGCGCGCCCGCCCGATCGGCATCGACGCCGAAAGGCTTCGCACCGCCGCCCATCCGCATCCCCGATCCTTTCAGGTCGAAGTCCGGATTGACCCGGACAGCGAGGCGCGGCGTCTTGCCGATCGCTTCGGCCACGGCCAGCGCACGGCGCGCCTCCCCCTCCGATTCGAGGTTGATGGTCACGCCCGCAAAGATCGCGGCGGACAGTTCGTCGTTGCGCTTCCCCGGCCCGGCGAAGCTGATCCGGTCAGGCGCCATGCCGGCCTCCAGTGCCATTTCCAGTTCGCCGCCCGACGCGATATCGAACCCGTCGACCTGATGCGCCATGCGCGCCAGCAGGGGCACATAGGGGTTCGCCTTCACCGCATAATGAAGGTGCAGCGCAGCGGGCATGGCTTCGCGGAAGCGACGGACCTGCGCTGCGACGATATCCATGTCATAGACGAAGAGCGGCGTATCGCCGGCCTCATCGACCAGGCTCTCCGCACCGCAGCCGCCGATCAGCAGCATCTCTTCCTCGCCCTTGGCCCAGGACGGTATCGGCCCCATGGGTTTCATGCGCCATAGTCTCCAGCAAGCGCGACCCGGTCGATCTTGCCATTGGGATTGCGGGGAAATTCGGAAAGCACAATGATATCCTTGGGCTGCATGAAATTGGGCAATTCGGTCTTGAGATGGGCGGCGACCGCCTCCGCGACGGCGGGGTCGTCTGCGCGCAGCAGCAGCCGCACGGCCTGCCCCAGCCGATCGTCCTTCACGCCCAGCGCCACCGCTTCGGCGATACCCGGCACGGCGACGGCGGCCTCCTCAATCTCGGTCGGACTGATGCGGTTGCCGGCGGACTTGATCATCGCATCGTCGCGACCGACGAAATAGAGCAACCCTTCCCTATCGCGCCGCACGGTATCCCCCGTCCAAACCGCCATGCCGCCATAGCGCGAGGCGGCCGGCGCGGGCTTGAAGCGCTCGGCCGTGCGTGCCGGATCGCGCCAATAGCCCTGCGCTACCAGCGGGCCGCAATGAACCAGTTCGCCCGGCTCGTCGGCATCGGTCGGGCTGCCATCGGGGCGCACCACCAATATCTCCGCAAAGGGAATGGCGCCGCCCATCGAATCGGGATGGCTGTCGACCAGCGCGGGCGGCAGATAGGTGGAGCGGAAGGCCTCGGTCAGGCCATACATCGGATAAAGATCGGCCTGCGGGAACAGCGCGCGCAGCTTCGCCACCAGCGGACGGGTCAGCGCACCGCCGCTGTTGGTCAGGCGCCTGAGCTTCGCGGCGACCTCTGCCGGCCAGTCCAGTTCGGTCAGTTGCACCCAGAGCGGGGGCACACCCGCCAGCGTCGTGATATCCCGCCGATCGACCAGCTTCATGACGTCACGCGGCGTCAGATAGCCAAGCGGATAGACGCATCCGCCAGCATACCAGGTGGAAAACAGCTGATTCTGCCCATAATCGAAGCTGAAAGGCAGGACGCAAGCGGTGCGATCCTGCGGCATCAGCTTCAGATAATCGGC